>JAWLCG010000116.1:0-12598 GCA_041687295.1 Phycisphaerae bacterium | reverse complement strand
GCGAGAGCGGCGAGTTCTACACCGACCTGGTGGGCCTGGAGGTCGGGCGGACCTACTACTACCGCGTCTACGCCACCAACGCCTCGGGCACCAGCTGGTCGGCCCTGCAGACCTTCGTCGCCACGGGCGACCAGCCCCGCATCTCTGAGGTCCTCGCCGTCAACCGGAACACCAACTGGGACAGGGACTGGGACTACAGCGACTGGTTCGAGATCCACAACCCCACCGACCACACGCTGGACCTGACGGGCTACTACATCACCGATGACGACAACGACCTGATGCGGTGGCAGCTGCCCGAACTGGAGCTGGCGCCCGGCCAGCGGTTCATGATCTTCGCCAGCGGCAAGGATTTTCGCGTCGCCGGCCAGGAATTGCACACCAACTTCAGGCTCTCGGGCAATGGCGACTGGATTGCCATCGTCAGCCCCGACGGCCAGACGATTCTCGACGAGTTCGAGTTCCCCGCCCAGTACGCCGACATCTCCTACGGCTACAACGACGACGGGGAGCTGCGCTACTTCTCCACGCCCTCGCCCAACCAGGCCAACGGCCCGGGCATCGACAGCACCGGCCCGGGCATCAGCGAGGTGGTCCATGGGCCGGCCCTGCCCACCGACGGCGACAACGTCACCGTCACCGCCCGGATCGATCCGGGCGTCTACGGCGTCCAGTCGGTCACGCTGGTCTACCGGGTGATGTACAGCTCCGAGATCTCCCTGACGATGTACGACGACGGTCTGCACGGCGACGGGGAGGCCGGCGACGGCATCTACGGCGCGACGATCCCCGCTTCGGCCTCCAAGAGCGGCGAGATGGTCCGCTACTACATCCGCACCCGCGACACCGCCGGCGGGCAGGGCCGCTTCCCGACCTACCTCAGCCCGACCTCCAGCGCGCAGTACACCGGCTTCATCGTCGACGCCGACACCATCGGCAATGACCTGCCCGTGCTCCACTGGTTCGTGCAGAGCCCCTCCGCCGCCAACACCCGGACGGGCACCCGCGCGTCCGTCTACTACAACGGCGAGTTCTACGACAACGTCTTCGTCCGCGTCCGCGGCGGTTCGACGGCCGGCGCGCCCAATCCCAACCACAAGTTCAGGTTCAACCCTGAGCACGAGTTCCGCTGGGACCCCGACGAGCGCCGCGTCAAGGAGTTCAACCTCAACAGCCACGTCTCGGACAAGAGCTGGATGCGCCAGTGGCTGAGCTTTGAGTTCTTCAAGGAGGCCGGCCTTGAGGCCAACGCCACCTTCATGATGCGCGTCCAGCAGAACAACCAGTTCTACGGCGCCCACATCTTCATCGAGCAGGGCGACCGCGACATGATCAACCGGCTCGACCTGGACGACGAGGGCGCGTTCTTCCGGGTCTACGGCAACGGCAACAACCTCGACCCCATCGCCGTCCGCATTCGCGGCGGGGTGGACATGCGCCTGGGCATCGACTCGGACTGGGACGGCCTGTATGAGCTGGCCACGCACGCCCCGCTCGGCGGCACGCCCGGGCAGAACTGGCTCTACGACAACAGCAACCTGCCCGCCCTGGTCAACTACGTCGCCATTAAGGGCATGATCCAGGACCTCGACTGCGGCCACAAGAATTTCTTCGTCTACTACGACCGCCAGTCCGGCGAGTGGTCGCTGATGCCCTGGGACCACGACCTCACCTGGGGCCGAACCCAGATCGGCGGCGTCTTCAACAACACGATTCGCTACAACAGCGACCCCACCAGCCCCTACAACACCGTCATGGTGGGTATCTACGGCTCGGGCCACACCGAGATCCATTCCATGCTCGAGCGGCGCCTGCGGACGCTGCTGGACGAATATTTCCTGGACCTGACCTGGGTGGACTCCAAGATCGCCGAGTTCAAGGCCGCCGCCGCCGCCGACATCCAGCTCGACTACAACCGCTGGGGCACCTGGGACCGCGACTCCAACTGGAACCTCAACAACGAGATCAACAAGCTCCGCAACGACTTCGTCGTCCGCCGGGCCAACTACCTCAAGAACTGGTCCAACAGCAGCCGAAAACTGGCCATGCCCTCCAGCCAGCCGGCCAGCGTCAGCCTGATCATCGAGTCCGACATCGAGTACAACCCCGTCACCGGCGACCAGGACCAGGAGTACATCCGCATCCGCAACCCTCACAGCTATGCGGTGGACATCTCGGGCTACAAGATCACCGGGGCGGTCAGCTTCACCTTCCAGGGCGGCACGGTCATCCCGCCGGGCAAGACGCTCTACGTCTCGCCCAACCCGCGGGCCTTCCGCGAGCGGTCGGTTCCCGGCCGAGACTCGGGCACCTTCGTCGTCGGCCCCTATAAGGGACATCTGTCCAACTGGGGCGAGACGATCACGCTGCTCGACGACACCGGTGCCATCCTCACCAGCCGTACCTACGCCGGCGAGCCCAGCACGCTCCAGGAGAGTCTGCGGATCACCGAGCTGATGTTCAACCCCGCCGACCCGCCGGCCAGCAGCGGCCTGAACGCCCAGGACTTCGAGTTCATCGAGCTGCAGAACGTCGGCGTGAACACGCTGGACCTGACGGGCGTGGCCTTCACCGCAGGCGTGACCTTCAGCTTCGCCGCCGGCACGACCCTGGCGCCCGGCGAGCGGGCGGTGCTGGTGTCCGACGCCGTCTCCTTCCGCAGCCGCTACGGCCCGGCGCCCCGCATCCTGGGCACCTACACGGGCCGGCTCAGCAACAGTGGTGAGCAACTGGTGCTCGACGACGCCACCGGCAGCACCATCCTGGATTTCACCTACGACGACCGCTGGTATCCGCTGGCCGACGGGGCGGGCTTCTCGCTGGTCGTCGTCGACCCGCTGGCCGCGCCTGACGCCTGGGACCACAAGGACCAGTGGCGCATCAGCAACTTCGTCGGCGGCACGCCCGGTTCGGCCGAGACGCCCCTGTGGGCGCCCGGATCGATCGTCATCAACGAGGTGCTGGCCCATTCCGACGGGCCCCAGGGCGACTGGATCGAGCTGCACAACGCCTCGAGCCAGTCCGTCGACATCGGCGGCTGGTACCTCAGCGACTCCGCCGGCGACCTGATGAAGTTCCGCATCCCCGGCGGCACGGTCATCCCGGCCGGCGGGTACGTGGTGTTCAGCTCGGCCGACCACTTCGGCCAGGCCGGCAACCCCGGCGTCATCACGCCATTTGGCCTGAGCGTGGTGGGCGAGGACGTCTATCTGACGGCCGCCCTGGCCGCGGGCCTGCTGGGCGGCTACCAGGCGCACGAGGCCTTCCCCGGCGTCCGCAGCGGCGTGACGATCGGGCGATACGCCCTGCCCGACGGCACCATCGACTTCATCCCGCTGCAGTGGCCCACCCCCGGCGGGCCCAACGGCCACGCCCTGGTCGGGCCGGTCGTCATCAGCGAGATCATGTACCACCCCGCCGCCGGCACCGAATGGCTGGAGATCCGCAACCTCACCGGCAGCCCGGTCCCGCTGTACGACCCGGCCAGCCCGGACCGCACCTGGATGTTCACCGACGGCATCGAGTTCACCTTCCCGGCCGGGCAGGTCCTCGCCGCCGGAGCCGCCGCCCTGGTCGTGCCCATCGACCCGGCCATCTTCCGGGCGCAGTTCGGCATACCGGCCGACGTGCTCATCTTCGGGCCCTACGGGGGCGCCCTGAGCAACGGCGGCGAACTCGTGACGCTGGCCATGCCCGGCAACCCCGACGCAGACCAGACCTTCGGCTACCTGCCGGTCGACCGGGTCGACTACGACGACGACGAGCCCTGGCCGCTGAGCCCCGACGGGTTCGGGCCCTCGCTGGTCCGCACGGACCTGTGGGGCTACGGCAGCGAGAGCGCCAACTGGCAGGCCGGGCCCGTCGGCGGCACGCCGGGCATCCCCGACGGGACCGATACCACGCCCCCGACCGTCTCGGCGCGGCAGCTCGACCTCGAGGCCCGCACGCTGAGCCTGTGGTTCAGCGAGGACGTCGGCGGGTCGCTCAGCCTCGGTGACCTGTCGATCATCGACAACGCCACCGGCACGGAGCTGAGCATGGTCGGGGCGAGCCTGAACTACGACCTGCACACCCGCGGGGCCGTCTGGTCGATCCCCGGCCTGCAACTGCAGGAGGGGCACGAGTACACCTTCCGCCTGGCCGCCAGCGGCGTCGCCGACGAGGCCGGCAACGCCCTGGACGGCAACGGCGACGGGACCGAGGGCGACGACTACGTGTTCGGCTTCGAGCTGCGGCCGGTGCTGCTGCCCGGCGACGTCAACAGCGATGGCCAGGTCGATGATCGCGACCTGAACATCATCCTGAGCCACTTGGCCCGCAGCGGCGGCTGGAGCGACGGCGACCTCAACGGCGACAACTGGATCGACGACCGCGACCTGAACATCGTCCTGAGCCACTGGGGCGATACGGTCGCCCTGGCCGAGCCCGAGCTGCAGGGCGACCTGGACGAGCCGGTACTGGCTGCCCCGGCCCCGCTGGCGGCGGCGATGGAGCCGGCCGACACGGCCGCCGTCGAGCCGACGGGCCAACCCTCGGCCGTCCTGCCGGTCCGCGCCCGCGGCCCGCTGCGGACGCACTCGCCCCTGCGGCGGACGCGCCTGAGCGATCGGCTGGTCACCGTAGATCTGCTGCGGGATACGCCGGGCTCGGACCGCCGCCCCGGCCGACACGCGGTCGAGGAGGGCCTGGAGAACCTGCTGGCCCGCTCGCCGCTACAGGGCCCGCTGACCCGCTAGACCGTTTGCCGACCCTCGCCCGGGCCGGGCGGACACGCGTCCGCCCGGCCGGGCGCGCGCAGGGACCTCACCGCCGCTCCCCTGTCCCCCCCCGGGGCTGGCAGCCCATTTCTTTACTCTCTCGGGCCTTGCGCGATGGGGGCAGTCTCTGGGCGCTAACTGTTCCTAGTCTAGCCAGTGAATCGCCGGCCGGTCCTCGGGTCTGCCCCCAGATAGTCTTAAGGGTCCGACTAGGCCTTAGCACCCAGGACAATTCAGCATTACGCCGAATGGTTGACCATCGGGGCTGTCCTACAATTGCATTGAACCGCGGCAGGGGGACGCGGACCGTGTAATGACCCGTTCGAAAAGGGGTGTACCCATGAGATGTATCTTGAAGAGTGTCACTGCAGTCTCGTTGCTGGTGTTGCTTAGCGCAGTCCCCGCCAGTGCAGAGTTGTATGGTTTTAAGGCGGTCGAGCCCATCGATCCAGCGGTGGCGGCCGTCGGGGAGTCCCAGCTGACGCTGGAGGTGACCGAACCGGCGGCGGGCCGAGCGCAGTTCGTCATCCGCAACAACGGCCCGGCCCCTTCAGTCGTGACGCTGGTCGCAATTGACGACAACCAGATGATGCGGGGTGTCGTGTGCATCAGCGACCGCGACACGGATGGTGATGCGGGTGTCGACTTCGCGTTCGACACGCGGCCGCGCCAGCTGCCGGGCGCCAACGCCGAGGGCTTCTCGACGAAGTTCTCGGCCAGCCCGGACGGCTCGCCGATGGATGTGGGCATCAGCCCCGGCGAGTCGCTGAGCCTGGTGTTCGCCATGGACCGCAACGCGAGTTTCGAGGACCTGATCGCCGCGCTGGATAGCGGCCTGGCCCGTGCGGGCCTGTTTGTGCAGGGCGTCCTCGAAAACGGCGAGGGGGTCTTCCTCTCGGCCACCCGGATCACCAATGGCGACGTGCCGGTGGTGCCGGTGCCGGGGTCGGTCCTGCTGGGCATGATCGGCGTGGGGGCCGTTGGGCTTCTGCAGCGCCGGCGCATGAACCAGCAGCCCGAGGCGTAAGTGCACGCTCGGCTGCGAGCTGCAGTGACAACGGTGGCGGGCGGAGGGCCCGCCAAGGACCAGGACCCGGAGGTAGTAGACGTACTGTCAGGCTGTAAAGTTGTAAGCGGGCCGAAGGCCTGGGCACCAGCCGTCTGAGTGCCCGCCAAGGGCAGACCCCACGGGCCGACGGCTCGACCGGCACGGCCCGGGGGTTTGCCCCGGCCCGTTACGATCTGCCAGAGGGCGGGGCCCCTGCGGTCCCGCCCTCTTGGCTGCGCGCCAGATGCGCCTGCCACGCCAGTCGACAGGGGGTCTAGTAGCCCAACTCGTCGAGGTCCTGCTCGTCCATGCCGAAGTGGTGGCCGATCTCATGCAGCACCGTCCGGCGGACCTCCTCAACGATCTCACGCCGCGTGCGGCAGACGGCCTCGATGTTGCGATGAAACAGCAGCACCCGCTCGGGCCAGTCAAGCGGTTGGGTGACGCTCTTGTCCGTCAGCGGCACGCCCTGGTAGAGCCCCAGCAGCAGCATGCCCGGCTCGAGGGCCACCGAGTCCCGCTGCTCGCGCGTGGGCCGATCGACCACCTCGACAATCACATTCTCCAGGTACGGGTCGAAGGCGGCCGGCACCGAGTCAAGGGCTTCGTCCACCAGGTCCTCGAATTCCTCGCGCGTCAGTCGTGTTCTCATCCCTCAAGGGTATCGTAGTCAGTCACCGGCGACAATCGTTCGCCCGACTGTCGGGGCTGTGCCAGGCCTGCGGAAATGTAGCAGGAATGGGTTGTATTCTAGAAAAGGGTCCAACCGGATTGTCGCGCCGCCATCGCGGAGAAAGGATGGCAGAAGGTGACCTGTCGCGGAAGACAGGTCTGTGTAAAGGGGAGAATTTCAAAAGGGGATTCTCATGACTGGAACGAGATTCTGTGTCGTTTCTGGTCTGCTGTTGCTGTTGGGACTGGCGGGGTCGGCCTACGGAGAGCTGTACCCGTTCGAAGTCATTCCCGCGGCAGACTCCGATCCCACTGACGCAGCCATCGGGGAGGCGCAACTGACGCTGGAAGTGACCGAGTCCAACGGCGGCGTCCTGTTCACCTTCGCCAACAGCGGCCCGGAGCCATCGGTGATCCGCATGGCGGCCTTCGAGAATGACCTTCTCGCCTCGATCGATTCGCTGATCGAGCCGACGGGGGTGGATTTCGAAGTGGACGGCAACGTGGCCAATCTGCCGCGGGGCAACAGCCTTTCGCCGCCGTTCGCGGAGGCCTTCACGGTCTCAGCGGTGGCGCCTCCGCCGCCGAACGGCGTCGGCCCGGACGAGACGCTGGGGGTGCTGTTCGACCTTGAGCCGGGGGTGAGCTTCGCCAACGTGATCAGCGCCATCGAGAGCGGCGCCCTGCGCGTCGGCATCCACGTGATCGCCTTCGAGAGTGGCGGCAGCGAGTCCTTCGTGGCCGTGCCGCTTCCGGGGTCGGTCCTGCTGGGCATGCTGGGCATGGGCGCTGTCGGCTGGTGGCAGCGCCGTCGGATGGCCTGACGCGTTCTTCCCACGCACGAAAACGGCGGGCCGGGCAACGCTGCCCGGCCCGCCGTGGTGTCTCTCAGACGTTTGGCCCTGGAGTTACCACTTGCCGGTCTTGTGGATCTCGGCCTTGGGCAGCTCGTCCATGACGCGGATGCTCTTCTGGAGGTCCTCCTCGGGCAGGACGTAATCAGTGAGCTGGCCCTCGAAGTACTTCTGGTAGCCCACCAGGTCCATCAGCCCGTGGCCCGACCAGCACATGAGGATGGTCTTTTCCTTGCCCTCTTCCTTGGCCTTGAGGGCCTCGTCGATGGTGGCGGCGATGGCATGGCTGGTTTCGGGGGCGCTGATGAAGCCCTCGGTCCGGGCCCAGGTGACGGCCGCCTCGTAGCACTTGAGCTGCTGGTAGGCCCGCGGCGTGACGAGCCCCTCGTTGATGGCCGCGCTGACCAGCGGGGCCAGGCCGTGGTAGCGCAAGCCGCCGGCGTGGATCGGCGGGGGCACGAAGCTGTGGCCCAGCGAGTGCATCGGCAGCAGGGGGGTCATCTTGGCCGTGTCGCCGAAGTCGTAGGCGAAGGGCGCCCGCGTCATGGTCGGACAGCTGGTCGGCTCGACGGGGATGATCTCGATGTTGGCGCCGTGGATCTTGTCCAGGACGAACGGGAAGCTGATGCCCGCGAAGTTCGACCCGCCGCCGCAGCAGCCGATGACCACGTCGGGCTGCTTGATCCCGGCCTTGGCCAGTTGCTTCTTGGCCTCCAGGCCGATGATGGTCTGGTGCAGCATGACGTGGTTGAGCACGCTGCCGAGGCTGTACTTGGTCTTGCCGGTGGCGTCGGCGACGGCGGCCTCGACGGCCTCGCTGATGGCGATGCCCAGCGAGCCGGGCGTGTCAGGGTCGGCCGCCAGGATCGCCCGGCCCGCATTGGTGGTGTTGGAGGGGCTGGGGATGCACTTGCCGCCCCAGGTCTCCATCATCAGCCGGCGGAAGGGCTTCTGCTCGAAGCTGATGCGGACCATGTAGACCACGCAGTCCAGACCCGTCAGCGTGCAGGCGTAGCTCAGGGCGCTGCCCCACTGGCCGGCGCCGGTCTCGGTGGTCAGGTGCTTCGTGCCGGCCTGCTTGTTGTACCAGGCCTGCGGAATGGCTGTGTTGGGCTTATGGCTGCCGGCGGGGCTGACGCCCTCGTTCTTGTAGTAGATCTTCGCCGGCGTGCCCAGGGCCTTCTCCAGGCCGTACGCACGGTAGAGCGGGCTGGGGCGGTACATCGCCAGCAGGCCCAGGATCTCCTCGGGGATGTCGATCCAGCGCTGGCTGCTGATCTCCTGCTCGATGAGGTTGCCGGGGAAGATGGCCTCCATCATCTTGGGGTCCAACGGCTTGCCGTCGGGGCCCAGGGGGGGCAGCATCGGCGTGGGCAGGTCGGCCGCCAGGTTGTACCACTGCCGCGGGATCTCGCTCTCGTCCAGCAGAATCTTGGTCGTCATGATGTGATGGTCTCCAGTTGGTCGGCCCAGAAGCCCGCCGGGCCCCCAAAAAGCCCGGCCTTACGCGTAGCAACCGCGTACGGTACGCCCGCCGCCGCGGCGCGTCAAGGGTTCGCCTGACGCGAGCCCCGTAACCCGGGGCGCACGATAGAGTATCGGCCAAACGGCGGGCCCTCTGCAGGGCGGGTGGCCGTTTCCGTAGGCCGGGTCGAGCCCCAGCGAGGCCCGGGCGGAGGCGGCCCCGGCTCCATCCACGAATTGCCGGGCCTCGCTCCGCTCGACCCGGCCTACGGGGCTCCCTACTGGCGGCGGATCTGGCGGACCCATTCGAGATAGGCGGCCATGTGCTTTTCGTAGCCCCGGCCGGTGGGGGTGTAGTAGGTTTTCTCGACGCCGAGGTAGTCCATGTCCGGGCTGACGCCGCCGGGGTGGTCGTGGTCGTACTGGTAGCCCTGGCCGGCGCCCTCGGCCTTCATGCCGGGGTGGGGGGCGTTGCGGATCTGCTTGGGCACGGGGATCGTGCGGTCGTTTTTCACGTCGTCGAGGGCGGCGTGGATGGCGGTGGTGGCCGAGTTGCTCTTGGGGGCGCAGGCGAGGTAGATGACGGCCTGGGCGAGGGTGAGCTGGCACTCGGGCATGCCGACCTTCTCGGTGATGTCGAAGGCGGCCGACGCCACGGAGATCGCCCGCGGGTCGGCGTTGCCGACGTCCTCGCTGGCGAGGATGGCGATGCGCCGGGCGATGAAGCGGGGGTCCTCGCCGGCGTGGAGCATCCGGGCGAGCCAGTAGATGGCTGCGTCAGGGTCGCTGCCCCGCATCGACTTGATCAGGGCGCTGGCGGCGTCGTAGTGGGCGTCGCCGGCGCGGTCGTAGACGGGGGCCTTGGTCTGGATGGACTCCTGGGCAACGGCGAGGTCGAAGGGCACCGGGGCGGTAACGTCCCCCATTTGTCGCACCTGGCTCAGCACGCCCACCTCCAGGGCCGTCAGGGCCCGGCGGGCGTCTCCGTCGCTGATTTTGGCCAGGTGGCGTATCGCTTCGTCGGTCGCGGAGATGCTATACTCACCGAGGCCCCGTTCGCGATCCTCGATGGCCCGGCGCAGCAGCGTGGCGATCTGCGCCTCGCTGAGCGGCTCGAAGCGGAACACGCTCGATCGGCTCAGCAGCGGCGAGTTGATGGCGAAGTAGGGGTTCTCGGTCGTCGCGCCGATCAGGACGATCGTGCCGTTCTCGACGTCGTTGAGCAGCACGTCCTGCTGGGCGCGGTTGAAGCGGTGCAGCTCGTCCAGGAACAGGACGGTCCGCCGGCCGGTGGCCCCGAGGCTGGCCCGCGCCTGCTCCATCACCCGCCGCACGTCCTGGACGCTGGCCGAGGCGGCGTTGAGAAACCGGAACTCGCAGTCGCACCGACGTGCGATAATATACGCCAGCGTGGTCTTGCCCGTGCCGGGCGGCCCGTGGAAGACGAGGCTGACCAGGCGGTTGGCCTGGATCATGCGGCGGAGCAGTCGGCCCGGGCCGAGGAAGTCCTGCTGGCCGACGAACTCCTCGAGCGTCCGCGGGCGCATGCGGACGGCCAGCGGCGCGTTGCGCTGGATGGCGGCGTCCTCGGAGGATTCGAACAGGTCCATCGGGGCCTCGCGCGGGTCTGAGCCGGGGGTTCGGCCTGGATTGTAGGGCCCCGTGGCCGGGGCTGCAACGGCGTCGGCCGAGCCGGCGGGAAATGTAGCAAAGCCCGCCCCATTCGCCGACGATAAGGGTAAGGGAAGCGAGAACTTCGCGCAGCCAGGCCCGGTAGAATGCCCGGGCCGGTCGACGCGGTTTTGCAGGGCCGGTGCCCGTGAGGCGCCGCTGCCTGCGATTTCGGGAGGAGACTGCCCATGTGCGGAATCGTCGGATATATCGGGCGCAAGCGGGCCCAGGGCATCCTGGTCGAGGGTCTCAAGCGGCTGGAGTACCGCGGCTACGACTCGGCCGGCATCTGCGTGCTGGGCGAGGCGGGCTTCCGCGTCGCCAAGTGCCCCGGCCGGATCGTCGAGTTGGAGAAGCGTTGCAAGGGCGTGCCGGAGTTCGGCGGCTCGACCATCGGCATCGCCCACACCCGCTGGGCCACCCACGGCGCGCCCAACGAGGCCAATGCCCATCCTCACGTGGCCGACACCGGCGAGATCGCCATCGTCCACAACGGCATCATCGAGAACTACTCACCCCTGCGCAAGCTGCTCGAGCAGAAGGGCCATACCTTCTCCAGCGAGACCGACTCGGAGGTGCTGGCCAACCTCATCGCCGAGTTCTCCAAGCGCGCCGGCAGCCTCGAGGAGGCCGTGCTGGCCGCCCTGCGCGAGGTGAACGGCACCTACGGCCTGGCCGTCATGAGCACCCGCGAGCCGGACAAGATCGTCGCCGCCCGCAAGGGCAGCCCGCTGATCGTCGGCGTCGGCAGCGACGAGTACGTCGTCGCCTCGGATGCCTCGGCCATCCTGGAGCACACGACCAACGTCGTGTACCTCAACGACAACGAGTTGGTCGTGCTCACCCGCGAGGGCATGCGGACGGTGACGCTGGACAACGTGCCGGTCACCAAGGACATCCAGCAGATCGAGTGGTCGCTCGAGGAGATCGCCCTCAACGGCTACGAGCACTTCATGCTCAAGGAGATCTTCGAGCAGCCCGACTCGCTCCGCAACTGCCTGCGGGGCCGACTGGATCTGCGCGAGGGACAGGTGGTGCTGGGCGGCATCAACAACGTCGCCCGCGAGCTGGTCAAGACCCGGCGGCTGATCTTCACGGCCTGCGGCACGGCCTGGCACGCGGGGCTGATCGGCGAGTACCTCTTCGAGGACATCGCCCGCACGCCGGCCGAGGTGGAGTACGCCAGCGAGTTCCGCTACCGCAACCCGATCATCGAGGACGGCACGACGGTCATCGCCATCAGCCAGTCGGGCGAGACGGCCGACACGCTGGCGGCCCTGCGCGAGGCCCGCAACAAGGGCGCCCTGGCGCTGGGCATCGTCAACACGGTCGGCTCGACGATCGCCCGCGAGACCGACGCCGGCGTCTACCTGCACGCCGGGCCGGAGATCGGCGTGGCCTCGACCAAGGCCTTCACCTGCCAGGTCGCCGTCGAGACGCTGC
Organism: Phycisphaerae bacterium; assembly: GCA_041687295.1. Taxonomy (GTDB): domain Bacteria; phylum Planctomycetota; class Phycisphaerae; order SM23-33; family FEN-1343; genus JAWLCG01. Next base: position 689 of record JAWLCG010000116.1, on the reverse strand, counting down.
TGGCGCTGTTCCTGGGCCGACGCAAGCTGCTCAGCCAGGAGGTCACCCAGCAGTACATGCAGATCCTGGCCGACATGCCCAGCCTGATGGAGACGGTCCTGCAGCAGTCCGACCACATCCGCGACGTCGTCAGCGGGCTGATCGACCGCGAGAACTGGCTGTTCCTGGGCCGGGGGTACAACTACCCCGTCGCACTGGAAGGGGCCCTGAAGCTCAAGGAAATCAGCTACATCCACGCCGAGGGCCTGCCCGCCGCCGAGATGAAGCACGGGCCCATCGCCCTGATCCACAAGGACATGCCCGTCGTCGTGGTCGCCCCGCGGTGCAGCACCTACGACAAGGTCATCAGCAACATCGAGGAAGTGCGGGCCCGCGGTGGCAAGGTGATCGCCGTGGCCACCGAGGGCGACGACGAGATCGGCCGCTACGCCGAGCACGTCCTCTACGTGCCGCACTGCCCGGCCCCGCTCCAGCCGCTGCTGACGGTGATTCCGCTGCAACTGGTCGCCTACCACGCGGCCGTGCTGAGGGGCTGCAACGTCGACAAGCCCCGCAACCTCGCCAAGAGCGTCACCGTCGAGTAGTCCCCGACGGGACAATCCGGGACAGCATCCGCAGGGCGTGCGACCCCTCGCACGCCCTGCTCTGCTGCGCCCCGATCGGGGGGGCGGGAGCCTTGTGTTCCGTAT
>JAWLCG010000115.1:0-12704 GCA_041687295.1 Phycisphaerae bacterium | reverse complement strand
GCTTCTCGATGAGGACCGTCAGGTCGGTGATCGACCCGCAGGGGATCGGCACGCGCAGGGCGTAGCCGGTGAGCTTGCCGTCGAGGGCCGGGATCACGTCGCCGATGGCCTTGGCGGCGCCGGTGGTGGTCGGCACGATGTTCTCCGCGGCGCATCGGCCCCGGGTGGGGCGCTTGCTGGGCCCATCCACGAGGCTCTGGCTGCTCGTGTAGGCGTGCACGGTGGTCATCACGCCCTTGCGGATCGTGAAGGCGTCGTGCAGCACCTTGCAGGCCGGCGCCAGCGAGTTGGTCGTGCAGCTGGCGATCGAGACGCACTTCGTATCCGCCGTCACCGCGTCATCGTTGACGCCCATGACCACGGTGGCGTCGATCTTCCCCTTGGCCGGCGCCGAGAGGACCACCCGCCTCGCCCCGGCCTGGAGGTGGCTGTCGAAGCCGGGCTTGTCGCCCTCGGCCGGCGTGGTGAACACGCCGCTGGACTCGAGCACCACGGCCACGCCCATGTCCTTCCAGGGCAGCTTGGCCGGGGCCTTCTCGCCCAGCACCCGGACCCGCTGGCCCTTGGCAATCAGCGTATCGCCCTCGACCCGCAGCTCGCCCGGGAAGGGCCCGTGCACCGTGTCGAACCGCAGCAGGTACTCCAGCGTCTGGACGTCGGCGATGTCGTTGATCGCCACCACCTCCAGGTCCTGCTCGCGCTCCAGAATCGCCCGGAACGTCAGCCGGCCAATCCGTCCGAAACCGTTGATCGCCACTTTCGTCGGCATGAGACACCCCCTGTAGAAGAGCATTAATGGGTTAATGGGTTAACAGGTTAACTGGTTGACTGGGTAATAGGTTAAATCGTTAATAGGTTAATGCGTCAATGCGTCAATGCGTAGGATACTATAACGCTTCTGGGACCGGAGGGCCCGGGGGCGCTTGCGGGTGCCTGGGCGCCGTCTTTCCACGCCCACGCAATGCTTTGCGTGGGCTTCTCGTGCGGAGTGTACCGGGGGAGCCACGCCACCCGCGCGCTGGTGGAAGTTCGAAGACCCCGGGCAAGCCCGGGGCTATATACCCCACAAACTCTGAACCCCTCTGTGTTCTTCTCTCTGTGTCCTCTGTGTCCTCTGTGGCCGTCGTCTCCTCTCCGCCTACAGGTTGTCCCAGATGGCGGCGATGGTCTCGCAGGCGGCCTGGACCTCGCGCTGCAGGCGGGCGCCCAGCGGCCCGCCGGTGTGCGCCTGGCCGCGGGGCACGTCGAGGTACACCCCGCCGCTGGGCCCGACGTCGAGCCCTGCCTGGCGGGCAGCCTCGTAGAGGCCCCGCGTCACCACGTGGATGGTCGTCTCGGTCGGCGGCGTCTTGCTGAACTCCAGGCGGATGAGCTTTCGGCGGCGGCGCTCCATCGCGTGCAGGTCCGGCCGAACGGTCACGACGACGTCCCCGAAGGTCAGGCTCAGCTCGAGGTCCTCCAGCAGCTCGTAGCGGCGGTCGCCGAAGTGCCGCGCGTACAGCCGAAGGCCACGGGCGTTGTTGCGGTACATGGCGCGGGTCTGGCCGGCGCTCTGCTCGGCCAGGCCGTCGAACTGCTCGGCCTGGGCGAACAGCCAGGGCGGCTCGTGTCGGCCCTGGTAGTACTCGACCAGGGCGTTGCGGGCCTCGCCGTAGTAGATCGCCTGGGCGGGGCCCGGCTGGCTGTAGTACTTGTAGTCGCGCAGGACGCTTCGGCGGCGCACCAGCGAGGCGCTCATGAAATTGGCCAGGCCCTTCAGGCCAATGGTGACCATCGCGGGGGCCTACCGCAGGCGGGCCTGCATCCGCCGGAAGGTCTCGGTGTTGAACCCCCGCGGCTCCTCGGGCGAGTAATTGGGGTACTCCTGGCGGAAGACCTGCTGCACCTCGGCGATGCGGTTTTCGGTCAGCGGGTGGGTCTGGAGCATCTCCACGCCGCCGCCGCCCAGCTCGGACAGCGTCTCCAGCAGCAGCACCATGCCGTAGGGGTTGTAGTTGGAACGGGCGAGATACTCCATGCCCAGCAGGTCGGCCTCGTACTCGGCCGATCGGCTGTAGCGGAGGTTGAACATGCCCCCGGCGATCTGGGTACCGGCCTGGGCCACCGAGCCGCCCGTGCCGCCGATGACCGCCCCGAGCACCTCGGCGAACAACTGGACGCCCATCGCCCGCTGCAGCCCCTGGATGTTGTGCCTTGCGGCCACGTGGGCGACCTCATGGCCCAGCACGGCCGCCAGCTCGGCCTCGTTGCCCATCCGCTCGAAGAGCCCCTGCGTGATGAAGATGTACCCGCCCGGCAGGGCCAGGGCGTTGGGCTGCTCGCTGCGGACAAGGGCGAACTGGTAGTCCAGCTCGGGCCGATGGCTGTTGGCGGCGACCCGGGTGCCCACCTGCTGGATGTACTGCTGGAGGGTCGGGTCGGGCACGAGCCCGCCGAGTTCCTCGGCCAGCTGGGGGGCGGCCTCGCGGCCCATGGCGATCTCCTGCTCGGTGCTGATGAGCATCAGCTCCCGCTCGCCGGTGACGGGGTTGGTCCCGCAGCCAGCCAGCCCCAGGCCCATCGTCCCCACCAGCGCCACCATCAGGATTGTTCGATTCATGCTCGTCTCCCTGTCCGGCCGCGACGGCCCAGCCGCCGGCCGATCCCATTGCCTTGCTGGTCTGCCCCTCCCCCTGTTAGTGTAGGACCTGCCGGCCTGGCCGGCCAGCCATGGCCCGCCCGCACCCCCTTGAAATGAGCCGCCCCGTGGGCACAATAACCGGTGCCACCGACACACCCCAGCCACGCCCGATGCGCAAGGAGACGACCATGGCCGCCCGCAACCGCGACAGGGATTTTCGGCCCGAGGGGCCCGAGGACGAGTTCGAGCCCGACGAGGAGCTCTTCGAGGAGGACGAGTACGTCCCCGTCATCGCCGCCCGCGACGTGGACGAGGCCCAGGACCTCCAGGCCCTGCTGAGCGACCACGACATCCCGGCCATCCTGGCCACCGAGGCCCCCGACGACGAGCCGCCCCCCGAGGCCGCCCAGGGCATCCCCATCCTGGTCCCCCAGTCGATGCTCGACGAGGCCATGGAGGTCATCGCCGACCGCACCGACCGCACCGATTTCCTGCTCAACGAGGAGGACCTCGAGGAGGACGAGGAGGAAGAGGACGAGTTGGAGGGCTTCGAGGAAGAGCAGGCCGAGGACGACCTCAGCTATGACGACGAGGAGGAGGAGGAAGAGGAGGAGGAAGAGGAGTTCTAGACCATTTTGCGCTTGCGCCTGCGGGTTGAGCAGAAGTTTTGTCCAAGCCCACGGATTGCCATCCGTGGGCATCTCGGCCGGGCCGTGCCTGACCCGGCACAACGCGCCCGCAGGTCCGCGAGCAAAACGGTCGAGACCATTTCCTTACCGAACGTGCGGGTGAACTGGGCCGCCAGATGGCCGGCCCGCCACAAATGCCCACGGATGGCAATCCGTGGGCTTGGGCCGAGCCCAGCTTGCAGACCCGCGGGCGCGATCGGCCTGGCCGTCAGGGCCGGACGGCGAGGAAGTATCCCATGGCCGCGCCGAAGATGGCCCCGCCGAGGATAGTGGCGACGGTGCTGGCGCGGGCGTGGCAGTGCGGTCCGCTGCAGACACGGGCCCGGCCCAGCAGGTAGCCCAGGATCGCCCCGACGATGCCGCCGGCGGCCACGCGTGCCCAGATCTCCATGCCAACTCCTTCGGTGCTGGCCGGCGGGGCTTGATCGGCCGACCCTTGCGCGGGACAATGAGGCTCACGGAACGTACCCTCACCTGGAGTATTATGGCCAAGCGCAAGGGCAAGAGCCAGCATCGCAAGGACTGGAGCCGGCTGCACCGCACGCACACCGACCAGACCGAGGAGGCCGAGTCGCACCGTCGGCTCGGCCAGCGGCGGGTCCGCCTGCCGGGCCAAGCCCAGGACGCCGCCATCTTCGCCGACGAGCGGGCCCTGACCGACGAGCGGCTCACCGGCGTGGTGGTGCACCTCTACCCCGGCGGCGCCCTGGTCCGCCTGGCCGACCGGGGCGAGCTGCTCTGCGGCCTGGCCGGCACGTTCCGCCCGCCGCCCAACGCCAGCGCCCTGGCCGTGGGCGATATCGTCACGCTGGGCCTGACCACCGAGGCCGTCGACGCCAGCGACCAGGCCCGCCAGAGCGACCTCAACCGCGTCGACGCCCTGATCCTCCAGCGGGCGCCCCGCGAGACCGCCCTGAGCCGCCCCCAGCCCAGCAGCGCCAAGCGGCGCGACCCCTGGAACGCCGAGGTCTCCGAGAAGGTCATCGCCGCCAACATGCAGCAGCTGGTCGTGGTCGCCTCGGTGGCCCAGCCCCCGCTGCGCCGCCGGCTGCTCGACCGCTACCTCATCGTGGCCGAGCGGGGCGAGCTGCCCCTGCGGCTGATCATCAACAAGACCGACCTGGGCACCCCCGACCGCAACCTGCTGGGCGAGTACCGCGAACTGGGCGTCGAATGGGTCGAGGTCTCGGCCATCGAGGGCGACAATCTCCAGGCCGTCCGCGACCTGCTGCGCGACCGCAAGAGCGTCCTGGCCGGCGCCAGCGGCGTGGGCAAGAGCAGCCTGCTCAATGCCCTCGTGCCCGACCTGGAGCTGGTCACCCGCGAAGTCCGCCGCCAGGACGCCCGGGGCCGCCACACCACCACGACGGCCACGCTCTACGAGCTGCCCTTCGGCGGACAGGTGGTGGATACCCCCGGCATCCGCGAACTGGGCCTGGACCTCGCCGTCGCCGCCCTGCCCTGGTACTTCCCCGAGATCGCCGAGCTCGCCCCCCAGTGCAAGTTCCGCAACTGCACCCACACCCACGAGCCCGGCTGCGCCGTCCGCGGGGCCGTCGAGCTCGACCGCATCCCCCACCGCCGCTACGACAGCTACCTCCGCATCCTCGAGTCCCTCGAAGACTGACCCTGCCCTCATATAGCCCCCGGCATGCCGGGGGTTCTTCGACCGCGGAGGATGGGCCACTGAGGACACAGAGAACCCAGAGGAAGACCCACAGAGGGTTTCGGGTTCTCCGTATATAGCCCCGGGCTTGCCCGGGGTCTTCTGAATTGGTGCGTACCTGTAGGCTGGGACAGAGCGAAGCGGCGTCCCACCTTCGGCGTCGGGTGGGGCTTGCGTGCCGGACCGCCGGCCAAGCGGCGCCTTGACCCGGGCGCCGTTGGGTGTATCCTTCGGGTATGGGGCAGGGGCCCTCGGGTCCAGCCGATCGGGTTCCGTCCAAGGAGGCACCATGTATCGCTCACGGATCGCTCTACGGCTGCTGACAGGGTTCCTGCTCGCCTCCGCCCTGGGCGGGTGCCAATCGGCGTACTACGGCGCGTGGGAGAGGCTCGGCGTACACAAGCGGGACATTCTGGTCGACCGCGTGGAGAAGGCCCGGGACAGCCAGCAGGAGGCCCGCACGCAGTTCGCCGACGCCCTGGAGCAGTTCCGCAGCGTCGTGCACGTCCAGGGCGGCGACCTGGAGGCCAAGTACGACCGGCTCAGCGACGAGCTGGACCGCAGCCAGGCCCGCGCCGACGAGGTCAGCCAGCGGATCGACTCGGTCCGCAACGTGTCCGAGGCCCTGTTCGACGAGTGGCAGGACGAGCTGGACCAGTACAACGACCCCAGCCTCCGCCGGGCCAGCGAGCGCGAGCTCCGCGAAACCCGCCGCCGCTACGACCAGCTCATCACGGCCATGGAACGGGCCGAGTCGAAGATGCAGCCCGTCCTGGACGCCTTCAGCGACCAGGTGCTCTTCCTCAAGCACAACCTCAACGCCCGCGCCATCGCCTCGCTCCAGGCCGTCTCGCTCGAGCTGGAGCGAGACATCAACCTGCTCATCGAGGACATGAACCGCTCCATCGACGAGGCCAACGCCTTCATCGAACAGATGGGCGGGCCGTAACGGCGAAAACCTCTCGGGACGCTACGCCTCGCGGGAAGGAACAGGTTCCGGACTCCTGACCCTTTCAAGGCCCCCACGGATGGCATCCGGAGGCTTGGAGAAGTGCCCCCTCCGAGCGCGCTACCCCTGGGAAGTACCCGCGCAGTAACGAGTCAACCGATTAACCTATTAACCCATTAACGCGTTAACCCATTAACGCCACGGAGCCTCCAATGGCGGACATCAAGATCGCGCTGGTCGGTGCGGGCAGCTACGTGTTCGGGCCGAGCTTTCTGGCCCAGGTGTACCTCGAGCATCGGCTCAGCCACGTCGAGCTGGCGCTGATCGACGTGTCGAAGGAGGGCGTCGAGCTGATGGCCGGCGTGGGCCGGCGGATGGCCGAGAGCGTCGGCGTGCCGGCGCGGATCACGACGCACACGGACTGGCGTGCGGGCCTGGCCGGGGCGGACTTCGTGGTCTGCTCGGCCGCCCGGGAGGGGCTGCGGCGGTTTGAGATGGACGCAGCCATCGTCGCTCGGCTGGCCCCGGACCACAAGATGAGCGAGTTCGGCGGCATCGCGGGCATCAGCTACTCGCTGCGGCAGATCGCCCTGATCGAGCAGCTCGCCGCCGACATGCGGGCCGTCTGCCCGGACGCCTGGCTGCTGAGCGTGGCCAACCCCCTGCCGCGGGTCTGCCAGGCGGCCCAGGAGGCGGGCGTGAAGACGGCCGGCTTCTGCGCGGTGGCCATCATGGCTTACGCGAGGCCCTGGAAGCTTCTGACGGGCCAGGGCAGCGTCTACCCCTTCGCCGAGCCGCGGGCCGCCTACGCGATCACCAACGGCGGGCTCAACCACTTCAGCTGGATCCTCGCCCTGCGCGACCGCGCCACCGACGAGGACCTGCTGCCCGTCGTCCGCCAGCGCCTCGCCGAGGGCGGCACGACCGGCCAGCCCGTCACCGACGCCCTCGCCCGCCAGACCGGCTACCTGCCGGCCGCCGGCGACTCGCACATCCGCGACTTCCTCGAGCCCGACCTGACGACCGGCCTGCACGAGCCGCCCTTCCACGGCGACCCCGAGCAGCGCCGCCGCCGGATGGAGCAGCTCTCGGCCGTCGCCGACGGTGCGCTCGAGCCGACCGCCCTGCTGGAGCACGTGGCGTGGGAGAAGCCCATCGACTTCGTGGCCGCCTTCGCCGGCGGCGCGCCCGTTCGGCTGGAGGGGCTCAACCTCGTCAACGCCGGGCAGATCGCCAACCTGCCGGAAGGCGTCTTCGTCGAGACCCCCTGCCGCATCTCGACCGGCGCAGCCGAGCCCGAGACGCTGACGCTGCCCGAGTCCATCCTGCCGCTGTGCGCCCGGACGGTCGAGGTGACGGCGGCCATCGTCCGCGCCGCCCGCCAGCGCAGCCGACAGGGCGTCCACCAGGCCGTCGAGCTCGACCCGACGATCACCGACAAGGCCGCCGGCCGGGCGGCGATGGACGCCTGCATCGCGGCGCATGCGGACATCCTGCCGGAGTACCAGTAGACAGGATCAACGAAGAGGCGCAGTCGTAGGCTGGGGCGCACCTGTAGGCTGGGGCGCAGCGCAGCGGAGCCCCACCTTCCGCACGGGCGCCCATGAAACGTCGTGCCACAGGCGCAGCGCCCGGACGAGACCCCCACGGATTGCGCGACTCGCGATGCTCGCCGCTGCCATCCGTGGGCTTGGAGAAGGGATTGGCGCCCCCCACGCTGGCGCTCCTCATTACCGGGTCCTACCCAGTGGGTCCGAACCCGTACTGGCGACGGCGGAGGTCGGTGAGGAACAGCACCATCACACAGCCCGCGCAGAGGATGAGCTCGCGCGGGCCCAGCCACCAGGCGGCCGAGCTGTCCAGGGCGGTCTGGCCGGTCAGACGGCTCAGCCAGCCCGGGTGCAGGGCGTCGCCGATGGGCATGCAGATCATCAGGGCGGCGATGAATCGGGCGATCCGGTGCAGCATGGCAGGTCCTGGTCCGGGGCCTGGACCGCGCGGGCCGGGCGCACCCCCGTGCGCCATACGCCGGCCTGCGTCGGCGGACAGGCCGACCCTGGGGCACAACGTCGACGCCGGCCCGGGCCCCGCGCCGGCGTCGGCGGGCAAATACGGGCAGGCGTTTCAGGCACCGTACGATTCGCCCGCCCGCGCCGCAAGGGCCGATGAACGATAAACCCTTTGCCGATCGATAGTGTGCCTGGGTGCCCCGGGCAAGCCGCAGGCTCGCCCGGCCGGGGCGGGGACCGGGCCGTCTGGCTCGACCGCCTGCGCCCTCGACCGGGCGAGCGGTGCTGGCGCCCCGCTTGCCCGCACCCAGAGCGTCTGCCCATTGGACGTACGGGTGCGTTGTGCCGCGGGATGGGACGGCCCGGCCGAGATGCCCACGGAAGGCATTCCGTGGGCTTGGGACGAGCCCAGCTTGCAGACCTGCAGGCGCAATCGGCAGGCGGTCTACGCCATCTCCACCGCCATCACGTCGTCCATGGCGGCGACGAGGCGGAGCAGCTCCTCCTGCTTGGCCGGCGTGCGGAGGCGAAGGTGGAAGGTCAGCTGCGTGATGCCCTTGGCGGGCAGGCGGCGGATCTGGATGTTGGTGATCTGCATGTGTCGGGCGTCCAGCAGGTTGCGGAAGCGGTCGATCAGGCCGCCCCCCTCGGTGCGGACGCGGATGGTGAGCTTTCGGTTGAGGGCCTGGGGCAGTATGTGGTCGAGCAGGCGGAGGATGACCAGGGCGAACAGGACCAGCGTCGTCGTCAGGCCGGCCAGCAGATACATGCCGAACCCGCACGCCAGCCCGACGGCCGCGGTGCACCAGAGGCTGGCGGCCGTCGTCAGCCCGCGGACCCCCGCGCCGCGCTGGATGATGGCCCCGGCCCCCAGAAAGCCGACGCCGGCCATCACGCCGTAGGCCACGCGGGCCGGGTCGACGCGGATGGCCTCGGCGACGTCGCCCTGGCCGAAGATCTCGGCGAAGTGCAGGCTGACGGTCATCGTCAGGGCCGCCCCCATCGCCACGAGCATCTGCGTCCGCAGGCCCGCCGATCGGCCCGAGACCTCGCGCTCCAGGCCGATCAGCCCGCCCAGCACCGCCGCCGCCACCAGCCGCGGCGCCAGGGCCAGCTGCCAGTCCCACGACCGCGCCAGCCCCCACGACTCCAACCATCCCATCCAGTCCATGCCGTCTCCACCACCGCCCCGCGGCGGCGTCTCTTTCCAAGCCCACCGATGGAGCTTCGCGAGCGAAGCGCAATCCGTGGGGGTCTCGTCCGGGCCGTGCGCCTGATCCTCCGCGCTCCGCCGTCCCGGCCCCGAAGACGTGGCTACAGACACCGTAGCCACGGCACCCGCCGCCCTACTCCCCCGCCGGGCCTCGCTGCGCTCGACTCGTCCTACTCCCCTGCCGGGCCTCGCTGGTGCTCGACCCGGCCTACGGGCCTACGCCTTGCGCGACGGCGAGGGGCGGACGGTCTTGCGCTTGCGGGTGGAGGGGCCCTTCTCGCCGCCGCGGTAGCGTTCGAGGACCTTCTGGCTCTTCTTGAGGTCGGCCACGCGAAAGACGCAGGTCGTCCGCCCGCCCGGCGCGCCGCCGGAGGTGTAGGCGTAGGTGATGTTCACGTGGGCCGCCGCCAGCTCGCCGGCGACGCGGGCGAGGGCCCCGGGCTCGTTGGGCAGCTCCATCACGAGGACCTCGGCCTCGGTCCAGTGGTCGCTGGTCCGTTTGAGCAATTCACGGGCGGACTCGGTGTTATCGCACACGAAGCGCAGCACCCCGTGCTCGCTGGAATCCATCAGCGTCATGGCCACGATGTTGATCCGGGCCTTGCCGAAAAGCTCGGTCACCTGGGCCAGGACGCCGGGCTTGTTGACCAGGAACACGGAGAACTGGGTCTCGACACGCATGGGGCGCTCCTTTCCGGACCCGGCGCGGTGGGCCCGGGCCACGTCCTCATTATACCGGATGGGCCTGTCGGGTGGGGGCGGGCTTGATCGCGCCGGCTGGGCGGGCTATAAGCGACCGGTAGACTCAAGGAGTACACGCATGATGCTGCAGATGATCCTGGCGTCGCTTTGCCTGTTGCTGGCCGCACTGCCCGCCCTGGCCGGGGCGGAGGTGGGCGAGTTCGAGATCCCCCCGGTCAGCCCGCTGAGCCCGGCCCAACTGGGGGCATTGCGGGCGCTGGTGGCCGACGATGCCGAGGCGGCCGACCTGGCCGAGCAGGTCCAGGCCGAGGCGCTGCCGCTTCTGGACGCCCAGCCCCGCCCGCTGGAGGTGATCCACTACGAGGGGCTGGTCAACACCGACCCGCGGCGGATCGCCAGCGTCGAGCACCTGCGGGACATGTCGCACGCGGCCCGGCTGATGCGCTACTGGCAGGTCTCGGGCGACGAGCGGGCGGCCCAGACGCTGCGCCGGTTCATTGAGGCCTGGAGCGGCACCTATCGCCTGACGGGCAACGACGTCAACGAGAACAAGCTCCAGCCGCTGCTGGTGGCCTACCACGCCCTGCGGGAGAGTTTCCCGGCCGAGCGGCGGCAGGCCATCGACGGCTGGGTCGAGCAGTTGGGCCGACTGCACGCCGAGGCGGTGGCCGAGTCGAGGCACTTCACCAACCGCTACAGCAAGCACGTTCGGCTGCTTGCGATGTGCGGCATGGTGCTGGACCGCCCCGAGTGGGTCCAGGCCGCCCATGAAGGCATCCGGCGGTTCGTCGCCCAGAGCCTCTACGCCGACGGCACCAGCCTGGACCTCAAGCGGCGTGACACGCTGACCTACCACGCCAGCGCCCTGAAACCCCCGCTGGAGCTGGCGATCCTGGCCGGCGCCCCCGGCCGGGCGCTCTACACGTGGCAGTCGCCCGACGGCGGCTCGCTGAAGAAGTCCGTCGATTACGTCGTGCCCTACGCCCTGGGCGAGAAGACCCGCCAGGAGTGGACGAACTCCCAGGTCGACCTCGACCGCCGCCGGGCCCAGGCGGACCTCGAGTACTACCGCCCGGGGCGCCTCTACGACCCCCAGAACGCCCTGGAACTGATGGAGTTGGGCAGTTATTTCGACCCCGACCTGGCCCGCGTGGTCCGCCACCTCACCGACAGCCCCGCCCAGCGCTTCTCCAGTTGGCAGATGCTCGTCAACGCCGCCGCCCGGGCCGGGCAGTAGCGAGCAGTGCCCTGCGGTGGCGGCGCCCGCCTCGAATGGACCAAGGCCGCGGGGGGTCTTCCGCGTGCGCCCCGGACGCGACCCCCACGGATTGCGCTTCGCGCGCGAAGCTCCATCCGTGGGCTTGGAGAAGGGGGCCGGCGGGGGGAGCGAGAGCCCAGATCGAAAACCTGCAATCAAAAACCAAGAATCGCAGCCCGGTCAGGTCATGACGCTGAAGCGGCTGTAGCTGGCGGAGGGGGGCTGGGCGGGGGCTTCGGGCTCGAGGGTTTCGTCGGCCTCGAAGCCGTGGGCGTGGCGGACGACGTAGAGGGGCCGACCTTTGGCCTCCTCGTAGATGCGCCCCACGTACTCGCCGACGGCGGCCAGGCAGACCAGCTGCAGGCCCGTCAGGGCCAGCCCCAGCAGGGCCAGGCCCGAAAAGCCCCAGCCCCAGAGCCACGCCCCCAGGCCGGCGATGAGGGCGTAGAGGCCCCCCGCCGCCCAGAGCGCCAGGCCCACGCCGCCGACCGTCCGCAGGGGCATCAGCGAGAAGTTCATCGCCCCGGCCAGGCCCATGGCCGCCAGTTGGCGGAGGCTGTAGTGGCTCTGGCCGGCGTGGCGCTTCTCGGCCTGGTAGGGCACCGTCGCCTGGCGGAAGCCCACCCACCGGACCAGGCCGCGGACGAACCGCGCCTGCTCGCGCAGGCCTCGCAGGGCCAGCACCACCTTGCGGTCGAGCAGGCGGAAGTCGGCCTGGTCGGCCACGTCCAGGCCGCTGAGGCGGTGGATGGCGCGGTAGACCCACCGGCCCAGGCCGCGGCGGAATCGGCTGATGCCGTCGGTGTCGCTGCGGACGGTGCAGACCACCTCCGCCCCGCCCTGCCAGCGCTCGATGAGCTGGGGGATCACCTCGGGGGGGTGCTGGCAGTCGCTGTCGAGGCTGATGACGGCCCGGCCGGTGGCGAAGTCATACCCCGCCGTCACCGCCAGCTGGTGGCCGAAGTTCCGCGAAAAGTCGATGTACTTGACCCGCCCGTCGCGCGCGGCCAGGTGGCGCAGCACCTCCAGCGAATCGTCCGTCGAGCCGTCGTTGACGAAGAGGATCTCGTACGGCTCGCCCAGGCCCTCGGCGACGGCCTTGAGGCGGTCGTAGAAGTGCTCCAGGCCCTCGGCCTCGTTGTAGACCGGGGCGACGAAGCTGTAGAGGATGTCGGTGGTTGTGTCGCTCATGGCGTTTTCCGGCAACCCGGTTGGCCGCGAAGGCCCGGCCCGGCCACGCCCGACCGGCCATCGCGAACGCAACAGCATACCCAAACCAACCCCTCAAGGCCAGACCCATCACGCGCCGCCGCCGATGACGGCAAACCCCTTGGTGGCCTATATAGCCCCGGGCTTGCCCGGGGTCTTGGAACTCGACGGAACGCCTGGCCTTGCCACGCCGAAGCCGCAGGCGAAGACGGGTGCCGTGGCTACGGCGTTCAGCCTATCCGACAATTCCCTTGCCTTGCATTCTCGAACCGTTCGCGCAAGTCGTTGGATCTCGGGGCCCCGGGCTGCTGGGCGTCGGGCGCAGCCCTGCTATGTAGCCGTTTGTCAAGCCAGCCTGGGCAGATTGTGGGGCGTCGATCACGCAACCT
>JAWLCG010000114.1:0-12712 GCA_041687295.1 Phycisphaerae bacterium | reverse complement strand
CCGCCCTACTGAGGCCGGGCCTGGCCGGTCCATTCGAGGACCTGGCCGAACTGCTGGGTGAACAGCTCGGCGTACAGGCCGCCGCGGGTGAGCAGCTGGTCGTGTCGGCCCATGTCCTGGACGCGTCCGCGGTCGACGACGACGATGCGGTCGGCCGTCAGGATCGTCGAGAGGCGGTGGGCGATGATCAGCGACGTTCGCCCCTGCAGCAGCGTCTCCAGGGCGGTCTGGATGAGGTACTCGCTGGTGGCGTCGAGGCTGCTGGTGGCCTCGTCGAGGATCAGGATGGCCGGGTCCTTCAGCAGGGCGCGGGCGATGCTGACACGCTGCTTCTCGCCGCCGGAGAGCCGGAAGCCCCTCTCGCCGACGACGGTGTCGTAGCCCTCAGGCAGGCCCTGGATGAAGTCGTGGATGTTGGCGGCCCGGCAGGCGTCGGTGAGCTGGGCCTCAGTCGCGTCGGGGCGGGCGTAGAGCAGGTTCTCCCGCAGCGTGGCGTGGAACAGGAAGGTCTCTTGGGTGACCATGCCGATGTGCCGACGGAGCTGCTCCTGGCCCAGCTCGCGCAGGTCGTGGCCGTCCAGTAAAATCCGCCCGGCCTGGGGGTCGTAGAAGCGCGGCACCAGGTAGGTCACGGTGGTCTTGCCCGCCCCGCTGGGCCCGACCAGGGCGACGCGCTGGCCCGGCTCGATCTCGAAGCTGACGTCCTGCAGGGCGAAGGTGGCGGGCGGCTCGGCCGGCGCGTTGGGCTCGGTCGGGGCCACCTGGCGCGGGGCCGTGGGGTAGGCGAAGGTGACGTTCTCGAAGACGACGTGGCCACGGGTAACCGGCAGCTCGGCCGGGGCCGGCGGGTCCTGCACCTCGGGCGTCAGGTCGAGGTACTCGAAGATCCGCTCGAAGACGGCGAAGGCCCCCTGCACGTCGACGTAGACGCGGGTCAGCTGCGTCAGCGGGCGGTAGAGCCCGCCCAGCAGCATCGTGAAGGCGACCAGGTCGCCGACCTCCATCGTGCCTTTCATCGCCTGCAGGCCGCCGTACATCCACACCATCGCCGGGCCGGCCGAGGCGAAGATCGTCAGCGTCATGAACAGCCAGCGGCCCACAATGCTCTGCCGGATGTGCAGCTCGCGGACGGCGCCGCTTCGGCCGCTGAAGCCCTCGGCGTCGATCTGGCGCTGACCGAAGAGGTTCGTCAGCAGCAGCCCGCCAACGTGCAGCCGCTCGGAGATGAACGCCAGCAGGTTCGCCTGGGCCTCCTGGGTCTGCGTCGAGAGGCGCCGGCGGATCCGCCCGACGATGCGGGCGGGCATGTAGAACAGCGGCACGACCGTCACGGCCAGCAGCGTCAGCCGCCAGTTCATCGACAGCATGGCGATGCTGGTCGCGGCCAGCGTGGCCAGGTTGCTGGCGATGGACACGACCGTGCCGGCCGTCACGTGCTGGACGGCGTTGACGTCGTTGTTGATGCGGCTGACGATCTCGCCCGAGCGGTTGGCCGTGTAGAAGTGCAGGCTCATCCGCTGGAGGTGGCGGTACATCTGGTTGCGGATGTCGTAGAGGATGCTCTGGACCACGCGAGCGGTCTGGGTCTCCTGCAGCACGCCGACCAGGCCGGCGACTACGGCCACGCCAACGACGCTCAGCGACAGCACCACCAGCAGCGTCTGGTTGGCCTCCTTGATCGCGTTGTTGATGATCTCGCGGACGACCAGCGGCTGGAGCACCGACAGGCCCGAGCCGGCGGCGATGCAGGCCAGGATCAGCAGCCACCGCAGCCAGTAGGGGCCGAAGTAGTGCACGATCCGCTTGAGGGCGGCGCGGCTCATGTCGGGCTTGGGGCCCTCGCCGTCGCCGCTCTCGAACTGGCGCTGCAGGCCGTAGGTCCGCATCATGCCGCCGGACACGCCCCGCCACCCCCCGCCAAAACCACGACTCATGGCAGATTCTCCTTACGGCGACGACTGCGCAACTCACGGCGGAGCTTGGTCAGCAACTGGATCAACGTCTTCTTCTCGGCCTCGTTCAGGCAGCCGGTGATCTCGCTGAGCCACTCGGCGTGCCGCGGGGCGACGTGCTCGACGAGGGCCTCGCCGGCCTCGGTGAGTCGCACCGCCGTCGCCCGGCGGTCGGGCGTCTCCACCCGCTGGGCCAGGCCCTGGCGCTCCAGGCGGTCGACCAGGCCGGTCACGTTCGACCGCGTCACGATGAGCCGTTGGCCCAGCTGGCCCATCAACAGCCCCTCGGGCTGGGCCTCGCGCAGCACCAGCAGCGCGTTGAGCTGGGCGCCGGTGAGGTGCTCGTCCCGCAGGCGGGCCTCCAGGAACGGGCCCAGGTAGCTGTGCGTCCGCAGCAGGTTGAACACCAGCAGCGTGTCCAGGTCCGAGCCCATGCTCGCCCGGACGTATGCCAGCTCCTCATCGGCCTGTGGGGTGGTCATCGAGAGACTCCCTCAAGTCTACAGGGGTGGATAGTCAACATGTAAAGTATTCCAGAAACCGCCTCCGCTGTCAAGGGGTTGGGCGTGGCGAACGCGGGTCGCCCCGCCGTTGGCTGCTTTCCATCGGCTTGACGCCATCGCCCTGCCCACGCCCACGGATTGCCATCCGTGGGCGTCGTGGACGGGCTGTCCATCTGGCGGCACAGCGCGCCCGCACGCCCGATGGGCAAGCGGTCCTGCGGAGAAACCCAAAGACGTGGCTGCGGACGGGCCGCCACGGCACCCGGGTTTGAGCGGTGGCGGGAGTTCGGGAAGACCCCGGGCAAGCCCGGGGCTATATAAAGACAGGGGCCACGCCGAAGCGTGGCCCCTGGTACGGACGTTTTCAGATGTGCGGGCTGGCTTAGTAGCGACCGCGGCCGCCGCCGCCACCACCGCCACCGTAGCCGCCACGGCCACCGCCGCCGCCGCCACCGTAGCCGCCACGGCCACCACGGCCGCCGCCGCCGCCACGATCCTCGCGGGGGCGTGCTTCGTTGACCGTCAGGGCCCGGCCGCCGAAGTCCTTGCCGTTCAGGGCGTCGATGGCCGCCTGGGCCTCCTGATCGCTGCCCATCTCGACAAAGCCGAAGCCCTTGCTGCGGCCGCTGTCGCGGTCCATGATGACCTGCGCGCTCTCGACGCTGCCGTACTGGCCGAACATCTGCTCCAAGTCGGCGTCGCTGACGTCGTAAGGCAGGTTGCCGACGTAAATCTTCTTACCCATTTTCCCAATCTCCTCGTGCGGGCCCTCGGGCCCTTCTCAGTGCTAAAGGACTCTCTGCGGACAAAAAAGTGGCGATTCGCCAAACTCAACCAATCAGGGTCTCGCAACCTCGCTCCCCTGGGCGCGCAACAACAGCGAATCGGTCCTGCCAGACGGGAGGCAACTCCAGCTCCGGAATCGGCGGGGGATTCGTGGGCTCGTCGCGGGCGACGCGAGGGGGGGCTCGATGAGCCCGAGATCGAAGGTCTTGCGAGGCAGTGGACAGTTCCTTATGACGCTCTACAGGTACCGGCTGATCGCATCGAGGTCGTCTGACCAGGCACCCCCAGCGGATGCGGTCCGGTTCGAGGCCCCAGACGGTTCCGGCCCGTGCAGCTAGCTCGGGCCAATAGTGGACGATACCCCAACAGCCGATCGGTGGCAAGGGAAATCCTCGCGTTTTCCCGGTCGGGCCAAACAAAAAAAACGCACCTGCCCCCCCGGCGGGCCGAAAAAATCCGCACCCGGCCCTAGGCGCCGGGGCCGGCTATGATTACACCCAGTGACAGGGCCTGCGGCAGCGGCGGCGGCGCCGGTCGGGGACCCACGGTTCAACACGGTCAGCGGAAGGAACTCTCCATGGCACTCGGTTACCAGGACACCCCCCTCATTCCCGGAACGCAGTGGCACGTGCACGACGGCGAGCGGCCTCAGCCGCGGGTCGTCACGCCGGGCAACCTCACGGGCCTGCCGCCGGTGACGGCGCCCTCCGACGCGATCTACCTGTTCGACGGCTCGACCCTCTCGGCCGAGAACTGGGTCCAGGGCAAGGACAAGGGTCCGCTGGCCTGGAAGGTCGAGAACGGCTACATGGAGGTCGTCAAGGGCACCGGCTCGGCCATCACCAAGCGGGACTTCGGCGACATCCAGCTGCACGTCGAGTGGGCGGCCCCCTTCCACCTCGAATATGACGACAAGGGCAACCCCCGCACCGGCCAGGGCCGGGGCAACTCCGGCGTGTTCCTCATGGACCGCTACGAGGTCCAGGTTCTCGACAACTGGAACAACCCCACCTACCCCGACGGCACGCTGGGCGGGCTCTACGGCCAGTGCCCGCCGCTGGTCAACGCCGCCGCCCGCCGAGGCGACTGGAACATCTACGACATCATCTGGCAGGCCCCTCGCTTCGACGGCGACAAGGTCGTCAGCCCCGCGTACATCACGGTGCTCATCAACGGCATCCTGGTGCACCACCACAAGGAGCTGATGGGCCCCACCCAGCACAAGAACGCCCCCGAGCAGAAGGTCCACGCCCCCACCGGCCCGATCAGTCTGCAGGACCACGGCAACCCGGTCCGCTTCCGCAACATCTGGGTCCGCGAGCTGACCGGCTACGACGAGGCGTAGACCGTAGGCCTGTCGGACGTGTGAGTGCGTTGTGCCGCGGCAGGAACGGCCCGACCAAGATGCCCACGGAAGGCATTCCGTGGGCTTGGGCCGAGCAAAGGCGACATAGTGTTCGAATGCCGTGGCTACGGCGTGTGTAGCCACGTCTTTCGGGCTGACTGGAACCGGGCGCCACGGCGGCTGACGGGCGGCCGTGGCGCCCCGTATTATCGGGGGCGCGGGAGGGTGACGATGGGCCTGACGATTCGCGGCGACCTGACGGACGAACGGGCAGTGCGCGTGGGGTTCGTGGGCTGCGGGAGTCACAGCTTCCGCAACGTCTACCCGGCCCTGAAGTTCGCCCCGGTCGAGCTGGCGGCGGTGTGCGACCTGAACCTTGACAAGGCCTGCGCCTACGCGAAGCACTTCGGGGCCGAGGCCGCCTACGACAGCGTCGCGGACATGCTGGGCCACGAGGAGCTCGAGGCCGTCTTCGTGGTGACCAGCTACGACGAGCGGGGCCGGCCCCGCTACCCGGACATCGCCTGCCAGTGCCTCGCCGCGGGCCTGCACGTGTGGATCGAGAAGCCGCCGGCCGCCAGCGTCGCCGAGATCGAGCGGATGCAGCAGGCCGCCCGGCAGGCGGGCCGGCACGTGATGGTCGGCATGAAGAAGATGTTCTTCCCGGCCAACGAGAAGGCCAAGGCCCTCATCGACGCGCCCGAGTTCGGCGGCGTGGGCCTGGCGAGCTTCCAGTACCCCCAGCACGTGCCGACCGTCGAGCATCTTCGGGCCTACCTCGCCGGCCAGGACGCCGGCGGCGGCGTGGTGAACTTCCTGGACCACCTCTGCCACCCCATGTCGCTGATGGTCTACCTGCTGGGAGCGCCGCGGACGCTGTTCTACCAGGTCAGCCCGTCGAAGGCGGCCGTCGCGACCTTCACCTTCGAGTCGGGCACCGTGGCCAGCCTCGCCCTGAACGCCGGCGGCGTGCGGACACCCATCTACGAGCGGACGCAGCTGCTCTCGGCTAACGGGGGACAGATTGTCACCGTGGAGAACAACCTCCGCGTCACGCTGCACCGCGAGCCGAAGCTCGGCTACGGCACCAGCCCCAGCTACTACGCCGGCGAGCCCGACGGGCCCAGCCTGGTCTGGGAGCCGGAGTTCTCCCTCGGCCAGCTGTACAACAAGGGCCTGTTCCTGCTGGGCTACTGGGGCGAGGTCGACGAGTTCGCCCGCTGCATCCTGGAGAATCGCCCGCCAGCCAAGGGCACGCTCGAGCAGGCCCGCCAGGTGACGGCGGTCTTCGAGGCCTTCGCCCAGGGCCCGGGGAAGCTCATCGAGCTGTAGCGCCTGCTCTGGGCTCAGAGGCGGTAGCGGCGGACGAAGCGGGCGTCGAGGAGGTTCTTGAGCCACAGGACGGTCCGTCCGGCCAGGCAGTGGCCCGCCCAGATGGCCAGGCCCGTGCCGTCGCCGAGGTTCATGACCATCAGGAACCGCCGCGGCGGCCGATAGGGCCGAAACGGCCGGCCGTCGAGGTAGGCCAGCAGGCTGCGGTGCAGGGCCCGGCCCTGGCGGAGGGCGAAGCTGCCCAGCCTTGGCAGGGGCCGACGGCCCAGGATGCGGATGCAGTCGCCCCCGCCGAAGACGCAGGGGTCCTCGACGCACTGGAGGCTGTCGTTGACCAGCAGCGAGCCGGCCAAGTCTACCGGCAGGCTCGACTCGACCAGCATGCGGGGCGCCCGCTCGCCGGCGGCCCAGACGATGGCGTCGGCGGGCACGGCCTCGGCGCCGGTCAGCGAGAGGCCCCCGGCGTGGGCGGCGATGACCCGCTGGCCCACCAGCAGCTCGATCGAGCGGCGCACGAAGCTGCCGGCCACCCGGTCAGCGGCCCGCGCGGGCAGGCCCGGCAGCGGCTTGGCCGAGAGCTCCACCACCGAAAGGCGCAGGCGGTCGCGGGCCTTGCGCCGCCGGGCCAGGCGGTCCAGCGCCCCGGCCAGCTCGCAGCCCGACGGGCCCGCGCCGACCACCACGACCTCCACCAGCGACACCCGGTCGAGCCGCTCGGCCAGCAGCTCGCGGATGCCCAGCATCCGCCCGGGCGGTTTGGGCGTGTAGAGGCGGTCATCGCGGGCCAGCTCGGGCGGCACGAGCCCCTCGGTGCCCACGGCCAGGCTCAGCACGTCCCACTCGACCGTGCGGTCCTCGAGCATGAGCCGCCGGCCTGGCACGTCGACGCGGTGCACCCAGCCGCGGACGTACTGCCCGCCGGCGCGCTCGACGAGCCCCCGCACGTCGATGCGGAAGCTCGAGGCCGGCACGTCGCCGGCCAGCACGCGCGCGCTCGTGGAGGAGTAGTCAAGGTAGGGCTCGGGCGAGACCAGCGTCACAGCCACGCCGCGCCGCGCGTAGTCGCGGGCGTGCTTCAGAGCGTGCAGGTGGGTATGTCCCCCCCCGACCAAGACGAGCTGACGACTGGCCTGCGGCATCGCGGCTGCCTCGGCGGCACTGTACTATTGGCCGAGCCCGCCACCGTACGAGCACGTCCGCCGGACGAGGCCCTATCACGGCCGACTGCACCGTCCGGCATAGTCATCCTATGCCCGGCCCAGCCCCGGGGAAAGGCCCCCCGCCGATCAGGCCCGCGGGTTCGCCATCGCCCGCTGAAGCCGCTGGGCCACCACGTCCCAGTTGACCAGGTTCTCCATCACCGCATCAACGTACGCGCCGCGGTCGTTCTGGTACTGCAGGTAGTAGGCGTGCTCCCAGACATCGACGATCAGCAGCGGCACCGAGCCGATGAAGTCGCGGTCCTCATGCACCTTGACCCCCTGCACCAGCAGTCGGCCGGCGAGCGGCTCGTACTCCAGCACGCCCCAGCCGCTGCCGGGCACGCTCTTGGTGACGCTGCGGTAGGTCTCGATGCAGTGGGCCACCGAGCCGTAGTCGCGGGCCATCATCTCGGCCAGCACGCCGCCGGGCTGCTTAGCGCCGCCGGGGGTCATGTTCTCCCAGTAGAGGCTGTGGAGCATGTGGCCCGAGCCGTTGTAGGCCACCTTGCCCGCCCAGTGGTAGGCCAGGTCGGCGTCGCCGGCGCCCTGGGCGGCGGTGAGCTTCTCGTAGCTGCTGTTGAGGCCCTTGACGTAGCCGTCGTGGTGCTTGTCGTGGTGCAGTTCCAGAATTCGGCTGCTCAGGTGCGGCTCGAGGGCGTCGTAGGCGTAGGGCAGCGGCGGCAGATCCCAGCTCTTCGCCTGAGGCACCTGGGGCGCCCGCCTGCGCACCCCGCCGCCCATCGCCCCCCCGCCGGTCGGCTGGGCGCCGGCCAACTGGCTGCCGACCATGGCGGCTGTGCCGGCGGCCAGGCCCACGTTGCGGATCATCTCCCGTCGCGTCATCCCGCTGTCCATGCGCAATCTCCCCTTGCTGGGTCACTCTGGAATGAAGGTCCCCCGTCCGCCTGGACAGGGCCCAGCACATTCTAGACCTCGCCCCCGCCCCAGCCCAACCGGCGACCGGTGGACGGGTGGCGTAGGCCGGGTTGCTTGGGCGGTCCTGGCAGAGGATCGGGCAACGTGGCCGCTGAAGAGCGGCGCGAGCGCCGCCCGGGCCGCCCTGGGTGTCCCTGCGCGACAGGTGGACCGCTCCTTTGGGAGTGCGGCGATTGCATCGCCGCACTCCATACGGCGCTGGCGCCCTGGGCCTCCATTGGCCGGTACGACTGACGAGCAGGCGCCGGCGGTCGCCGGGTCTACAGGGCCGCGATGGCGGGGCGGATGACCTGGCCGGTGCGGGCGGAGGCGAAGGCGGCGTCGAGGACGGCCAGGACGCGGCGGGCCTCTTCCAGGCGGACGGGGGCGTGCGGCAGGGGCCTGGCGGTGAGCTGAGCGGCGACGGTCTCGTAGTAGTTCCGCCAGCGGCCCGGGACGGTCGGCACGGGGCGGCGGTTCTGGCCGTCGCTGACCGTGCCGTAGAGTCCCTCGGGCTCGACGGCTGAATCGATGTCACCGGCCTTCATGGCCGCCTCCTGCGGGTCCAGGCCGTGCTTGACGAACGCGCCGGCGGTGCCGAAGGCGGCGATCCGCGGCTTGGGCAGCGCGTGCAGGCCGCCGACGTCGACGATGGCCGTCGCGCCGCCCTCGAAGCCCAGCGTGAGCTGGGCGTGGCTTTCGACGTCGTGCTCGGGGTAGTCGTGGTGCATCCGGCAGTAGACGCTGGTAACGGCCTGAGGGAAGATCAGCAGCACCTGGTCGAGCATGTGCGAGCCGAGATCGAACAGCCGACCGCCGCCCTTCTCGGCCTGGCCGCGCCACCGCCGCGGCGGGCCGAAGGTGTTCCACGCCATCTCCAGCCAGCGCAACTCGCCCAGGGCCCCCTCGCCGAGCAGGTGGCGCAGGGTCAGGAAATCGCCGTCCCACCGGCGGTTCTGGAAGACGCTCAGCACGCGCCCGCTGGCCTGGGCGGCGGCGATCATGGCCTCGGCGTCGACGAGGCTCGTGGCCATGGGCTTGTCGGTCACCACGTGCTTGCCAGCCGACAGGGCGGCGATCGCCTGCTCGGCGTGCAGGTGCGTCGGCGAGGCCAGCACCACCAGGTCGACCTCGTCGTCAGCCAGCACGGCCCCGAAGCTCTCGTACGCCCGGCAGTGCCGCTCCTGCTGGATGAGCTCTCGCGTCTCGGCGCTGCGCGAGGCCACGCCGTGCAGCCGCAGGCCTGGCGTCAGGCCGATCAGGTAGCTGTGGAACGATCGGCCCGCGAAGCCGTAGCCGATGACAACCGCGTTGGGAACTTCTCGCATCCGGATACCTCCGTGGCCGGATTATAGGCCGATGGGGCGCACTCGCAAGGCCCGGCTGGGGCCTGGGGCCCGGCGGGTCGCCGGCGGCAGGCGCGGGCGCTACAATGCCCTCCATTGCCGTAGCGGCGGGCAGTGCGACGGGCCGGCCCGCGGGGGTCGGGGGACAGGGCATCGCACCGGTTGTCCCGCCGTGGGGGAAGGTGTTGCCGTGGTCAGTACACCGAGCCGAACGATGAGTCTCCGCCGCCAGCTGCTGGAGCTGGGGCGGATGGAGTTGTGGCTGTGGCCCCGAACGATGCGGTCGCTCGCCCGCGTCCTGGAGCCCGACGAGCGGATCGAGCAGGTGGCCTACGGGGGCTTCGACGAGCACTGGGGCCTGATCTGCGCGACCGACCGCCGGCTGCTGTGCCTGCGGCACAATGTGCTGTTCGGCACCCAGTTCCGCCAATTGGCCTACGGCCAGGTCCGCCGCTTCGCCTGTCAGACGGGCAAGGTCTTTGGCCAACTGGAGGTGTCCCACGCCGAGGGGCAGTGGCGCCTGGCGGCCATTACCAACGCCGAGGCCCGCGGCCTGGCAGAGGCGATCCGCCAGCGCCGGGACGAGCCGCGGTAGGCCCAGCGCCCCTGTCCGCCACCGCCGACGACAGTACGCCCAGACCCTCTGCCCTCCACGTGTGCGGATCCACGGCCCTGGGTGCCCCGGGCACCCCGCCATGCGGTCGATCGGCCAAGGGCCTAGAATACAGGAAACAGCTTCAGGGGGCCCCGCCGCCGCCCTGCCCAGAGCTCACGAGCGAGGAGACCGCCCATGTGCCCCGCCGACAGCGGACCCCACACCAACCGGCTCATCCACGAGACGAGCCCCTACCTGCTCCAGCACGCCCACAACCCGGTGGACTGGTTCCCCTGGGGGCCCGAGGCCTTCGAACGCGCCAGCCGGGAGGATCGGCCCATCTTCCTGTCGGTGGGCTACTCCACCTGCCACTGGTGCCACGTGATGGAGCGCGAGAGCTTCGAGGACCCCGCCATCGCCGAGCGGATCAACGAGCACTTCGTGCCCGTCAAGGTCGACCGGGAGGAACGGCCCGACATCGACGAGATCTACATGAACGCCACCCAGCTGCTCACCGGGCGCGGGGGCTGGCCCAACTCGGTCTGGCTCACGCCCGATGGCCGGCCCTGGTACGCGGGCACCTACTTTCCGCCCAGCGACCGCGGGGGCATGCCGGGCCTGCCGACCGTGCTGGAGCAGCTCGACGGCTTCTGGCAGGACCGCCGGGCCGACGTCGAAAAGCAGGCCGACGCCGTCGCCCAGGCCCTGCGCGACCTGGCCGGCGCGACCGCCGGTGAGGCCGAGCCGGCCACGCTGAGCCGCCTGCTGGTCGACCGCGCCGTCGAGCAGCTCCGCCGGGCCGCCGACGAACGTTGGGGCGGGTTCGGGTCGGCCCCGAAGTTCCCGCCGCACTCGGCCCTGGCCCTGCTGCAGTACGTCTACGAGACCACCGCCCAGGCCGACGTGCTGGCCCTGATCACCGCCACGCTCAACGGCATCGCCCGCGGGGGCATCCGCGACCACCTCGGGGGCGGCTTCCACCGCTACGCCACCGACGAGCGGTGGTTCCTGCCCCACTTCGAGAAGATGCTCTACGACCAGGCCCAGCTGATCGCCGCCTGCGTCGAGGCCCACCGCGCCACCGGCGACGCAACCTACGGCGACCTCGCCCGCGAGGCCTGCCACTGGGTCCTGCGCGACCTGATGGACGAAGGCGGCGCCTTCCACAGCGCCTACGACGCCGACAGCGAGGGCGTCGAGGGCAAGTTCTACCTCTGGACCCGCGACGAGATCGCCGCCGTGCTGGCCGACGACGTGACCACCGGCCTGTTCTGCCTGGCCTACGGCGTCAGCGAGCAGGGCAACTACCGCCCCGAGCACACCGGCCAGGCCACCGGCGAGAGCATCCTCTACCTGCCCCGCCCCCTGCCCGAGTTGGCCCAGGCCGAGGGACTCAAGGTGCCCGAGTTACTGACGCGCCTGGACAAGGCGAGGCAGACACTGCTGGCGGCACGGCGCGAGCGTCCCTGGCCCGAGCGCGACGACAAGGTGCTGACGGCCTGGAACGGGCTGATGATCGCCGCCCTGGCCCGGGCGGGCCACGTGCTGCACGAGCCGCTGTTTCTCGGCGCGGCCCAGCGGGCGGCGGATTTCATCTTGCACACCATGCGCCCCGCCGGCCAACTGCTGCGGACGTACCGGGCGGGCCAGGCGAGCCTCAACGCCTACCTCGACGACCACGCCTGCCTCGCTCAGGGTCTGCTCGAGCTGCACGCCGCCACCGGCGAGGACCGCTGGCGCCGCGAGGCCGGGCCCATCGTCGAGAGCATGATCGACCGCTTCTACGACGCCGAGGGCGGGGGATTCTTCTACACCAGCGACGATCACGAGTCGCTGCTGGTGCGTCAGAAGAGCCCCTTCGACTCGGCCGTGCCCAGCGGCAACGGCGTGGCTGTGGCCGTGCTGCTGCGGATGGCCGCCCTGACCGGACAGGCCCGCTACGCCGACCTCGCCCAGCAGACGCTGCAGGCCTTCGTGCCCCAGATGCACCGGGCGCCCCGCGGCACCGAGACGCTCATCCTGGCCGCGGCCATGTTCCTCGACGAGGCCCCCACCGCCGCCGCCGTCGAGGTGACCCACGACCAGGGCCAGGGCCGACCCGACGCCCGCGCGTACATCCGCCCGGTCTCGGCCGAGGCCTTCAGCTCGCACCTGAGAGTCCAGCCCAACCAGACCTTCCACGTCGCCATCCGCCTGAACATCGACCGCGGCTGGCACGTGTACGGCCACGGCGTCACCGAGCAGACGCCCACGCAGATCGAGGTGCTCAGCGGCGGGCGGATCGCCGCCCAGAACATCCACTGGCCCCCCAGCCGCATGGCCACCTTCGGGCCGGGCCAGCCGCCGGTGAGCGTCTACGAGGAGCACGCCTGGTTCGTCCTGCCGCTGACCGTCGCCGACAACGCCCAGACCGGCCGATTCGACCTGACCCTCCGCGTGACGGCCCAGGCCTGCGACGACCGCAGCTGCCTGCGCCCCGAGCAGTACGACCTGACGATGCCCATCACCCTCGACCCCGACGCGCCGATGGAGGGGCCCCGTCACCGCCCCATCTTCGAGATGCTCGACGTGACGGCCTGACCGCCCGGGCCACCGCCGCTACGTGGCCCGATAGCCCCGTAGGCCGGGTCGAGCGCAGCGAGGCCCGGCGGGAAGACGTGGCTGCAGACAGCGCAGCCACGGCACCCCGCGCAGCCCCGTAGGCCCGTCGCGGGCCGGCGGGGGAGGAAAGCCCCA
>JAWLCG010000113.1:4907-12728 GCA_041687295.1 Phycisphaerae bacterium | reverse complement strand
AAGAATTTCTGCGATCCCGGCCGATTTCATGGCTAAAAAGGCGCGCTTGACCCGTCGGTCCTCCAGCGAGTGGAAGCTGATAATGCCCGCCCGCCCGCCGACGGCCAGCAGTTCGGGCAGGGCCGCCAGCAGGGCCTCCAGGGCGCCCAGCTCGTCGTTAACGGCGATCCGCAGGGCCTGGAAGGTCCGCGTGGCCGGGTGAATCTTCGCGCCGCGCCGCCCACCGAGGGCCCGCTCGACCAGGGCCGCCAGCTGCGTGGTCGTCTCGATCCGCTCCTGCTGCCGAGCCGACACGATCGTGCGGGCGATGGCCCGGCTGCGATGCTCGTCGGCGTTGGCGAACAACAGATCCGCCAGCTCCCGCTCGGCAAGCGTATTGACCAGGTCGGCCGCCGTCGGGCCAGAGCCCTCGCGGTCCAGCCTCATGTCCAGCGGGCCCTCGGCCAGGAAGCTCAGGCCCCGCTGCGGGTCGTCCAACTGGCTGGAAGCGATGCCCAGGTCGGCCAGCAGGGCGTCGGCCCGGTCGACCTCGGCGGCCTGCATGGCCTGGCGGACCTCGGCGAAGCTGCCGTGGAAGCACCGCACCTGCCGCCCAGCCGCCACCGCCAGCAGCCGATCGCGCGCCCGCGCGAGGTTGCCGGCGTCGAGGTCCATCGCCACCAGCGTGGCCTCGGCGGGGCTGCGCGCCAAGAGGGCCTCGGCGTGCCCGCCCAGGCCCACGGTGCAGTCTACAATCCGTCGGGCCGACTCGGGGCGAAGCAGCGCCACCACAGGCCGCTCCAACACCGCGATGTGCCCGTATGCGGTCATCGCCGCCCCCTACGTCAGCCGGGGGGGGCAGGCGAAAAAAAAGCTTACCCGGGCATACCCATCTCTCAGGGCCTGAGCGCGAGCGCTCCTGTGAGCCATGTCCAGCAGGCGCTGCCGGGGGACTTCCGGAGAAGTCCACGGGGCCACCTGGGCGGCTCGCGGCTCGGCAGTCGCCAAGGCCGGGCGTCCTTGCCCTGCCCCAGTGCTGCGCTGGGCTCGCCGAGAGATGAGCATGCGGAATCCCTTCGCTCCGGGTAAACGGCCATCCATGGTCTGTGCCACCGGCCTTCGTCCCTGA
This sequence comes from Phycisphaerae bacterium, assembly GCA_041687295.1. Classification (GTDB taxonomy): domain Bacteria; phylum Planctomycetota; class Phycisphaerae; order SM23-33; family FEN-1343; genus JAWLCG01. Next base: position 11,620 of record JAWLCG010000113.1, on the reverse strand, counting down.
GGGCCGGCACTACACTGCTACAGCCGCTCTAGAGCCCCTGGCCCTCTTCGGCCAGACGCTTGCCCGCCGCCAGCAGCGCCTCGCCGTAGCCCGGCAGGTGCTCCTGGACGTGCGCTTCCCACTCCTGCCGCGGCCAGATCTCGATGTGGTCGTTGATGCCCACCAACGTGACCTCGCCCTCGGCCGCCGCCCGCTGCACGGACTTCTCCGGCAGCACGACCCGGCCCTGCTTGTCCGGCTTGAGCAGCCGCGCCATCGCAAAGTACAGATTCAGCTGCTGGGCCTCCCGCGTCGGCAACGCCGTCCGCTTCATCGTCGTGGACACCAGCTTGCGGTAGTACCGATCCGGGTACAGCCACAAGTGCCGGTCCGGCCCGACGACCAGGAAGAACCCGTCCCCGTCCTCCTGCGGATCCATCTGCTCCCGAAGGGCGGCACAGATCGCCAGACGACGCTTGTCGTCCACGGTCTGGTCAAATTCGCCCACAAAGAGAGCCATGGTCAGTCACCGCCTGCCGCAGACTGGGATTGACAGGGAAAATACACCACAGACAGGGAAAGTCGCAACCAAAAAAAAGGCCCCTGGGGGATCCCCCCAGACGACCGGGCGGAGCGTTTCATCAGCTACCCCCCACCCATGGGCCCGCTCACCTGTCCCCGCCCCACAACTTGGGCCCCCTTCCGGCCCCGGCGGCATCAGGAAATGCCCCACCTCTGATAAAAAAAAGTCCGGGGGCACTGTAGGGGAATCCTCTTCGCTTATCGGTCAGGTGAGCCCGGGCTCTGTATAGGAAATGTTCCTGCCGGAGTATAGGAATCATTCTCTAGGAGCATCGCCCCCAGGGCCCGCCCATGGAGGACGTAGCTGCCCAGCTCCGTAAGCCACTGGCCAGTATCGGCATAGTCGGTGCCGCCCCACTCCCCGGCCAGGCGGATCTGTCCCCCTTCGACCGCCAGGCGGTCGAGTCGGCCCAGCCGACCGGCCAGGTCCAGCAGGGCCTCGCGCTGGGCCCGGACTGGCAGGGCCACCTCGCCCTCGCGCAGGGCTCCGTCCGCCAGCGTCGCCAGCAGGGCTCCGTAAAGGGCCGGCTCGGTCGTGGCGTTGACGACGAACGAGTCACCCGTCAGCTGGCCGTGGAGGCGCATCGTCGAGACAAGTACCTCTCCATGCGACACTTGCATGACCAGAACCGCCCCGCGCTGCCCCGACGCGTCCGCCAGCCGTGCCACGTCCGACGCCGAGCCCGTCTCGCTTAGAGGCCAGGACCCCAGGTGGGCCAGGTCCCAGAGCCCCCGCCCGGCCGGGTGCACCAGCAGCAGGTCGCCGGAGACCAGGGCGGCCTCGTCGGGCAGAAACGCCCACAGGGCGATGGCCCGGGCGGGCCCCGCGCCCGGGGCCCGCTCGGCCTCCAGGGCCGCCAGCCGGTGCCACGCCTGCCAGTGACGGAGCAGCTCAGCCAGGTCCGCCCCGGTGAACTTCACCGGGCTCTGCGGCTGGGGCGGACCGGTGGTTTGGCGGAAGGCCCGGATCGCCTCGGCCATCGCCGGGACCACGAGCGGGTTGTCCGCCTGGCCGGGCGGAGGCTGGTGGCGGAAGATCTCCAGGGCCGCCGCGAGGGCCTGCGGGTCGGCCTCGCCGCGGGCCCCGTCGACCAGCAGGCCCTGGGCCAGGTCCACCCGGCCCGCCAGGGCCAGGGCCAGGGCCGCGTCAGACCGGCCGGGACTGCCGGGCTCGCGGGCCTCCAGGGCCTGCGCGAACAGCCCAGCCGCCCGCTCGAACTCGCCGGCATCCAGGGCGTCGCGGGCCTGCTCCCACAGGGCCGGCGCCGGCTCGGCCGGCGGGGTCGGCGGCGGAGGCTCCTCGCACCCCGCCAGGGCCACCGCCAGCGCCACCGCCAGGCCCAGGCCGACCCGTCGCCCGGCGGTCATGGCGCCCCCCCTGCCTGCAGGTCCAGGCCGGCCAGGTGGGCCAGGCGGTTGCTGGCCGTCAGGTCCACCTGCAGCGGCGTGACGGTGATGTACCCGCTGCGCAGGGCGATAACGTCGCTGTCGGCCGGCGGGTCGCGGAAGTCGTACGCCTCCTCCAGCCAGTAGTAGTCCCGCCCCCGGGGGTCGGTGCGGCGCTGGTAGGTGTCGTCGATGCCGGCGATGGACTGCCGGACGACCTTGACGCCCTTGGGCCGCCCGGCCGAGAGGTCCGGAATGTTGACGTTGACCAGCTCGCCCGGCGCCAGCCCGCCGGCCAGCAGGCCGTCCAGGACGGCCCGGCAGTGCCTTGCGGCCCGCTGGAAGTCGATCTCGCCGCCCATCTCCAGGCTGAACGCGACCGACGGGGCGCCCAGGATGGCCCCCTCGGCGGCGGCCGCCACCGTGCCGCTGTAGAGCACGTTGATGCCGACGTTGCTGCCGGCGTTGATGCCACTGAGGACCAGCTCGGGCGGCTCGGCCATGATCTGCCGCCAGGCGAGCTTCACGCAGTCCGCCGGCCGGCCGCGAATGGCCGTGCCCCAGAACCGCCCCTCCACGTGCACCCGCCGCGTCAGAATCGGGTCCAGCACGGTGATCGAGTGGCCCACCGCCGACTGCGGCGAGTCCGGGGCCACCACCGTCACCTCGCCCAACTCCGCCGCCGCCGCCTGCAACGCCCGCAGCCCCGGCTCCAGAATGCCGTCGTCGTTGGTTACCAGAATCCGCATGGGCAGATTGTAGCCCCCCCGCAACAGCGCTGTCAAACCCGGCCCGGCGGGCTCGCCCCGCGCAGCGGGGTCTAGCCCATGGCTTATCGCCTGTGATATCTACACACCTCTTGTAGCCCCGTCATGGGCGGCCGAGTCCATCGTGTCTCCGAAAAAGAAAAGCCGTCCGGGTGCCGTGGCTACGGCGTTCGTAGCCACGTCTTCGCCTCCCCCGCGGGACTCCCACTCGATGCACAGGGGAGCGATAGGAATGGCACGAATGGAGGAGGATTTCACGAATCGAAGGTTCGTTGTGACCCTGTCTTATCTTCCATTCGTGCCATTCGTGTCCATCGCCCTTTCGACCCTGGCGGGGCCGCTCTGTGTGTCGCTGCGCGACGGGCGGACCGCGCTTTTGGAATGCGGCGGCAACGACGCCGCTTTGGCTGGCTTGGTCGTGTGCGAGCCAAAGCGGCGTCAAGGCCGCCGCACTCCATATTGCGCTCGCGCCCTGAGTCTCCATGGGTTGGTGCGACTGACGAGTCGGCGCCGGAAGACGTGGCTACGAACGCCGCAGCGCAGCGGAGGGCAGGTCCTGCACACGGGACGATGACGATGCAGGCAGCGCCCGCCGCCGAGGCCGGTGTGCAGAACCGCTTCGCGAACCTGCACACCCTACACGATCGCACACCCTACACGGCTGACACCGTCGGCCGTCACATCACCCGCAGGAGGCCCACGACGACGCCCTGGATCTCGACGCGGTCGGGGTAGATCGGCGGGTAGTTGGGGTTGGCCGGCTGCAGGCGGATCCGGCCGCGCTCGCGGTAGAACTTCTTGAGCGTGGCCTCGCCGTCACCCAGCAGGGCCACCACCGTCTCGCCGTTGCGGGCGGTGTTGCGGCGCTGGCAGATCACGTAGTCGCCGTCGCAGATGTGCTCGTCGATCATGCTGTCGCCCGTGACCTGCAGGACGAACTTGTCGCCGACGGTCGAGGCGAAGACCTCGGTCAGGTCGAGCGTCTGGCGCTCCTCGACGGCCTCGATGGGCATGCCGGCGGCGATTCGGCCCACCAGGGGCAGCTTCGCGTCGGTCTGGTCGGGGAACTCAATGCTCGGCGCCAGCCGCAAAGAGCGTGCACTGTGCTTGGAGCCCCGCTCGAGCAGGCCCTTTCTTTCGAGCGCCCCGGCGTGCTCGAAGACGGTGACCTTGCTGAGGCCCAGCGAGTCGCCGATCTCCTGCATAGTCGGGGAATAGCCATGCCTGGCGCGGTAGTCGCGAATGAAAATCAGGATCTCCATCTGTCGGGGCGTCGCCATCGGCTGCATCGGTAGACTCCTCCGGTGTCCGGGCCGTGCAGGCGTAGCCGCGCCCGGCCTGCCCTCCGGCGGTCCCGTAAGAGTCCCGACGAAGCTCGGCCGCGGGCCGACTCGCCTGCGTCCGCGTCAACGGCTGACTCGTCCGCGCGGGAACACTCCCGCCCGAAGCGATCTCGCGGGCCTCGGCCAGCAGGGCCGCCGGCAACCCGCCGGGACCCGTGCAGACCAGCGGCAGGCCGGCGCGATCGGACCGCGTCAGCGCCTCAACCAGCCACCGCAGCGACCCGCCCGACGCGGGGGCCTGCCCCGCCGCCGGCACGCGCGAGCCCGCCGGCCAGGGTCGGCTGTAGTCGCCGCCCGGACCCAGCAGACACGCCGCCAGGCCCTGCGGGCTCACTTGCCCGCCGACCCAGTCGCACAGGCCGCTGTTGCCCTGCCCCGGCGTCATCCAGCCGGGCAGCCCGGCCGGTGTCCGCGAGACCTCTTCAGGAGTCCGCCGTTGTTGTTTGCTCTCTGTTCGCATACGGTATCCTAACATCGTCCGAACGTCAAGAGTTCCTTGAGCAAAAAACGCAAATGCCCCTCCCGCAAAGTGTTGAGACGCCCGATTTCTCGGCCCCTCCCCCAACACCTCGTAGGCCCTTTGGCTTGGCCCACCACGTGTGGTATCGGCCAGCGGGGGCGCGATCAGAGAAGAATTCTGCCCCTGTTCGGGTCCCCAACCCCCAACCGGCCGGGACAGCGAGGCTTGGGGAACCCGAAAAACGCCCCCAACCGCTCTTGTGTCCCCTGCAGCCCGTAGGGCCTGCGGGTCTGCAGGCCCGTCCCGGCCCAAGCCCACGGAATGCCTTCCGTGGGCTTGGGCAGAACCTTTGCTCAACCCGCAGGCGCAAGCGCAAAACGGTCTACCCGAACAGCGCCGCAGCAGCCGGCGCCTCGTCAGTGCAGACGTCGGTGAGGAGGTACTGGTGCTTGTACTGGGTAGCGCGGGCGGGGCGGTCAGCCAGGAGGCGGGCCTCGCGGCGGTCGAAGTCGGCCGGCGCGGCGGCCGACAGGCGGACCGGGCCCAGTCGGCCGCTGGAGCGCTTGGAGGCGTACTCGATGTTCAGTGCCTGCAGGGCCGAGTCGATCCCCCCGGCCAGCCCCGCCGGCAAGGGTGCGGGCGACTCCAGCGTGAAACAGTAGTACGGCTCGTCGGCGAAGCACGGCTGGGCGAGGAACCGTCCGGCCTGGACGCCGCTGGCCTGCAGCGCCTGCCGCACGGCCTGGACGGCCTGGTGCTCGGTGAGCTTCTCGCCCGTCAGGTTGGCCGTGTGCGAGCCCTTGGAGAGGAACGCGAAGACCGGGCTCTGGCCCAGCTGGCCGGTCACGCGGATGCGGTCGTGGATGTTGTACCGCCACAGGCCCGAGAAGTTCGTCAGCACGACGAAGTACTCCTCGCCCACCGTCAACTCGTGGCTGCGGAGGGTCGGCGGGTCGGGCTGGCCGATGGCCTCGGCGGGGATGAACTCCAGGAACGCCCCGAGCACCTCGGCGACGCCGGCGGGCGTGTGGTCGTCCAGCGGCACCGAGAGCCGCCCCTCGCTGGCCAGCAGGCCGATGTCGCGGCTGGGCACGCCGCCGGTCAGTCGTTGCACCTGCGGCAGGTAGAGCCCCAGCGTGCCGCCGGTCCAGTGCATCAGGCCGGCGAGATCCCAGAAGTGGCCCGTCCGCAACTCGCCGTCGCGGGCCAGGCCCGCCTCGATGCGGGCCACCAGGGCCGGGTGTTTTTTGAGACGGGGCCCCAGCGCCTGACGAAGCGGCCCCGGCAGCTCCCCCGGCGGCGTGAGCGTGCCGTCGCGGAGGTCGCGCAGCAGCGGCTCGGCGTGGGCCGTCGCCAGGGTCATCAGCTGCACGATCGTCGAGGGGTTGGCCGTGGTGATGAAGCTCACGTCGCGCGGCATGGCCAGGCGCAGCGTGGTGTACAGCCGCGTGACCGGGTCGGCCAGGTCGCGCACGGCCGGCGGCACGACGTACATCCGCCGGACGATCCGCTTCTGCGTGTCGGCCAGCAGGCCGCTGATCGACCCGCACGGCACGCCGGCCGGGCTGTACGACTCGATGGCCGGGCCCGTCAGTTGCAGGATCGGCCGCAGCCACGCCGCCGGGTGGTCGCCGAGGAACCGCAGGCCGAAGACGTTCCACCCGCGGCGGTAGTGGACGAGGCTCTCGGGCGTCACCGGAATCCGCTTGGGTTGGCCCGTCGTGCCGCTGGTCAGGGCGAACAGGTGGATCGCCACCCCGGCCGGGAACAGGGCCCCGGCGTCGCCGGCATAGGCCGCGTCCATGTAGGGCCGATGGGCCTCGTAGTCGCCCACCGGCACGGCCCGGCGGAAGTCGTCGTAGCCCCGCACGCGGGCCAGGCCATGGTCGCGCCCGAAGCGCGTGTCCGCGTGCATCGCCACCAGCCGCTCCAGCAGTGCGTCCTGGACGGCCCGGCTGTTCTGGTGGGCGGCGAGAAACTGCCGCAACTGGCGCCCCGCATGCCAGCCCCCCAAACGGGCCGCCGGTCGCAGAAGCAGGCGAGAGACAGTCATGGCGTCGCTCCTGGGTGGGACAACCCTCAGTGTCAGAAGCCCCGTCGGCCGTCATTCCGCAGGCGAAGGTGGGGCTCCGCTGTCGCTGCGCCCCACCCCACCGCGCGGGGCCACATAGTATGGGGGGGGGCCGCGGAACGGAG
>JAWLCG010000113.1:0-4897 GCA_041687295.1 Phycisphaerae bacterium | reverse complement strand
AATCTTCGTCGGCTGGGGCGCAGCGGAACGGAGCCCCGCCTTTCTGTCGACCCCAGCGGGGCCGCACGTCCAAAGGGCAAACGGCTACGCCACTTCCGAGCCGGCCTGGCCGGGGTCGGCCTGGTCGGCGCCGGTGATGACGGACTCGGCGATGGCCTCGCCGGCCAGGTAGCGGCGGAAGAAGGCCGTCGTCCGCCGGGCGTAGGCCTCGCCGGCCACCACCACCGACTGGTTGTGCCGCGCCCCCGGCACGATCCACTTGTACCGCGGCGGCGGGGCGACCGCGTAGAGCAGTTCGGTGTGCTCCTCGCTGATGTAGCTGTCCCGCTGGCCGTGGATCATCAGGATCGGCCGGGCCGCCATCTGCCGCAACGCCCGCCGCACCGAGGGGTAGCGGCAGCCCATCTTCGGCTGGGCCGTGCGGATCAGCAGCCACCGCAGCAGCATCCAGAACGCCGGCGGGTGGTTCTCGTACACCAGCTTGATCCGGGCGAAGATGTACGCCCATCGCTTCATGAAGCTCTCGATGACCGTCTCGGTGCTGAAGGCCCCGTCGCAGGCGATGGCGCGAATGTTGCCGTCGCTCGCCGCCGCCAGGATGGCCGCCCCCGCCCCCCGGCTGATGCCGAAGATCCCCAGGCCCGTCGGCTGGCCCTGCTCGGCCAGGCGGTCGCCCACGTACGCCGTCGCGCCCAGCACGTCCTCCAGTTCGCGATCGCTGGGCCACTGCAACGGCCGATACCGCCCCGGCCGGCTGCTCTCGCCGTGGCCGCGGAAGTCGAAGGTGAAGATCGTGAACCCCGCCTCCAGCAACGGCCGAACGTACCGGGCACAACTGAACATGTCCGCCCCGAACTCGTGACAGAACACGATCGTGCCCCGCCCGGCGCCCCTCGGCCGAAGCCACATGCCCCGCAGGCTCGAACCGTCGAAGCTGCGGAAGCGGACCGTCTCGCCCACGATCCGCTCGTAGTCCATCGGGTTGAGCATCGACAGCGGCGGGGCGTCCGTGAAGATGTTCAGACTGATGCGGACGTACTTCGCCAGCACCGCCGCCGCGAACGCCAGCAGACAGCCCACCGTCAGCGCAATGGCCAACGCCGCCCAGTGATGGACGAAGAACTCACCCAGACTCGCCAGCGGCCAATCCACCAAGTGCATGCACTCCCGGTCCCGGCCCGACCCCCATCGGCCGGGCCGATAGCAATGTACCAACCCGCCGCCCCGACCGAAAGCCCCCCCCGCCAGCCCAACCGCCCGCCGGGCCGAAATTGGGTTCGTTTCCGACACATCCAAACGAGCGCATCTCCCTGCGCTTCCGAAGCTTCAACCGCCCGAAATTGGGTTCGTTTCGTCAGAACCCGCCAGGCCATCGCCCAACTGGACACCCGACCTCCCGCCACCGGCCTCCCCCGGGCCCTTGGCGCTGCCCCTCGCACCCGCCACCTCCTCCTCGGTCCCGGGGCTGCGAAATTGGGTTCGTATCCCCCAGCGAATTCTAGACTTAAACCACCTACAAAAACCACCTTACGCACGTATAAATTGGGTTCGTTTCACCGCCCCCCGCCTGCCCAAGCGGGCCGTCAACCCTCTCGCTGCGCGACTAGTGACTATTCGCGCATCGGCATGTGCGGCACTTGGGCATCCCGGTCACCGGCCGCGATGGCCCAAGACCGAGAAACCCGGTAGCGGGAACAGACTCCTGCTCGTCCAGGGGTAGAGCAAGCAGCTGTTAACCACCAGGTTGCTGGTTCGAGTCCAACTCGGGGAGCCAAAATCAATCCGACGGAATTTGCCGTCGGTTCAAGTTAACGGAAACGCCCGACCAGGCAACTGGCCGGGCGTTTTCATATCCCTATGCTGGCAAAGGGTTACGGTGTTCCCGCCACCTGCCCCGGCGCTCTCTATTCCGCAGGCGAGATTCCGGGGGCCGAAAGCAACCGTGACGGTTGCTCCCGCCCGCCGAAAAAACGGCCGCGAACTCTCGGACTCTCTCGTGAACAGATTGAAACGGATTAACAGCCGGGTTGCTTTCGGGACCAGCAGTGTTTTCGAACTCGTGGCGGATCGGGGGTCACGGCAAGCCGATGCGAGCGGTGGCAGTGAGCTTCCCGTCGAATGTCGGCAGCGCAGAAATACCGCCCCTGCCGCTTGGCAGCAGGAGCGGCATCTGCCCTGTTTGGAACGGGCCCTTGGCAGGCTAATGCCGAGGAAACTGCGGCACGGCAGGTGCCTCGCGCCCTTCGCCGTCGTCTTCCTCTTCTTCGAAGGCCTTGGCCAGGCGCGGGGTGATGTCGATGGCTTTGACATCATCGGCCTTGTACACGACCTGCGTCGCCACCACCTTGACGCCGGCGGCCTTGGCAGCCTCAGGAAGTGCTTCGGAGACATCCTGCTGAAACTTCTGGACTGCCTGTTGCTGAGCTTGCTCATATTGCTGCTGGATCTGCTGCATCTTCTGCTGGTCTTCTTCCTGCTGGGCCTGCTGCATCTGTGTCTGTGCGGTCCGCACAGCTTCCATCAGTTTCTTATGAGCCGGATGGGCTTGAAAAGCTGTCTCCGGATCGTATGTGCCGATCTTCACGGCGGGTCGAGGGCGTTCCGCTTGGACTGCAGGTTGGTCCTGGGCGGGCACCTGGGCCTGCGCCGGAAGTTGCGCGGCCACAAGGACTGCGATCATCGCGACACCGACAGCTGCGCCGGCACCAACAAGGAATTTGTTTCTGTTGCTTTGAATCATTAGACTTTACTCCTTCTGTCACGCTGGCCTTGTAGTTTCGCGTCGAATGACCCCGGCCAGCGGCAGGAACGGGCCATCAACGACGGTGTCATCGATTAGTTCGTGGGCCATGGGGCTTGCTGCGAGGACCCGTTATCGCGGTCTTGTGACTGCGCGGGTGCCTGCTGCTGAGACGAGCCGTCATCCCGGGGCGACCATTGCTGAGGCTGCTGAGGGCTCGCCGGACGGTACGTCCTGTCGTACTCTGGCTGTTCCGGCCCGCATCCAACAGTCAACACGGATGCCATCAGAGCGACAAGCATGATAGCGGCCACCTTCATCCATGGTTGTTGCATTCTTCTGTCTCCTTACGCTGTGACTTCTATGTTCGCACTGGCGATTGTGACGTCAACTTACATTGCCGGGTTGACGCCAGGCTGCTACCAGCTACGGGTTCCTCACCAAGCCGGCGCGTCCTGTCCGCCAGACTGCCCCTGGTCGTCGCCCTGCTCACGGGGATAGGCAGTTTCCTGCGGCTGTTGCGGTTGCTCACGCGGCGGCGACCACTCCTGAGGTTGCTGAGGCGGCGGGGCCTCTTCTGAGTCCTCGCAGCCGGTGGAGAACGCAACCAAAGTGAACACCAATACGATGACGCCGAGACTGAGCAACTTCTGTTTCAACATGATTGTCTCCTTCGAGCTTTGGGCCACGGGCAAGGGCGTAGCGACCAAGCGCCTCGGGCGGCCCGCGGGGAAACGTCTTGTCGATGGTGATTTCAGGCATTACAGAGGCGCTGCCTTTCCGGCGCTTCGTCCGTCTGCAGGTCCACTTCGCGAATGGATTGCTTGACACGGGGTATCTGGATCGGATTAACACTGAGTTTGCGGATTCCAAGGCGCAGCAGCCTGGAGATCGCATCTGGCTGGCCGGCAAGTTCGCCGCAGACCGCACACGGCTTGTCACCCGCACCCCGGACGGTGTTCTCAAGCAGGCGGAAGATGGCCGGGTGGTCCTGAAGGAAATAGTCCGTCACGTGCGTGTTCTCGCGCCCGGCGGCCATCGTGTATTGCGTCAGGTCGTTCGTGCCTGCGCTGAGGAAATCGCTGACCTCGGCGATGGATTCGGCACAGATCGCTGCAGCGGGGGTCTCGATCATGCTTCCCAGCGGCGGCGGCTTATCGCAGCCCAGCTCCCTCGCCGCCTGCTCATAGAGACCGCGAACGGCCAGCATGTCCGATGGCAGTGTGACCATCGGCACCAGGATGCGAACCTGGCGGAGTTCCGTCAGTCGGATGAAGGCTCGCAACTGGGTGATCAGGAGTTCCTGGAAGTCCAACAGAAACCGCACGCCGCGTCGGCCCAACAATGGAGTCGATTCCGTCGGGTGGTTCAGGAATGGCAGCGGCTTATCGCCGCCGGTATCGAGCAGCCGCAGCGTGACAGGCATCTCCTCGTCGAACGCCGCAAGCGTCACCTGTATACTGTCGATGAGGTCACTCTCATCGGGCAGGTCATCGCGGCCGAAGTAGAGATGCTCGATGCGATAGAGCCCGACGCCGTCGGCACCATATTCGGCGGCCAGTTCCGCATCTTCCCGACAGGAAATGTTGGCCAGGACGGCGACAGGCTCGCCGTCGCGCGTGTTGGCCACTTCGCCGGCCCGCTCACGCTCAAGAGCCTCGCGAGCCGTCTGTTCGGCCTGCTTATCCCGAAAGACGTCCGTCACGGCCTCATCCGGCGCGATAACGACCGTGCCTTCCGTGGCGTCGACGAGGACGCTCTGCCCGGGGCGAATCCTCTGTATGGCGTTTTCAACGCCGGAGACAGCGGGAATACCGAGCTCACGCGTCAGGATCGCCGCGTGACTGGCAGGTCCACCCTGTTCCAGAACCACGGCGGAGACCGACTGCCTCGAGAAATGTACGGTATCCGACGGCAACAGCCGACTGGCCACGACGACGGTGTTCTCCGGCAGCGTTTCCACCTCGTGGGCAGCTTGACCGGCCAGGGCTGTCAGCATGCGACGCAACAGATCATGGACGTCATCGGCCCGCTCGGCCATGTACGGATCGTTGCTCCGACGAAACTGTCCCTCCAGTCGTCGGAGCACGCCACTCACGACGCATTCGGCGTTCACGCGTGTCCGTCGCATCATCGCGTGCATTTCGTCGCGTACGG
>JAWLCG010000112.1:0-12769 GCA_041687295.1 Phycisphaerae bacterium | reverse complement strand
CCGGGCCCAGCACCCCCGTCGCGGTCGCCGGCATGGACGCCGTGCCCAGCGCGGGCGACCGCTTCTACGTCCTGAGCGACCTGAGCCAGGCCAAGAGCATCGCCGAGGAGAACAAGACCCAGCAGCGCGAGCAGGCGATGGCCGTCAAGCAGAAGATCACGCTGGACAACCTCTTCCAGCAGATCGCCGCCGGCGAGGTCAACGAGCTGCCCGTCATCGTTAAGGCCGATGTCCAGGGCTCCATCGAGGTCCTCGTCGACAGCCTCAACAAGCTCTCGACCGACGAGGTCCGCGTCAAGGTGCTTCACGCGGCCGTCGGCGGCATCAGCAGCAGCGACATCCTGCTGGCCGAGGCCTCCAACGCCATCGTGCTGGGCTTCCACGTCGTGCCCGACGCGTCCGCCCGCAGCCTGGCTGAGGACGTCGGCGTGGACGTGCGGCTCTACCGCGTGATCTACGAGTTGACCGACCAGGTCAAAAAGGCCATGGAGGGTCTGCTGGCCCCGGAGGTTCGCGAGGACATCCTCGGGCACGCCGAGGTCCGCGATGTCTTCAAGGTCACCCGGGTCGGCACGATCGCCGGCTGCTACGTCACCGACGGCATCGTGCGGCGCAACGCCCGGCTCCGCATCATCCGCGACAACATCGTCATCGAGGACGAGCGGGTGCTGGACAGCCTCAAGCGGTTCAAGGACGACGCCCGCGAGGTCCGCAACGGCATGGAGTGCGGCATCAAGATCGCCGGCTACGACGACATCAAGGTCGGCGACGTGCTGGAGGCCTACGTGACCGTCGAGGTCGAGCGCAAGCTGTAAAGGCGGCCCGCCATGGCCACCACCGTCGGACTGCTGCACCTGGAGCTGGTGATCGGCGACGCGATGAGCCTCAAGGACAAGCGCCGCATCGTCAAGAGCTTCAAGGACCGCACGCGGGCGCGACACAACGTGTCGATCGCCGAGGTCGAGGCGCTGGACAGCTGCCGGCGGGCGGTCCTGGCCGTGGCCATGGTCGCCAATGACGCCCGGTACGTCGAGGGGGCGCTGCAGCAGATCGTCAACGCCGCCCAGATGCATCGGGGCAGCTACCTGGAGTCGTACGACATCGAGTTGCTTTAGCAGGGGGCCCCCGGGCCCAGGGAACATGAGCAGTCGCAGAACCGAAAGAGTCGCCAGGCAGATCCAACGCGTGATCGGCACGATCCTGCTGGAGGGCCTGAGCGATCCGCGGATCGACCCGGCCCGCGTGTCCGTCACGCGCGTCGAGGTCTCGCCGGACATGGCCTACGCCAAGGTCTACATCTCGGTCATGGGCACCGAGAGCGAGCAGCGCAACGCCCAGCGCGCCCTGACCCACGCCGCCGGGCGCATCCAGAACCGCATGATGGACCAGATCCGCCTGCGCGTGACCCCGCAGCTGACCTTCGTGCCCGACGTGCAGTTCAAGAAGTCGCTGGCCACCCTGACGCTGATCCAGCAGGCGATGGAGGAGCTGCGCCAGCGCGAGCCCCAGCCGCCCGAGGACGCCGAAGACACCGACACCCAGGGCGGGCCCGAGGACGCCGACGAGGCGGGCGACGAGGACGCGCCCCCCGCCTCGTAGCGCCGCCGCCGGGCGGGTTGTCCAGCCTTCGCCAGGCCCCTGAGAATCACCATGAAAAACGCCACGCAGTATACGCAGAAACTCAAGCAGCTGCTGACCCGGCTCAAGAAGAACCCCGTGCCCGAGCCCGCCATCGAGGGCGAGCTTCGGCCCATGGAGGTGCTGGTGCTGGCCATCATGCGGCGAAACGCCTCGGCCAGCCAGGCCGTCGAGGCGCTCGAGCGGATCCGCGCCGAGTTCGTCGACTTCAACGAGATGCGCGTCGCCCCGCCACGCGACCTCGTCGAGGTCTTCGGGCGCAAGATGCCCGACGTCCGCCTCAAGGGCGAGCAGCTGCCCGCGATGCTCAACCACGTCTTCGACCAGGGCCACGACATGGAGCTGCAGTACCTCCAGCCCATGGCCAAACGCGAGCGGCGGACGCACCTCCGCGACGCGCTGGGCCTGGACGACTTCGGGGCCGCCTTCATCGAGCTGTACCTGTTCGACGAGCCGACCGTCCCGGTCGATGAACGCATGCTCGCCCGCCTGCAGGCCGATGGCTGTGCCCCCGCCGATGCCTCGGCCGAGGAGGTCCGCGCCCTGCTGGACAAGGCCGTCCCCGCCAAGGAGGCCCGGGCCTGCTTCGAGCTGCTCAGCGCCCACGCCGACCAGCAGGCCCCCGTCCCCGACGAGCTGCCCGAGCCCGAGGACGACGAGCAGCCCGCCACCAAGACCGCCCGCCGCGCCCCGGCCAAGAAGGCCAAGGCCGCCAAGGCCGCCAAGGGCGCCCCCAAAAAGTCCAAGTAGTCCCGTCCTGACTGGAGTGTGACTGTCCGCCATGAATGAACCCGCCCACCAACTGCGTCTGGGGATCCCCAAGGGCTCGCTGCAGGAAAGCTCGCTGGACCTGCTGGCCCGCGCCGGCTACAACGTCAGCGTCTCCTCGCGGAGCTACTTCCCCAGTGTCGATGACGACCAGATCAGCGCCGTCATGTTCCGCGCTCAGGAGATGAGCCGCTATGTCGAGGACGGCGTGATCGACTGCGGCCTGACCGGCTACGACTGGATCGTCGAGAACGGTTCAGACGTCGTCGAGGTCGTCGAGCTGGTCTACTCCAAGCAGCAGCTCACCCCCGTCCGCTGGGTGCTGGCCGTGCCGGAAGAGTCCGACGTCCGCAGCGTGCAGGACCTCGAGGGCGGCATCATCTCGACCGAGCTGGTCCAGGCGACCCGCAAGTTCTTCGCCCAGCGCGGCGTCAACGTCCGCGTCGAGTTCAGCTGGGGCGCGACCGAGGTCAAGGCCCGCCTGGTCGACGCCATCGTCGACGTGACCGAGACCGGCTCGAGCCTCCGCGCCAACAAGCTGCGGGTGCTCGAGACGATCATGACCAGCTCGACGCGGTTCGTGGCCAACAAGCAGGCCTGGGCCGACCGGTGGAAGCGGCGGAAGATCGAGAACATCGCCCTGCTGCTGCAGGGCGCGATCGAGGCCCGCGAGAAGGTCGGGCTCAAGATGAACGTCCCCCGCGCCCAGCTCGAGGCCGTGCTGGCCCTGCTGCCCTCGGAGAAGAGCCCCACGATCTCCGGCCTGGTCGACAGCGACTGGTCGGCCGTCGAGGTCGTGCTGGAGGAGCGGGTGGAGCGCGAACTGGTCCCGGCGCTGAAGGAGGCGGGCGCGACGGGCATCATCACCTACCCCCTCATGAAGGTCATCCCCTGATGCCCATCCCGGCGTGGTGGCGACGTGTCGGCTGGTTGGGACTGGCGCTGGCCCTGGCAGGCTGCCAGGCGCCCCCGGGGCCTAACCCGCCTGCGCCGTCGGCCCAGACGCCCGCCCCGCAGACCGCCACGCTGACCCTGGCCCAGACCGAAAGCCAGCCCGCCACCGCACCGGCCTCCGCGCCGGCGCTGGACCCCAAGGCGACCCTCGCCCTGGACGCACTGGAGCCGCTGCCGGCGCTCGCCGACGCCCCCCAGCCCACACCGCCTGAGCTCCAGGCCGAGCTGGACAAGGCCCGTGCCCTCTACGCCCAGGGCCAGTACGCCCTGGCCGCCGAGGCCCTCCAGGCCGTTCACGCCGCCGCCCCTGACGCCACTGAGCCCCGCCGTCTGCTGGGCTTTGCCCGGGCCAAGGGCGGCGACTTCGGGGCCGCCGCCGGGCACCTGCAGGCCGTCGCCGACCAGGCCGGCGATGACAGCGAGCTGCAGTTCCTGCTCGCCCAGGTCGCCCTGAGCCAGCGCCACGCCGAACGGGCCATCCGCCACCTCCGCCTGAGCCTGGCCGCCGGCGACGCCGACCCCGCCGACGCCCGCTACGGCGAGGCCCTGTTCCAGCTGGCTGAGCTGCTGGGCCAGGAGGGCTACTTCCAGGCCGCCCTGGACGCCCACCGGCGGCTCGCGCAGCTCTCGGCCGAGCACCTCGAGACCTACCTGCAGCCCCACGAGCTGAGCCCGTGGGTGTTCCGCGCCATCGTCACGCTGCCGCCGCTGGGCGGGCGGGTCGAGCCGCTGGTGCCGCTGCGGCACTGGGTGCAGCAGCCTCACCTGTCGCTGCTTCGGCGAGGCCAGCTGCTGCTGGCGCTGCACAGGCCCGACGAGGGCGTCGAGGCCTT
Organism: Phycisphaerae bacterium; assembly: GCA_041687295.1. Classification (GTDB taxonomy): domain Bacteria; phylum Planctomycetota; class Phycisphaerae; order SM23-33; family FEN-1343; genus JAWLCG01. The sequence continues at coordinate 8,576 of JAWLCG010000112.1, read as the reverse complement.
CGACGCGGCCTACCGCGAGAGCAAGGGCCCCATCCAGGCCGGCTACCTGCTGCAGGCCCTGGTGGCGGCCAAGCGGTTCGACGCCGGCCAGCAGGTCCTGCTGGAGATGGTGGCCAACCCCACCACCCGCGAGGCCGCCCTGAAGCTGGCGCCGGGCTTCTTCGAGGCCGCCGGCGACGCCGACGGCCCCGGCCGGCTGCTGGAGGCCTACACCCTCCGCCAGGGCAGCCCGGAGCCGGAGGTGACCGTCGCCCTGGCCAGTGCCGCCTACAAGGCCGGCGGGCACGCCCAGGCCCGCGCCATCCTCGACGAGCTGGCGAGGCGTAAGCCCGACTTCGCGCCGGCGACGATCAGCCTGGTCGGCTGGCTGCTGGCCGATGGCGAGGTCGACCGGGCCATCGAGGCCCTCGCCGGCCTGCTGGCGCGGGACACGTCCTCGGCCCCGAACGTCCGGGCCGTCATCGCCGCCGCCGATGAGAACGCCTTTGCCGGCGACGCCGACCGCCGCCTGGCCGCCCGCGCCCGCGCGGACAGCTCCGACCGCAAGGCCATCCACCACTACCTCGCCGCCCTGGTCGCCCAGCGCACCGGCCGGCAGGCCCTGGCCGCCGAGCAGCTCGAGGCCGCCCTCCGCGCCGACGAGCAGTTCACCCCCGCCTACGAGACCCTCGCCGAGACCTACCTGCAGGCCGGGCAGTTCGACCGCGTCGAGGGCCTGATCGCTCGCGCCCGTGCCCGCACCGGCGAGACGGCCACCAGCCTCTATCTGCTGGGCCGATCGCAGTTCGAGCGCGACCAGTTCGAGCCCGCCATCGAGACCCTCCGCAAGAGCCTGGACCTCAAGGACGACTACGTAGCCGCCCGCGTCCTGCTGGCCCGGGCCTACCTGCAGCGGGGCGGGCCTGACGACGCCGCCCTGGCCGAGCGACACCTCAAAGAGGCCATCACCCAGGGGGCCGGCGAGGAGGCCTTTGCCCTGCTGGGCGACCTCTACCTCCGCCAGCGCGAGCACGCCCAGGCCCTGGCCCTGGCCCGCATGCTGCTGGCCCGCGATCCGCGAAGCGTGCCGGGCCTGCGCCTGCTGCTGCAGGTCGAGCGGGCCGCCGGCGAGCACGCCGCCGCCCGCCGCACGATGGCCCGCCTGCTGGAGCTGGCGCCCGAGGACGCGGAGGTCCGCCTGCTGAAGGTCGAGAACGACCTGGCCGGGCCACGCGAGAGCGGCGTCCTCGGCCGGCGCCGCTTTGAGCGGGCCGTCAAGGACGTCCAGGCCGTCCTGGCCACCCAGCCCAGCCACAGCGGCGCCATCCGCCTGCTGGCCGAGCTGCTCGAGCTTCGCGGCCAGCCGGCCGAGGCCGCCGACGTCATGGCCCGCGCCCACCAGGCCAACCCCGCCGACGTCGCCCTGGCCAGCCGATACGCCGCCCTGCTGGCCAAGGCCGAGCGCTTCAGCCAGGCCGGCGACGTCCTGGGCACCATCCTCCAGCAGGACCCCGAGCGCCACGCGAACTACCGCCGGCCCTACGCCGCCGCCCTCAGCGAGGCCGGGCGGACCGAAGAGGCCCTGGCCGCCATCCAGGGCTGGATCGACACGACGCCGCCCGAGCAGGCTCGGCTCTTCCAGGCCGACCAGGCCCTGGTGATGGCCCAGGGCGGCCAGGTCGATGAGGCCCTGGCCCGCATCGAGCGGCTGCTGGAGGCCGAGACCGACCCCGACCGCCGAAACCAGTTCTATGCCACCCGCCTGCAGATCCTCGACGAGGCCGGGCGCTATGACGACCTGACGGCCGCCGCCGAGACGTGGATGGCCGAGCTGCACCGCGCCAACCCGCTGCCGCTGCTGACGGCGATGGAGCTGCTGCTCAAGGCCGATCGGCCCGCCGAGGCCGAGGCCTTTGCCCTCTCCCAGATGGAGGCCCTCTCGGCCGTCGAGTCCAACGACGCCCGCGAGCTGGCCACCGCCCTGCGTCCGGTGCTGGTGTACATGATGCAGGAGCGCAACCACCCCTCGGCCGTGCGGAGGCTCTGGGACGCCTTCGTCGCCCAGGAGCCCGAGAACCTCTCGCTGCTGCTGGCGGTGCAGCTGGCCTACGACGGGCCCGAGCACGAGGAAAGAATCGCCTCCACGCTGCAGCGCGTGCTCCAGATCGATCCGGGCAACAACGGCGCCCGTAATAACCTCGGGTACCTCTGGGCCGATCGGGGCGTGAACCTCGACCAGGCCGAACGGCTGCTGCACCAGGCCGTCCAGGCCGAGGCCGCCCCCAACGTGCAGGACAGCTACGGCTGGGTGCAGTACAAGCTGGGCAACTTCCGCAAGGCCCTGGACTACCTCCGCCTGGGCCTGAACCACCCCCGGGGCGAGCACGCGGTCATCTACGACCACGCGGGCGACACCTGGTGGCGGCTGGGCGAGAAGGACAAGGCCCTGGAGATGTGGACTGAGGCGATCGACCTGGCCGAGGCCGAGCTGAGCAAGCGCGGCGAGGCCCTGGATGCCGATACCCGCCGGGTCGCCGAACAGACACCGCGCAAGATCGAGGCGGCCTTGGAGGGGCAGGTGCCCCCCGTCGCACCGCTGGGCGAGGGCGTGAGCCCCTAGCAGCCCGTTGAGGAACGGGCTGCTAGAGCAGCTGAGCAGTGGAGCAGGAGAACAGGAGAGCAGAACAGGCCCGGAACGTGGCGCAACGCCCCTGAATCCGGGCTCGTCCAGCTGCGGTCTCCTGATCTACTGCTCTACTGTTCCAACGTCGAGGCCAGATGGCCTTTTCGACGGGCTGCCAGCGGAGTGCGCATCACCGTTTTCTGCAGTCCCGAGGGGACAGGAGCGCATATGGCTGGACATAGTCACTGGTCAAAGATCAAGCGGGCCAAGGCCACCACCGACGCACGTCGCGGCCGGGAGTGGAGCAAGCTCGCCCGGCGGATCATTGTGGCGGCCAAGGGCGGCGGCGGCAACCCGGACGAGAACCTCTCGCTCCGCTACGCCATCGACGACGCCAAGGCCGCCAACATGCCCAACGACACGATCGCCAACGCGATCAAGAAGGGCACCGGCGAGCTGGGCGCGGCCAACTACGAAGAGGCCCTCTACGAGGGCTACGCCACCAGCGGCGTGGCCGTCATGGTCGAGGCCCTCACCGACAACCGCAACCGCACCGCGCCGGACCTTCGGCGGATCTTCGAGCAGGGCGGCGGGCAACTGGGCAACACCGGCTGCGTGGCCTGGATGTTCACCAAGCGAGGCGTGTTCACCATCGCCGCCGACCAGGTCGACGAGGAGCGGCTGATGGAGATCGCCATCGAGGCCGGCGCCGATGACGTCAGCCTCGACGAGGACATCTGGGAGGTCACCACCGACCCGGCCGCCTTCGCCACCGTCAAGCAGGCCCTCGCCGACGCGGGCATCGAGGTCGAGTCGGCCGGCATCATCCAGGTGCCGCAGAACCGCGTCAGCGTCACCGACCGCGACGTCGCCGCCCGCATCCTCCGCCTCATGGACGCCCTGGACAACCACGACGACGTCCAGAACGTCTACGCCAACTTCGACATCGCCGACGAGGTGATGAGCGAGGCATAGCCCCCGAAGGCCCGTGGATCGGAGCCTCGAAGGGGCGCCAGTCTTTAGACCGTTTGCCGATTGCGCCTGCGGGTCGATGTGGACGCTCGGCCCAAGCCCACGGAATGCCTTCCGTGGGCATCGGGGCGGGCCGTCCCCGGTGTGGCCCACTGCACCCGCACGTTCGACGGGCAAATGGTCTAGCCGGGGGCGTGAGCCCCCGGAACAGGCGTCCCCCAATACGCAGAGCCCCGAAGGGGCGGCAGTGCGCCAGCGTGGCGCACTGCCGCCCCTTCGGGGCTCAATGCATAATAGGGACCGCTATTCTCCGCTCTGCGCCCGGGGCTACATTCGGCCGCCCATGGTGGAGCTACAGGACTTGTGTAGATTCCACAGGATGCAATCCGTGGGGGTCTCGTCCGGGCGTTTCACCACGGCCCGACGTTCCCTCGGCGGCGGGCGCCGCCCCCGATAACCCCGGGCAAGCCCGGGGCTATATACGGAATCTTCTGAACGCTCTGTGCCTTTCTCTGTGTCCTCTGCGCCTCTGTGGCCCCTCTTGGGCCCTACGGCGTGTCGGGCTGGCTGACGGTCTGGGCCTTGCGGGCCAGCAGGTCCAGGCGGGCCTGCTCGGCGGCCGTCAGGTGCAGGAGGCTCTGGGGGGTCAGGGCGGCGTCACGGGCGCGGGCGGCGGCGATCTGCTCCAGGACCATTTGGGTGTCGCCCGCCTCCCAGGCCAGCTCCGCCAGGCGCACGCGCAGGCGCAGGCCCTGCGGGTCCAGTTCTGTCAGCAGTAGCTGTCCGCTGCGGGCGAGGGCCTTCCACTCCCGCCACTGGTCCAGCCGGCTGGCGAGCAGTCGCAGCCAGGCCTCGCGGGCCTGCTGGGGGTCGCCGGCCTGGAGGTAGGCGTCGCCGAGGTGGTCCCACAGTTTGGGCCAGCCGTCGTCGGTGGCGGCGATGGCCCGGCGGAGTTGCTCGATGGCCTGGGCCCAGTCGCCCGCCTGGTAGGCCAGCTGGGCTGACCGGTTGAGCAGCCTGGGGTCGCCCGGCCTGGCCTGCAGGGCGATGCGGACCTCGCGGCGCTGGGCCTGCAGGTCCGGCGGCGGGGCGGTCCACTGGGCGGCCAGCAGTGTGGGGTCCAGGTCGTACGCGCCCAGTTGCACGAGCCGCTCGAGGTTGGCCAGCTGCAGCGGATCGCGGGCATGGGCGGTGCGGGCGGCCTGGGCGGCGGCCTCGAGCAGCGTCGCCCGTGTGGCCGGCGGGGCCAGCCGGGCCGCGTGCAGCCGAAGCTGCGCCAGGCTCGCCGGCGGGGCCGGGTCCAGCGGGTCGGCCGCCGTCGCCCGCTCCAGCCAGCGGTTGGCCGCCTGCAGGTCGCTGCCCGACAGGGCCAGGGCGGCCTGGCGGATGGCGTGGCTCTTGCGGTAGACCGGCCCGGCCACCAGGACCAGGACCAGGATCGTCACGCCCGTCAGCACCGCCGCCAGCATGGCCGAGGCCTCACGGGGCAGGTGCCACACCCGCCCCGGCACGGCCGCGAGCACCACGCCGGCCGCCAGCCAGAAGACCATCGCCGCGCCCGGTTGAAAGAGGGCGAAGTCGCTGAGGTTGTGCAGCGCGAAGCCCCCCAGCCCGCACGCCAGGGCCACTCGGCCCGCCTGGCCCAGGCCGGTCTCGGGCCCGCCGGCGGGGCGGCTCAGCAGCCAGGCCGCCCCGAGCCCTACCGCCAGGCCCACCGCGGGCAGCAGATTGTCCCACACCAGCGTGGCCCCGAAGGCCCGGGCCGGGTAATCCTGCATCGCCAACCGCCACAGCAGCATCAGCCCCAGCACCGCCGCGGAGGCCCCCAGCACCGGGTCGCGCCACAGCGGGCCGGGCGGGGGGATGGACGGCAGGGCCTGCACCCGCGGGCGGGTTGCCAGCACCAGCACGGCCGCCAGGATCGCCAGGTACGCCAGCCCGCCCGGCAGGCCGTACTCGACCAGGGCGTGCACCACCACGTTGTGAGGGTTGCGGACCTCCTCCTCGGCCCCGGGCAGGCGGTGGCGGAGGTAGTGGCTGGCGAAGTTGTCGGGCCCGACGCCCAGCAGGGGGTGCTCGGCCAGGATGCCCGCCGACGCCCGCCAGTACTCCCACCGCACCTGCAGCGTTCGGCTGGGCAGGCCGCCGCGCGCCAGGCCCACGCCGACCACCGCCACCCCGCCGGCCAGCAGCAGCGTCGCCGCCGCCCCCAGCAGCGTGCGATGGTGGCGGGCGGCCCAGTCGCGCTTCCAGTACAGCCCCGCCGCCGCCAGGCCCGCCAGCAGGCCCGCCAGGCGGGCGCCCGTGCTGCCGGTCCACCACCAGGCGAGGATCGGCACCACCAGCAGGGCGCTGGAGAGGATCGCCGCCAGCAGCGGCAGGGGGATCTCCCCGGGCGAGCGGGGTTTGGCCGGCGTGGCCGTGTCGGCGCGGAACCAGCGTCGCCACTTGTCGACGGCCAGGCCGGCCGCGGCGAGCGTCGTCAGCACCATCAGCGAGCCGAAGGGGTTGGCCAGGCCGAACCAGCCCTTGGCCGTCGCCTCGCGGACGCGGGTGGCGTAGAGCTCGGCCTGGGGGCTGGCCGGGTCGAGGCCCTGGCCGAGCAGGATGGCATCGCGGTTAGCCTGGAAGGCGGCCCACTGCTCGGGGATCTCCGTGGTGACCTGGTAGACGCCCTTGGCGCCCAGCATCACCGCCAGGCCCGCCAGCACCACCAGCGCCAGCCGCCGCCGCCAGGGCGCATCGGCCAGCTGGGCTGCCAGCAGACCGCCCAGCAGCAGGGCGAACTGCTCCAGGCCGGCCACGCTGGCCGATCGGCCCGCCGTCGCCCGGTGCGCCGAGGCCAGCAGGGCCGCCCCCAGCGTCGCCGTCAGCACCGCCAGCAGCGGCCAGCGCAGCGTCAGCCGACCGGCAATGGCCGAGCCGATCGCCCACGCACTGGCCAGCACCAGCACGGCGGCCGCGCCGGCCACGCGCATCAGCTCAGCCGGTGCGTAGAGCTGGTCCGCCGCCGGCAGGGGGGAGTACGCACCCGCCTCGGTCAGCGGGTCGGGGTTGAAGGCCGGCTCGTTCAGCGTCGCCCGGCCCGCCGCCAGGCCCAGCAGGGCCACCAGGAGCAGCGTGTGCAGCCAGTCCAGGCCGCGCTGAGACCCAAAGGCCCCGCGAGCCCCTCCAGCCAGGCGGTTGGCGGGGCTCATCGTCTCTCACCCGCCCATTCCAGCAGGGCGATGATCGTCACCACGCCCAGCGTCTGGGCCCCCAGCAGCAGGGCGCCAAAGTCGCTCACCCCCGGCAGCAGGATGGCCGCGATGCCCGTCACCGCCGTCGCCAGGCACACCGTCAGCAGCACCGCCCGCACCGACATGCCCCGCCCGATCAGCCGATGAGAAAAGTGCCGCGTGTCGCCCACCAGCGGGCTGCGCTTCTCGCGGAGGCGGATCGTCAGCACGCTGAGGAAGTCGTACAGCGGGATCGCCAGCAGCACCACCGGCACCAGCATCGTGTAGGGCCGGGCGCCCGGCGAGCCCTGGGGGTAGTAGGTCGTCAGCATGGTCAGCACGGCCAGCAGGTAGCCCAGCAGCAGGCTGCCGGCGTCGCCCATGTACAGCCTCGCGGGCGGAAAGTTCAGCCACAGGAACCCCAGCAACGCCCCGATCAGCAGGCACAGCCAGCCTACGACGAACAGCTGCCCCATTGCCGCCGCCGTCGCCAGCAGACAGCACGCGCAGACCAGCGCCACCCCAGCCGCCAGACCGTCCATGTTGTCCAGGAAGTTCAGCGCATTGATGATCACCAGCATCCACAGGGCGCTCAGGAGGAAGCTCACCGGCGCCCCGGCCAGCGTGAGCACCCGCAGGCTCGGCACGGCGATGAGCACGGCCAGCACCACCACCAGCTGCCCGGCCAGCTTGCTCCAGGCCCCCAGCGGGCGGCGGTCGTCGTAAAGGCCCAGCAGACTGATGGCCACCGCCCCGCCCAGCAGCGCCAGGCCCATCTCGGCCCGCGCAGCCAGGCCCGGCAGGTGCACGCGGGCCATCTCCGGCAGCCAGGCCGGCAGGCCCGTCGCCGCCCAGACCCGCGCCGCCGCCAGGGCGCCCAGGCTCGGCAGAACGATGCCCAGCAGGATGGCCACGCCCCCGCCCAGCGGCGTGACGACCTGCCCGAACCGCTGCTCGCGCGGCACGGCCACCAGGGCCGTCCGCAGCGCCACCCGCCGCGCCGCCATCGCCAGCAGCCCCGTCAGCAGGGCCGAGCCCCCGATCGTCGCCACCACGGCCAGTCGCATCACGTCCAATCGCCTCTCCTGTCGGTCGGGGCCTCAGGGCCGGGCCGGTCGCAGCCGACTCCGCAGCCGATCGCGAACGCCCGTCAGGAATGCATCATACAGGCCACTGGCGTAATCGGGAAAGGTCCAGTCGCTGCTCACCCATCGGCCATGGCGGAACTGCAGGGTCACCTCGGCGTAGATGCCCTGGCCCAGGTAGACGCGGTGGGCGAAGTCCTTGGCGCTGGCCAGCACCAGCTTGCCCGGCGCGACGTAGCCGGGGTCGAGGTTCACCGGGCGGTCCACCTGGCCGATCCGTTCAGCCAGGCGGGCCTCCAGGGCGTTGGTCGCCCGCTTGATATCCGCCAGAGAGGCCGGGTCGATCAGCCGCTCGAAGGCGACGAACCGCCGCACCAGCCCCGCGCCCATCGTGGGAGCGTAGTAGTCGGTGAAGGTGAAGGGGTAGTCCTCGCTGACGGCCTCGACGGGCCCGAAGGCCTCGACCAGCTCCGCCACGCCCGCGTCGAGCCACTCCGCCCGCCCAGCCAGCAGGCCGACGAGCAGCTGAACGGGTTGGGCAGGCTTGGGCTGGGCCATGGCCGCATTGTCCAGCCCCGCGGTGAGGGTGTCAACCACACCATCGCCCCACGCGGGATCGCCGTCCGGCCCAAGCCCACAGATTGCCATCTGTGGGCATCTCGGCGGGCCATCCATAGGTCGGCTCCACGCACCCGAGGG
>JAWLCG010000111.1:0-12770 GCA_041687295.1 Phycisphaerae bacterium | reverse complement strand
AGACCCCCTTAGCCGCGAAGAGCACCATCGGCCCAGCCAGCAGCGCCACCGCCAGGTACGCCCGGACCAGCCAGTCCCGCCCCCCCGGACACCGCCCCCGCCCCGCCCACGCCCGCGCCGGCACCAGCCAAGACTCCAGTGTGCCCGAGAGCTTCACGACTGCGCCTCCGGCTGGGGGGAAGTGGGCTCCAGCAGGGCGGGGTCGAAGGGCGTGCCGCACTCGGGGCAGCGCGGCTCGGGCAGGCCGTGGAGAGGGTAGGCGCAGCGGGGGCACCGGGCGGACAGGCCGGTGGGGACGTCCTGTTTCACCCGCGATACCATTAGCGGGAATAGCAGCACCGGCGTGCCGAGCCAGAGCACGCCGCTCACCGCGACAAGGATGGGCAGGAATCGATCGGAGAAGACGTGGAAGCCTACGCCGGTCAGCAGGGCCCCCAGCAGGGGCGTCAGACCGGTGGGGGCTGCGTTGAGCAGGCACAGCCGCCGGGCGAGGCGCCGGCGGAGGGCCCGCGCCTGCCGGTCCAGGACGGGACTGTCGTTGGCCAAGTTGCCGCTCACACACAGACAGCCCACCAGCGGCAGGCCGTGCGTGAGAACCACCACTGGCGCGTACGAAAACAGCAGGTCGATCAGGGCCCCCGGACCTCCCGCGAACGCGGCCCACAGCAGCGGCGCCGCCAGGGGCAGCCCGAACGCGGTCGCCCGCAGCAGCCAGTCGGCCAGCGGCGCCTGGCCTCCATGGCTGATCAGCCGCTCGGCCGAGTAGTACCACGGCCAGGGCACCCGTACAGCCCCACTGAGCCAGGACGGCTTCATAGGGTCGGCTCCTCATGACCCATCCTCACTGAGTCGAAGGCCGTGCCGCACTCGGGGCAGCGTGGCTCCGGCAGGCCGTGGAGGGGGTAGCCGCACTTCAGACACCGGGGGGGTTGCAGTTCGGCTCGCATGGCCTGGTTGATGCGGTGGCCCAGCACGACGCCCAGCATCCCCACGCCGCCGGCCGCCCCGGCCAGCAGCTGGCCGAACTCCGCACCCCAGACCCGATCCAGCAGGGCCCAGAGCACCAGCAGCAGCGGCATCGAAGTGACCAGGAACAGCAGCATGGCCGTCATCGCCCGCATGCCCAGGCGACGGATCATCCGCCGCTCGGCCGGGGCAGGGCGATGGCCCAGGTCGTCCCGCCGAGCCTTGCGTGCACTGGCCGAGCACACCACGACGCCCATCGTCAGCATGATGAGAGTCTGGACGATCGGGGGGATGCCTTCGTACCGGGCGGCCTTGCTCGGCGGGGCCACCGCCAGCCGCACCACCACCGCCACGAGTAGCAACACAGGCACCCAGAACCACCACACCGACGGCAGCCGACCCTCGCGCAGGTAGCGGCGGACGGGGAAGGCCCACTCCAGGATTCGCTCCCGACGGTTCACGGCTGGCCCTCCATCGCCGCCGGCTGCAGCAGGGCGGGGTCGAAGCCTTGGCCGCACTCGGGGCAGCGCGGCTCGGGCAGGCCTTGGAGCGGGTAGCCGCAGTGAGGGCAGAGGGGCGGGTGAGCATCCGTGCGCATGATGCGGGCCAGGCGTCGCCCGAGGAGCCGGCCCAGGATGACACCCGGTACGAAAGGGCCAACGCTCAGGAGAAAGCTGACGTGGTCGCTGAATACCTGGCCGCGGTCGGCGGGCGCCGCCAGTGCATCCGCGACGGCGCCCACGCCCAGCATGAGTACGGCCATGCCTGCCCACAGGCATAACACCAGCGGAAGTGATCGACTGACCAGCCGCTCCAAGGCCTTCTTTTCAGGACGAGTCAGCTTTCGGCCCAGATCCCGTTTGCGCGTTTCGCAGACTGGGCCCACGATGCCGGCATAGGCTCCGGTGACGAACAGCCACATCCCCAACAGGAAGGCCAGGGCCAGCGGGAGTCCGAGAAGGTCGTCCCAAAGCAGGACCGGCAGGGGCAGCACAAACAGCCCAACGCACAGCCCACGGCCCCACCACACCGACGGCAGCCGGTCCTCGCGCAGGTAGCGGCGGACGGGGTAGAGGCGTTCGAGCCATGCGTCGAGGCGGCGGTTCATGGCGGTCCCTGGTGGCCTCGCCGTTGACTTGGCCGGCGGGCGTACTATGCTAACGGGTTCGACCTGGACACTTGCGCAAGGATACCCAAAGCCATGGACGCCGTGAAGACCCGTTTCGCCCCGTCGCCGACGGGCCACCTGCACGTGGGCTCGGCCCGGACGGCGCTGTTCTCTTACCTGCTGGCTCGCCGCACGGGGGGCACGTTCCTGCTGCGGATCGAGGACACCGACCGTGCCCGCCATCAGGAGGAGGCCGTCGCGCAGATCGTCGAGGACCTCCGCTGGCTGGGGCTGGGCTGGGACGAGGGCGTCGGCGTCGGCGGGCCGGCGGGGCCCTACGTGCAGTCGGAGCGTTTGACGATCTACCGCGACGCCGTGCAGCGCCTGCTCGACGCGGGCAAGGCCTACTACGCCTTCGAGTCGGCCGAGGAGCTCGACGCCCTGCGCGCAGCCGCCGAGGCCAACAAGCAGGCCTTCCGCTACGTCCGGCCCGATCCGCTGCCGAGCCGCGCCGACGCCGACCGGGCGGCGGCCGAGGGGCGCCCCGTCGTCGTCCGCCTGCTGTGCCCGGGCCAGGATGTGACGATCCACGACGAGGTCTTCGGCGACGTGACGATCCCGGCCGAGCAGCAGGACGACTTCATCATCCAGAAGGCCGACGGCTACCCGACCTACCACCTGGCCAACGTGGTCGACGACCAGGCCATGGGCGTCACCTTCATCCTCCGCGGCCAGGAATTTTTGGGACAGACATGGCGCCACAAACTCCTTCGTGAGGCCTTCGGCTACCCCGAGCCCCGCTACGCCCACCTGCCGCTCATCCTGGACATGCAGGGCAAGAAACTCTCCAAGCGCGAGGGGTCGGTCGATGTCTTCAGCTTCCGCCGGGCGGGGTACCTGCCCGAGGCGATGGTGAACTTCATCGCCCTGCTGGGCTGGTCGCCGGGGACGAAGGAGGAGCGGTTCACGCTGGCTGAGCTGGAGGCGCAGTTCAGCGTCGAGCGGCTCGGCAAGGCCAACGCCAAGTTCGACCGCGACAAGCTGCTGGCGTTCAACACCGACGCCATCGCCGCCGCGAGCCCCGAGCGCCTGCTGGCCGCCTTCAAAGACTTTTTGAGCGTGAACCCCGAGGCGCCGATGGCCGGACAGTCCGACGAGACGCTCCGCCGCGTGCTCGAGGTGACGGTCGGCTTCCGCACGTTCCAGGACGTCATCGACAAGGCCGGCTTCATCTTCCTGCCCGACGAGGCCATTGCCTACGACGAGAAGGCCGTCCAGAAGGTCCTGGCCAAGAACGACGGCGAGGGCTGGGCCATGCTGCAGACGCTCATGCCCGTCCTGCGGGAGGCGGAGTGGTCGGCCGAGGCCCTGGAGAAGCTGCTCAACGGCATCTGTGAGCAGCAGGGGATCGGCATGGGCAAGGTCGCCCAGCCCATCCGCGTGGCCGTGTCAGGCACGACGATCAGCCCGGCCATCTTCGACACGCTGGTCCTGCTGGGCCGGGAGAAAACCCTCGCCCGCATCGACCGCTGCCTGAGCCGCCACGGGTAAGAGAAGATGGGCCACAGAGGCACAGAGGGCACAGAGAGAAGATGCATAGAGGGTCTTGAGAGGTAAGAGATAGACCCGTAGGCTGGGGCGCAGCGCAGCGAAGCCCCACCTTCGCGAGCCCGGTCAGATCCTCAACCGAACAGGGGGACAGGGCATGCCGAAGCGGTGGTGGCTGGTGGCGTCGGTGGTCGTCGAGAGGTGTCGAGCATGGCAGACGAACGATGCAGTCTGGATGATCCGCGCAGCATTCATGAGCCTGCCCGGGAGATACCGGTAACGGGGTTGTATGATGTCCTGGTTGTCGGCGGCGGCATGGCCGGTGTGGCTGCGGCAGTGGCGGCGGCCCGGGAGGGAGCCCGGGTCGGGCTCGTCGAACGGTACTGCAGCCTGGGCGGTCTGGCGACGTTGGGCAACGTGACGATCTGGCTGCCGCTGTGCGATGGCCGGGGGCGGCAGGTGATCGCGGGGCTGGGCGAGGAACTGCTGCAGCTTTCCGTGGCCGACCTGGGTGGCGAGCGTCCCGCCGCCCGTTTCCGCCGTCCGCCGACGTGCTGGCAGGCGGGGGGCGACCCCGAGCAGCGCAAACTGCACCGCTACCGCGCGGAGTTCAACCCGGCCGGGTACATGCTGGCCCTGGAGGCCCTGGTGGGCGAGGCGGGGGTGGAGGTGCTCTACGACACCCGCTTCTGCGTGGTGCGGAGCGAACGGGGCCGGCTCACCCACGTCATCGTGGAGAACAAGGATGGCCGCTCCGCCCTGGGTGCGCGCACGGTGATCGACGCGACCGGCGACGCCGATGTCTGCTTCGCCGCCGGCGAGGACACGGTATCCCTGGACACCAACGTCCTGACGGGCTGGTTCTACACGCTCGCCGGCGACGAGCTGACGCTGCACCAGCATAGCCACCGCTACAGCCCCCAGGCGGGCCGGGAGGGTGCCCAGGGACCCTTCTTCCGCGGCGACGATGCCCGCCAGGTGACCGACCACATCCTGCAGACGCGCCAGGGCATTCGCGCCAGGCTCCAGGCCCTGCGGGCGCAGAACCCCGACGCCGACGTGCAACTGCTCATGCCGCCCACGATGGCCTGCTTCCGCATGACCCGCCGGCTGACGGGGCGATTCACGCTGGGCGAACGTCACGTCCACCAGTGGCACGACGACGCGATCGGGCTGACCGGCGACTGGCGCCGGGCCGGGCCGGTCTACGCGATTCCCTTCCGCTGTCTCCGCGCGGTGGGCCACCGCAACCTGCTGGCGGCGGGGCGATGCATCTCCGTCGATGAGTCGGCCTGGGACGCCCTGCGTGCCATTCCGCCCTGCGTGGTGACGGGACAGGCCGCCGGCGTCGCAGCCGCCCTCGCCGCTGAAAGGGCCGGCGGCGACATCGACGCCCTCCAGCCGGCCCTGCTGCAGGAGCGGTTGCGAGCCCAGGGCGTCCTGCTGGATCCGCATCGTGTGGGGAGGCTCGAGGACGGAGCCCCCGCATGATCGCCCCCACCCGCTGCAGTCGAGTAGGTCGGGGATACTTCCCCGACACGGTATCGCCTGGCGTGTCCGATGTCGGGGAGGTATCCCCGACCTACCAGGGCGCCAGGCGCACTCTTCGGAGCAGGACACAGAGAGAAGACACACAGAGGGTTGTGAAGGGTAAGAGGTAATCCCGTAGGCTGGGGCGCAGCGGGGTGAAGCCCCACCTTCCTCACTATGGTAGAGGATCCCATTATGTCCGCTCCCATGCGTTGCAGCTACGCCCCGCCGGGCGAGTACATGAAGGACCACAGCCTGCTGTTCCACGACGGGTGGTGGCACCTGTTCAACATCAGCGGCTCGGCCGGCTACTACCACGGCTATAACGGCAACGAGGAGACCTTCGCCTGGAGCATCAGCCGGGACCTCGTCGAGTGGGAGTTCCGCGGCCACGTGCTGCACGCGTCGGGCTGGGCGGGGTTCTTCGACCAGCACGAGGTGTGGGCGCCATTCGTCTTCAAGGGCCCCGACGCGTTCTACCTGTACTACACGGGCATCGTCCACCCGCATCGGCCCATGGAGTACCGCCGGCTGGGGCATGACCACCCGTGGGTCCACCAGGGCCATCGCGAGACGCAGGGCATCGCCCGCTCGACGGACCTGACCGACTGGGTGAAGATCTCCGACCCCCACAAAGGCTCCGGCGTGCCGGGGCGGGATTCGCACGTCGTCCGTGACGAAGCGAATGGCCGTTGGCTGCTCTACAGCACGCTGGGCACGCAGCAGGCGCACGTGTCCGAGTCGCGCGATCTGGAGCACTGGACGCCGCTGGGCGCCTGTGCCGAGTTCCCCCGCCTCAGCAGCGACGACGCCCGCCTGGGCCGAACCACCGGCGGCCTGGCCCGGATGCTCAACGGGGCGGAAAGTCTTACCGTCATGCGTCACGGCCTCCATGGCCGATGGATCATGCTGGGCAACTGGCAGTACATCGTGTCGGACGACCCGCTGCGTTTTGCGCCCGAGGACGCCCGCGTGTACGACCTGCTCGACGGCGGCCAGGCCACCGACATCGGCTACGCCGGCGAGATCCTCCAGCACCAGGGCCGATGGTACCGCTCGGGCGTCTTCGGCCAGCGGGACTACTGGAAGCTGGGCTTCACGGAGATTGCGTGGGACCCGGACGGCGCCTTTCGCGTTGTGGGCCCAAGCGTGCTGGCGTAGGGCGGTGCTCGCCCTGCACCGTCTGCCGATTGCGCCTGCGGGTCCGCCCGCTGGGCTCGGCCTGAACCCATGGAATGCTTTCGGTGGGCATCTCGGCCGGGCCGTTCCCCGCGAGGCACAACGCACCCACACGCCCGATGGGCAAACGGTCCAGGCGGCCAGGCTGTTTTCAGTTTATGAAATCTCCCTTGGCGCCTGGGGGATCCGGGGTATGCTGGAGGCAGGCCGCTGGGGGCGGCCGGGCATTTCGTCAGGCGGTATCCCTACAGGCAGCCGTAGGCCTATCCCGAACAAGCTCTGGAAGGAGAGGCGATGCGGAAGCAGCATATCCTGATCGGTCTGTTGTGCGTGGCGGGGCTGGCGATGGGGGCCGGGGCGGCCCCGATGGTGGCCGAGCCCTTCGCCTACGCTGGCGGCAGCATTCACGGCCAGGCGGGCGGCAGCGGTTTCGCCGGGCCCTGGCAGTGCAGCTGGACCGGCGGCGACCCGGTCGATACCTACCCCTCCAACGTCGAGCTGGCGCCCGGCCTGGAGTTCACCGGCTATCAGACCGAGGGCCTGGCGGCCTGGTCGGCGACGCTGGGCTACCCCAGCGGGCACCCGGCCTACGGTAAGATCGCCAACGCAACGCGCCCGCTGGCTGGACCCATTGCGACGCGTCCGGGCGCCGGCAGCGAGAGCACGGTGTACGTGGGCTACCTCTATCGCCACAGCGGCTCGCAGGTTCGCGCGGCCTGGCAGGGCATCGGCCTGCACGCCGACGGGTCGCTGCCCACCTACGGCGTGACGATCGGCCTGCGCAGCCGGAGCCTCAGCAGCGGGCAGTTCGGCATCAATGTCGGCTCGACCAATTCGGTCTACCCCGCGCCGAACCACCAGGGGTTCGTCGACTGGACGTACGACAACAACACGCCCGCCAACGGCGGCAGCCGTGGCACGACCTACTTCCTGCTGGCCAAGCTGGTCTTCCAGGGCGACGACGGCACGGTGGATGCCTACCTCAACGTCTACGAGGACGGCCAGGCCCTGCCGACCGGCGAGCCGGCGAGTTGGCAGGCCCACGCCTGGCGCGACGGCGTGTCGGCCAACTGGGACAGCCAACTGGAGATGCTGAGCGTGATCGGCACGCCCTACAGTACGAGCCTGACCGGGGCGAACTACGACGAGATCCGCGTGGGCACGAGCGTCGCCGACGTCCTGCTGGTGCCCGAGCCGGCCAGCCTGGCGCTGCTGGCCCTGGGCGGCCTGCTGCTGCGGAGACGACGGTAGCCTCGGCCAGGGACCCGGGTGTGACGGCAAATGCTGGCCGGACGTAGCGAGAAGGTGGGGCTCCGCTCCGCTGCGGACCAGCCTACGGCGCGGGCCGCCTTCGTAGGCTGGGGCGTTTCGTAGGCTGGGGCGTTTCGTAGGCTGGGGCGCAGCGTTAGCGAAGCCCCACCTTTGCCTACGGGTTGTCGCGTCTGTCCGCCCGCCCCGCGCGTTGACGGCTGAGGGCGGGGGCGGCATAATGCCGCGCTGCAATCAGCCCCGGGCGGGGCAGGGGAGGTCCCTGTCGGTCCGGGCGGACAGTGGCGGTGCGGCGTGGATGTGTCCCCGGACAATTCGCTGGTCTGCTCACCGGCCGAGGCGATGGAGCGGGCCTCGGCGACGGCGTGGAGGGTCCGCGCGCCGGCCAAGCTGAACCTCACCCTCCGCGTGGGCCCCTTGCGGGCCGACGGCTACCACCCGCTGGACTCGATCGTGGCCAAGGTCACTCTCTACGACGAGCTACTCATCGAGCGGGCCCCCGACGGCGTGCTGGAGTTGGTCTGCCCCGACCCCCAGGCCGGGCCGGCGGAGGGCAACCTCGCCCTGCGGGCCGCCCGGGCCCTGCGCCAGCGCGGCGGGCGGGGCGGGGCGCGGATCACGCTGCACAAGCGCATCGGCGTAGGGGCGGGCCTGGGCGGCGGCTCGAGCGACGCGGCCCGTACGCTCTGGGCGCTGAACCAGATCTGGGGACTGAACCTGCCGCCGGCCGAGCTGGCGGCGCTGGGGGCCTCGCTGGGCAGCGACGTGCCGCTGTTCCTGGGCCCGCCGGCCTCGCGGATGCGGGGGCGCGGCGAGGTGCTCGACCCGATCGACCTGCCCGCCTTCGACGCGCTGCTGGTCACCCCGCCGGTGCACTGCGCGACCGGCCCGGTCTACCTCGCCTTCGACGCTCAGAACCCCGGCCCGCTGGTCGCGTTCGATCCGGCCCGGCTCACGGGCCACCCCGTGTCGCAGTGGGACGACCGGCTCGTCAACGACCTCTACGCCCCGGCCCGGCAGGCCTGCCCAGCCGTCGGCGACTGGGCCGACCGCCTGCACGAGCGGCTCGGCCGACCCGTCCACATGACCGGCAGCGGCAGCGCCCTGTTCGTCCTGCTGGCCGACCGGCAGGACGGCCTGGCTCTGCACGCCCAGCTCCCGCCCGACCTGGCCCGCTGCGCCCGCCTCGTGGGCCTCAACCCCTGGTAGTCGCTCAGCCGTGGTAGTCGGCTGCGTCGAGGGCCTGGCGGGCCTTGACCGCGGGGGCCTCGTCGCCCTGGCCGTTGACGGCCTGGAAGTCGCCGCGCAGGGCCTTGAGGGCGTAGCGCTCGCGGTCGATCTCGCGCCAGGTGCGCACGCCGAGCCGGCGGAAGATCGACACCGGCGGGCACCAGCCCTGCAGGGCATGCTGCAGCAGGAACCCCGCCACGACGGCCGACAGGACGCTGGTCTTGCGCCAGACGAGGCTGCCGACCAGGCCCAGCAGGGCGAGGGTGCCGGCGTTGGCCTCGATCATCCGCTCCATGTCCCACTCCTGGTCCAACTCGGCCAGCCGCTGCTCGATGTCGTCGAGCCGCTGGGCATAGTAGGCCACGTTGGCCTCGAGCTGGCGCTGGAATCGGCTGTTGACGTGGTCGGGCGTGTGCTCCTCGACGCGATAGGCCGTGAGGTTCTCGTGGGTCGATACCATGGATGCCTCCTTGGAAGAACCGGCGCCCCGATGGGCTCAGGTGAAGATGCCCATCAGGATCAGAATCAGCACGATGACCAGCAGCACCCCGAGGATGCCGCCGGGGTAGTACCCCCAGCGTCGGCTGTGGGGCCAGGTCGGCAGCGCCCCGATCAGCAGCACCAGCAGGACGATCAGCAGAATCCAGCCCAGCATGAGAATATCCCCCTTTACGAGTCGTGCGTTCTCCGGCCCCGCCCTGGGCAGGCCGCTGATGCATTATAGAGCGCCCCGAAAAGGAAAAGGCGCCCGGGTGCCGAAGTGCCCCTGGGTGCCTGGCCGTGATGGACGGACCGCCCCTTTGGAGTGCGGCGAGTCATCGCCGCTTTGGCTCGATGGCGACCCAAGCCAAAGCGGCGATTGCATCGCCGCACTCCATACGGCGCTCGCGCCCTGGGCCGTCCATTGGTTGGTGTGACTGACGGTCAGACGCTGGAAGACGTGGCTACAGACAGCGTAGCCACCGCACCTGGAGGCCTCTTTGTTTCCGGAGACGGTCCAGCCGGCTGGGGCCGGTCAGTCCCGGCCGGGGGGGCTTCTTTCGGCGGGCGCGGGCCTTGCGCTTGACACCCTGCGCCCGAGCGGCTTACAATGGGCCCGCACCAATGGAGCCACGCCATGCTCGGCCAACTGACAGATGCGACCGTTCGCCGCACCGCCCGTCCTGAGCGGGCGACTTGGCTGCGCGGCCTGGCCCTACCCGTCGTAGTGGTCGCTGTACGCTAGGTCGCTGGGGCTTGCTCGACACCCAGCGGCCAACCCCTCGACCCAGACCCACCCGCGACCCAGCCCAGGACCCGCCGACCTTCGCCGGTGCGTACGCGACTGAACAGGACCGACAACCACGGATCCGCCAGGCGGATCGGCCCGCAAGGGCAGACCCAGCAGGGGTATGGACCATGACCAAAGACCTGACAGGCGCCTCCGGGGCCGAGATCTTCCACGAGATGCTCATGGAGCAGGGCGTGGAGGTGATGTTCGGCTACCCCGGCGGGGCCGTGCTGCCGATCTTCGACCGCCTCTACGACAGCCCGATCCGCTTCGTGCTGACCCGCCACGAGCAGGGCGCCGCCCACATGGCCGACGGGTACGCCCGCGCGACGGGCCGCTGCGGCGTGGTGCTGGCCACCAGCGGGCCCGGGGCGTGCAACCTGGTTACCGGCCTGGCCACCGCCCACATGGACAGCATCCCGGTGGTCGCCTTCACCGGCCAGGTCCGCAGCTCGCTGATCGGCAACGACGCCTTTCAGGAGGCCGACGTCACCGGCGTAACCCGCCCGGTGACCAAGCACAATTTCCTGGTCAAGGACGTCCACCAGCTGGGCCGAACGATCCGCGAGGCCTTCCACATCGCCACCACGGGCCGGCCCGGGCCGGTGCTGGTGGACATCGCCGTCGACGCCACCGTCGCCACGCTCGAGGGCCCGGCCGAGCTGGAGATGCGCCTGCCGGGCTACAAGCCCCGCACCGCCGGCCATGACCGCCAGATCAAGGCCGCCGCCGAGGCCATCAACGCCTCCCAGCGCCCCGTGCTCTACGTCGGCGGCGGCGTGATCCTCGCCAACGCCGTCGAACAGCTCCGCGCCGTCCAGCGCAAGGCCCAGCTGCCCACCACCACCACGCTGCTGGGCCTGGGCGCCATCGACGAGACCGACCCGCTGGCCCTGCGGATGCTGGGCATGCACGGCTCGGCCACCGCCAACTACGCCGTTCAGGAGTGCGACTGCCTCATTGCCGTCGGCGCCCGCTTCGACGACCGCGTCACCGGTAACGTCGCCACCTTCGCGCCCAAGGCCAAGATCATCCACGTCGACATCGACCCGGCCAGCATCTCCAAGAACGTCGAGGTCGACATCCCCGTCGTCGGCGACGCCAGGGACATCCTGGCCCGCATGGTCGAGTTCCTCGAGCCGCGTGACCGCTCGGCCTGGCTGGCCCAGATCCAGACCTGGCAGCAGCGCTACCCCTTCCGCTACGCCACCGACAAGCCGGCCATCAAGCCCCAGGAGGTCATCGACCGCCTCGGCGTGCTGACCGACCACGACGCCATCGTCGCCACCGGCGTCGGCCAGCACCAGATGTGGGCGGCCCAGTTCTACGGCTTCCGCCGCACGCGGCAGATGATCACCTCGGGCGGCCTGGGCACGATGGGCTTCGGCGTGCCCTCGGCCATCGGGGCCCAGATCGGCTGCCCCGACCGCACCGTCATCGACATCGACGGCGACGGCAGCTTCACCATGACCATGATCGAGGTCATCACGGCCGTGCAGCACAACCTGCCGGTCAAGTTCATCGTCCTGAACAACGACTTCCTGGGCATGGTGCGGCAGTGGCAGGACCTGTTCTACCACCGCCGCTATAGCGGGGTCGACCACCCCTGCCCCGACTTCGCCAAGGTGGCCGAGGGCTTCGGCGCCCGCGGCATCACCATCACCGAGCGGGGAAAGCTCGACGACGGCCTGCGGGCCGCCCTGGCCCACCCGGGCCCCGTGGTCGTCAACGTCCACGTCGAGAAGGAAGAGAACGTTTTCCCCATGGTCGCCGCGGGCAAGAGCCTGCACGAGATGGACCTGGGCACGCTGGCCTAGCAGCCCGTTGAAAACGGGCTGCTAGAGCAGGTGAGCAGTAGAGCAGGAGAGCAGGAGACGAAGGAGAGGCCAGAAAGGTGCTGTCACGCCCCCCGTCGGGGCAGCTCACCTGCGGTCTACTGCTCTACTGCTCTCCTGCTCCAACATCGACGCCAATCGGCCCCTTGATCGGGCGGCTGGCACGGGAGATCTCCATGCAATCGAGCAATGGCAAGCACGTCATCACGGCCCTGGTCCAGAACGAGCCGGGCGTCCTGAGCCACGTCGCCGGCATGTTCGCCGCCCGCGGCTACAACATCGACTCGCTGGTCGTCGGGCGAACCGAGGACCCCGAGCTCAGCCGCATGACCATCGTGGTCCTCGGCGACGAGCACACCCTCGAGCAGGTCCGCAAGCAGCTGGGCAAGATCGTCACCGTCGTCAAGGTCCGCGACTTCAAGGACGTCAACTACGTCGAGCGCGACCTGATGCTCATCCGCGTCCACGTGCCCGCCGAGAAGCGCAGCGAGGTCATCGAGCTGGTCAACCTCTTCCGTGGCCGGGTGGTCGACGTGGCCAAGGAGAGCCTGCTGGTCGAGCTGGTCGGCCCGGAGGAGCGGCTGGAGGCGTTCATCGACCTGGTCCGCCCCTACGGCATCCGCGAGCTGGCCCGCACCGGCATCATCGCCATGGCCCGCGGCGAGCAGCGCGCCGGCCGACTCTCCACCGCCGCCGAGTAGCCCGCCTCCCGGTCGCGTGCACAGATGGCGCCGTCCGGCCCAAGCCCACGGATTGCCGGGCCTGTTGCCCAATTATTCGTTTTTGGGGCCAATGAATGCGCGCATTGTATCGGGCCATCCGGTATACCGGAAGC
>JAWLCG010000110.1:0-12826 GCA_041687295.1 Phycisphaerae bacterium | reverse complement strand
CTCGCCGCGGGCCCGCGCGGCCGCTCGCCCCGGCCTACGGGTCACTCCCACATCGAGCCCATGGTCCAGGCGTCGAGGCGGCGGAGGCGGGCCGGGCCGTTGCGGGCGAGCAGGGCGACGCCCAGGGCGTCGGGGCGGTCGGGGAAGACCAACTCGGTCAGGCAGGCGCGGTCGTTGGCGAAGGTCTCGACGACGCAGCGGTCGAGCATCACGCGCAGGCGCAGCGGCTCGCCGGGCCGAAGGCGGAACGCGCCGCCCACCTCCGGGCTGGCTCCGCCGTTGGCCAGGGGCGACTCGCCGCGTTCGATCCGCAGTTGGCCCCGGGCGCCGTCGTAGAGCAGGCGGGTCTCCTGCCGACCGTCGGGCGAGCGGCGCAGGGCCAGGCCGACCGTCGCCTCGCCGGGCGGGTCGAACTCAGCCAGGATGTCCAGGGCCTCGCCGGCGGCGTTCAACACGATGGGCCGGTCGGGCGTCAGGTCGGTCGGCCCCTGCTGCCAGTGCTGGCCGCGCAGGGCCTCCAACTCCGGCGCGGGGATCTGCGTGAGCATGCCGTGCTCGTCCAGGCCCAGGACGCGCGGCACGGTCATGCAGCCACACCAGCCGGCGGCGCGGCAGTCCTCGGGCGTGCGGACCATGGTGTTCCACTCCCACTTCACGCCGTCGACCAGCCAGCCCCACAGGATCCGCCGGCCCTGCGGGTCGGCCAGCGTGTTGGGGGCGTAGAAGCGCTCGCCCAGGTCCAGCGTGCCGGCGGGCCCGTCGGCGGTGAAGCGGTCGTCGGCCCACTGGCCCGTCCAGCCGATCACCCGGCTGTGCGGCGAGACGATGAGCACCCACCGCCCCTCCAGCGGGAAGAGGTTCGGGCACTCCCAGTTGTGCTCGGGTCGGCTGGCGTCGCGGAACGCCTGGCCGTGGAAGGACCAGTGCACCAGGTCGTCCGAGCGGTAGAGCAGGATCGTGCCGCCCTCGCCCTTGATGCCCGAACCGATGACCATGGCCCAGCCATCGCCGTCGCGGAAGACGTACGGGTCGCGGAAGCCGTGCAGGTCGAGCCCCTCGGGCCGCTGGGCGATGACGGGGTTGGCCGGGTGCTTGCTCCAGGTGCGCCCGTCGTCGTCGGTGGTGGCCAGGCACTGCACCTCGGGCCAGACGCCGGTGTAGACGAGTGTGGGGGTCTGGCCGTCGAGCACGCAGCAGCCGCTGAAGACGCCGTCCTTGTCCGGCCCGTCGGGCGTGGGCACCAGGGCGATGGGCTAGTGCTCCCAATGGGCCAGGTCGCGGCTGACGGCATGGCCCCAGCTCATGTTGCCGTGGGCCGTGCCGAAGGGGTTGTGCTGGTAGAACAGGTGGTAGTAGCCGGCGAACCAGGCCGTGCCGTTGGGGTCGTTGATCCACTGGGCCGGCGCCGAGAAGTGGTAGAGCGGCTTGAACGGATCGGCCGCGGCCCGCGGGGCGGCGGCGTCCACAGCCGCCTGGGCGGCGAGGCGTTCGGCGTAGCTGTTCATCGTGTGCTCCAGTCTCACTTTCTGATGGGCCGGGTCTTCCCCGTAGGCCGGGTCGACCAACGCGAGGCCCGGCAGCGAGGGCGCCTTGCCGTTCATGTTGCCGGGCCTCGCTGGCGCTCGACCCGGCCTACGAAGACCCCGGGCATGCCCGGGGCTATATGCGCTCGAAGGCGATGCCGGCCGCCCGGGCGAAGTGGGCCAGGGCGTCGGTGCAGTCGCCGGCGACGGCGTGGATGTGGTTGGCGTGCAGCCGATCCAGCAGGGCCTCGGGCGCCATCGGAAACTGCGCGAACAGGTGGGGCCATTGGGGGCAGCTCTTCTCGAGCCAGCTGTCCTCGCCCTTGACGGCCTGGCCGGCGAAGGCGATCAGCCGGTGGCCCTGCCCGTCGTGCACGAGGCGGGCGAAGGTCATCGCGCCGGGCTCGCCGAGGTAGCGCACGTGGGCGCCGACGCCGCCGTACTTGGCGATCACCGGCACGAGATCGACGGCCGCGAGGTTGTCGGCCTCGTCGTCGGCCCGGCGGGCGTAGTGGATGCTCTGGCCGCCGCAGTTGCACAGGGTCCAGCGGTTCTCGGAGCGGTCGAAGTGGCGCAGGTCCATGAACAACGCCGGCTCGCCGCTGACGAGTTGGAGGATCTGCATGGTCAGGGCCCCGTCGCCGTCGGCCTCGCACGCACAGACCATCGGCTCGCGCGGCCCGTCCCAGTCCAGCCGGCCCGGCAGGAACGCAGCCGAGAGGCACTGCGTGCAGTAGTACTCCGAGAGGTCGAAATGGCACTTGATGCCGATGAAGTCGAACTGCCGCTCTTCGGCGATCCGCTTGACGGCCGCGGCGCAGGCGGCCTGGAACGCGAGGGTCTCGCGCGTGAGCTTGGGCGACTCGCCGTAGGCCACGCTGCGGAGGTTGCCCTCGAGCCAGGCGACGATCCGCTCGCGCTCGGCCGGGACGATCTGCTCGGCGATGCGGAGGATCTCGCTCTGGTCGGCGTGGTCGATGTCGACGCCGAACACCCGCAGCCACTGGGCGGGCGAGCTGGACACGCCGGTGAGCATGCCGATCGACCGCCCGCCGATCTGCCCGTAGACCTGCCCGCGGAGGCGATGGCGGGCCCCCGTGCCGCGGATGAAGCTCTCCAGGGCGGCCCGGGTAGCCGGGCTGTCGTAGGGGCCCCAAAGGCGCAGGGGGGGCTGGCCCATCTGTACCAGGCCTCCGCCGGCCGCCAGCAGGCCGCCCATGCCGGGGAGGTTGGCCTCGCCGGGCGAGAGGATCGCCACGGGCCTTTCCAGCACGGCCGCCGCCAGGGCGGGCAGGTTGGGGAAGGCGAACACGGGGATATTGAACACCACGGCCGCCACGTCGGCGGCGAGCAGGCGGCGGGCCTCGGCCACGGCCAGGCGGGGCGTCCAGGCGATGGCCTCGGCGACCACGGGGGTGGCCCCGGTGGCGGCGATGAGGGCGGCCAGGCGGTCCTGGTGGCCCTGGATGGTCGGGGCAAGCCCCTCGTGCACGCGCTGCCGGCCATCGGAGAACGACAGCAGGCCGATCTTCACCTGGTCACTGACTCGACGGGTCATGGGGTGGTGGCTCCTTCCTCGGTCTCGACGAGCCCGGCCAGCGAGGCGGGGCAGCTGAAGTGTCTCTCGCCCAGCGGCCAGCTGCCGGGCCCGCCGAAGCGGACGTCCAGCCGCTGCAGGTCGACGCCGCGCCCCTCGACGCGGAGGTGGTGCACGCCGGCGGCCAGGTGCAGCGGCACCATCCGCCAGATCGACCGGGCCGGGTGGGGCAGGCGCTGGCCGTTGACCTCGACCGTCAGCGACGCCCCGGGGGGCACCTGGACCTGGTAGAGGCCCGCGGTCTCGATGGTCAGCCAGCCCTCCAGCGTGAAGGGCACGCCCTTGGGCGCGACCTGGCCGAGTCGCTGCTGCTCATCCTTGGGCCCCTGCAGTCGGCTGAGCCGCCAGGCCGAGCCGTCGTCCAGTTCCAGGCGAAGGCCCGGGACCCTCTCCTCGACGGGGGCGGGCAGGGCCTCCATCAGCGGCGGGGCGGTGACGGTCAGCTCCACCGGCTCGCCCGGGATGCGGGTGACGGACTCGCCCTCGATGACGCCGACGGGCTGGACGGCGGCCGGGCCCAGGCCCAGCTGGGCCGAGTCCAGCTCCACCTGGCCCGAGGGGCCCTCGGTGCGCTGGATGCATCGCCCCTGGTGGTACCACTCGATGGCCGAGGCCTCGGCCATCTGGGCCTGCAGGGCGATCGGCTCGCCCAGGGCGACGGTGGCGGGGCCTGTGCCCTTGGGCGGCGTTCGGCCCGTGTTGTCCAGCTGGGCCCAGCCGATCCAGCGGGCGGTCTGCTCGACGGCGCTGGCCGAGACGACGACCAGGCGCAACTCGTGCCAGCCGTCGGGCAGGGCGGTCGTGTCGAGCACCAGCGGCTCGGCGGGCCCGGCCTGGGCGTGGCGTCGGCCATCGACGTAGAGCTCGTAGCGTTTCACCGTGACGTCGGCTGACGCGCCGCCCGGCCGAAGCGTGACCGGCCCGCTCAGCGGCGCCTCCGGCAGGGCCAGGTTCAGCTCGGGCGACTGGCCCCAGGGCCGGCACAGCGGGTCGCCCACGATCAGCAGCTGGTAGGGCGCCAGCACGCTCTGGTAGAAGGCCTCGATCAGCGTGCTGCCGGCTGCGTAGTAGTAGTGGATGAACGGCGTGGGGAACTTGGCCTGGATGGCGTAGGGCTCGGCCACCGTGCCGCTCGAGCCGGCCGCCCCGGCCCGCATCAGGTCGCTCAGGGGCGTCTGGCCCGACGACCAGCGCATCACGCCGCCATAGCTGGTCAGGTGCTCGGCGATGGCGCCGGGCAGCAGCGTGCTGCCGCTGCCGGCCCAGTCGAAGTTGCCGCTGCCGATGACCACGCCGGCCACGTCGTCGGCGCCCCTGGGCACCACGCCGTTGACGATCTTCGCCTTCACGCCGAGCTGCTCGAGGTACGCCACCGTCGACTCGAACGCCCACTCGCGCGTCGTGCTGCGGACGTCGCCGTTCTTGAGGATGTACACCGTGCCCTCGGGCCGGGCTCCGTCGGCGCCCACCGACCGCCGCAGGCCGGCCAGGGCCTGCTCGACCGACGTGCCCCGCCCGCTCGTGACCGCCAGCATGCACGACAGCAGGTAGCGCGGCTTGTCCAGGGCCGGGCTGGGGGCGCCCTGGGCCGTCCAGCCCACCTGGCTGCTGAAGCCCTGCGGCGGCTGGGGCAGGATCTTCGGCTCCAGCGGCTGGGCCTTGAACCGCCGGGCGTACATGTTGGTCTGCAGGCCCAGGTATTCGCCGTCGCCGGCCAGCACCGACTGGTAGAGGTAGGTCAGGCCGTTGACGGAGGCGGCCTTGGTGAGCACCTTGTGGGTCTCTTTGCCCTTGAAGTCGTCGGCGATGGCGACCGTGTGGGGCACGTCGGCCGAGTAGGCGATGCAGTCGATCTGTCCGCTGAGGCCCCGCCGCTCCAGCTCGGCCAGCACGGGCCGAAGGATCCGCTGGCGGAAGGTGTCGACGCTGACGCCCTCGAAGCTGCTCAGGTCGCCCAGGTTCAGCCGAACGATGTTCGCCGGCGGGATCTGCCGCAGGGCGGCGTACTCGTTGGCCACCGCCTGCGAGGCCCAACTCTCGGCGTTGACCACGATGGCCGTGCTCTCGGGCCCCACGGCGGCCGCGGGCACCGCGATCAAGACTGCACACACCATCATCAGGATCCTCCGGGTCAGCGTCCGCAAGGGCGAACGTCGTTGCATTGGCTGAGACATCGTCCTCTCCTTCGTCGAATGCGCTTCGGGCGGACCCTTACGCCCCCGAATGTACGCCCCTGGCCCGCCCGGGACAAGGCGCAGCCGTAGGCCGGGTGCCGTGGCTACGGCGTCTGTAGCCACGTCTTTCCCCCTCTCCCTGGCCTGGGCCCGAGAGGGAGACACGATCGACACAGATTACACAGATAACGGCCGATTACACAGATGGAGGATCTACCTGCTTCTTCTTCCATCTGTGCCATCGCCGCCCTGCCTGCCGGAGTGCCCCTGGGTGCCCGGCCGTGATGGGCGGACCGCCCTTTTGGAGTGCGGCGAGCCATCGCCGCTTTGGCTCGATGGCGACCCAAGCCAAAGCGGCGATTGCATCGCCGCACTCCATACGGCGCTCGCGCCCTGCGCGTCCATTGGCCGGCACGTCTGACGATCCGGCGCCCCAAGACGTGGCTGCAGATGCCGCAGCCACGGCACCCGGACGCCTGGGGGCACCCGGAAGACCGCGGGCAGGCCCGGGGCTATATAGGGACGCGATGGGCCCATCGCTGCGTCTGCGTCTTGCGTTGCGGGCCGGCTCCTGTATAACCGATCTCAGGACCGTCCGGACCGGTCGGGGTGGCGGCGTTCGCAGCCCCGGCCAGCCGGCAGGCGAGGGCGCACAATGAATACCATGGAGCAGGCCGTCCGACGCGGCAACGTGGTCTACACGCTGGAGTCCTTCCAGACCGGCATCCCGCACGTGCCGCCGATGGTCTCCAGCGGCATCGTGGGGGGCTGTTTCGACTGGTTCGGCTTCATGGGCAAGCCCGACACCGGCGTGCCCGAGGGCCGAACGGTGCTGGGCTACATCGGCCAGCACGCCCGGGTCGAGCATGGCCGGCATATCCAGTTCCCCCTGGCGGTGGTGGGGGCCCGCTTCGCCGACGGGTCCGACCTGAACCTCGTCGACTGCCGCGACTACCGCCAGGAGCTCGACCTGCTCTCGGCCACGCTGACGACGACGTACGATCTCTACGGCCCGCTGTCGGTGACGGCCTTCGCCAGCCAGGCGGCGCCCAACCTCATGGTCCTGCACGTCGACCGCCAGACTGACGACCCGGCCAAGGCCCTGCGCGTCCGCCTCGAGTGCGAGACCAGCCGCTCTCAGAACCTCGACATGCGATGGAAGGTCCCGCCCGTTGAGCTGAGCTTCCGCGTCGAGGGTGATCGCGTTCACGTCACGGGCCGAACCAACGCCCTGACCAACGAGTGGATCCTCGACGCCGGTGGCGCGGGCATCCGCATCGACGGCAGCGTCATCGAGTTGGACATGCCGGCCGGGGCGACGACGCTCAAGCTGTGGGTTCGCCACGCCGGCTGCCCGGGCCCCGAGGTGCTCGACAAGACCCTCGACGCCCTCCGCGGCGCGCACGAGTGGGCGTGGGCGAAGTTCTGGCGCGAGGCGTGGGTCGACTTGCCCGAGGACCGCGCGCAGTGGATCTGGACGCGGACGAACTACTACGTGGGCTGCAACTTCCCGCCCGTGCCGGCCCGGCCCATGGTGCCGACGGGGCTCATGAGCAACATCTGGGGCTTCTACTTCCCCCAGGACGTCTACTA
Organism: Phycisphaerae bacterium; assembly: GCA_041687295.1. GTDB lineage: Bacteria > Planctomycetota > Phycisphaerae > SM23-33 > FEN-1343 > JAWLCG01. Next base: position 5,939 of record JAWLCG010000110.1, on the reverse strand, counting down.
CGTCGCCGAGAACGCCCCGCGCCTCGGCCACCTCGACCGCGCGAAAGCGGCCCTGCGGTACTGGCTGGAGCACCTCGAGGACGTGAAGGCCTACGGAAAGCGCCTCCTCGGCGTCGAGGGCGCCTACTACCCCTGGACGCCGCCCTATCAGGACTGGGACCAGTACGAGATCGACGGCATCACCGGGCCTGACTCCTACGAGCTGCACAACAGCGCCTACGTGGTGGCGATGGTGTGGCACTACTACCAGCTGACGCAGGACGAGGCCTTTCTTCGCGAGTTCTTCCCCGTGATCCAGGAGGTGGCGCGGTTCTACCTGAACATCGCCGTCAAGAACGAGCAGGGCACCTACGACACCTACCACGAGCATGCCCGCGGCCAGGACGAGCACTCCTCGACGGCTGGCCGCCTGAAGAACCTGCTGTGCTGCGGCTACAGCGCCGAGTACACCTGCCGCGCCTTCGTCGAGGCGGCCGAGATTACCGCCCAGGGCGACTCGGCCCTGCTGGAGCGGGCTCGCGACGCGGTCGCCTGCGGCTTCGAGCGCAAGAGCCTGCTTCGGCCGCAGGGCTGGTACAGCACCTACGCTGGCGACGATCGGCCCGCGGGCAGCCAGAAGCACCCCGTGCAGCTCAACCCCATCGCCTACCTGCCCATGGCCGACCTGGGCGACAGCGAGCCGACGGTGCGGGCCTGGCGGCACCGCTACGACCTGACCGCGCGCGCCCGCCGGCCTCACTCGCCGGGCTGGACGCTGGGCGAGTTCGCCCTGGCCTCGGCCCGCATGGGCGACGGCGAGGCCCTGGAGACCGACCTGCGCGCCATCCAGCCCTGCCGCATGGCCGACCCGCGGTGGATCCAGTTCTACGAGTCGAGCTTCATCGAGGGCTGGCACCTCAAGAAGGCCTACTACTTTACCACCAGCGGCCTGTACCTCCAGGCCTTCACTGACTGCCTCGTGCAGGACTGGCGGGGGTTCGTGGACCTGTTCGCCTGCCTGCTGCCCGGCTGGGCCGAGCGGAGCTTGGGCTTCGAGGGCCTGCGGGCCCGCGGCGGCGTCATCCTCAGCGGCGCCTGGCAGCAGGGGGGGTTCGAGGTGACGCTTCGCCCGGCCGGCGCCACGAGCGTCCGCCTCCGCGTGGGGCGAGCCGACGCCCGCGTTCACGCCACCGGCCAGGCCACTGGCCCCGCCGATTTCGCCGGAATGCAGGTCGTCGAGCTCACTTTCGACGCGGAGAACCCCATCGTCCTGACCGGGGTCGGGTAACCTGTCACGAAAATAGGGACGAACCCGTAGGCCGGACGCAGTCCGGCTGGGGAGAGGCGATGGATCGGGCACCACTACCCAGCCGGACTGCGTCCGGCCTACAGACAGGACGGGGCCCGCCCGTCACAATCATGCGCCGGGGGAGTTGTCAGATCGGCCCGCGGCGGCTACTATGGTCGGTCTGTCGCTGGACCCTCTGGTACCGGAGTTGACCGAGCATGATGATCTGGATGAACGGCAAGCTGGTGGACGCGCAGGCGGCCACGGTCAGTGTCTTCGATCACGGGCTGCTGTACGGCGACGGCGTGTTCGAGGGCATCCGCGTGTACAGCGGGCGGATCTTCAAGTCCCGCGAGCACGTCACTCGGCTGTTCGACAGCGCCCGGGTGATTCGCCTGACGATCCCCTACACGCCCGAGCAGATCACCGAGGCGATGGAGCAGACCATCGCGGCCAACGCCATCGACGACGGGTACATCCGTCTGGTCGTCACGCGCGGGGCCGGCACGCTGGGCATCAGCCCGGCCAAGTGCAGCCACCCGGCCACCTTCATCATTGCCGACCAGATCGCCCTCTACCCGCCCGAGCTGTACGCCAACGGCATGCACGTGATCATCGCCTCGACCATGCGCTGCCATCCCAACACGCTGAGCCCGCGGGTCAAGAGCCTCAACTACCTCAACAACATCATGGCCAAGCTCGAGGCCATCGACGCCGGCGCGCCCGAGGCGATCATGCTCAACACCGAGGGCATGGTCAGCGAGGCCACCGGCGACAACATCTTCATCGTCCGCCACGGCCGACTGATCACCCCGCCGGTCTCCGCCGGCGTGCTGGAGGGCATCACCCGCCAGTGCGTCATCGACCTGGCCGGCGAGGCCCGCGTCGAGCCGGTCGAGCAGAACCTTACCCGCTACGATCTCTACACCGCCGACGAGTGCTTCCTGACCGGCACGGCCGCCGAGGTCATCGCCGTCACCCGCATCGACGGCCGACAGATCGGCGACGGCAAGCCCGGGCCTATCACCCAAAGGCTGACCGCGGCCTTCCACGAGCTGGTCCGCCGCGAGGCGTAGGGCCAGGACCCTGGACCACTTCGCGGGCCGGGCAGTGGATCATGGCAGATGAGCCGAACCATCCCGGACATGGCCCCTCGCCCGAGCAGCAGCGTCGCGCCCGGCTGCTCCATCGCTGGTTCGAGCTGGCCTGGCAGCTGATGGGGCACCATCTCAGCCGTCGCACGTGGGCCCTGCTGGATAGTAGTCTGCGCATGGAGCAGTTGGGGCCGCCCCACGCGCAACGGGGGCGGGAGGGGATCGCCCAACTCGTCCGCGCCACCGAACAGGGGCTGGTGAGCCACTTCGCCCGCATGACCCACGCGCAGCTGCGCGACCCGCGCATGCGCGACCTGGCCCGGGAACTGGAGTCGGTTTCTCAGGAGCTGGAGGAACTGGAGTAGCGAGAGGGGGGGCGGCCATCTGCCGCTTGTGTTGCAGGGCGGTCTCGGCCCAAGCCCATGGAATGCCTTCCGTGGGCATCGAGGCGGGCCGTTCCCGGCGTGGCACAACGCACCCGCATGTCCGATCGGCAGAGGGGCTAGCCGGCGGCGCTGGCCGAGCCGGCATCCAGGATCTTGTGGCAGAGCTCAGACGTTCGGCGGAAGCTGGGCCGACATTCGCGGATGATCGCGTCGAGCTCGGCCGCCGGCAGGGACGTCAGCACGGTCTTCACCTGGGCCAGGGCGAACTGCGGGTCCTGGCTGCGGGCCTGCAGGCCGGCCTTTTGGCTGACGGGCGTGCGTCTGGGCGTATGCCTCTGCATGGGGCGCTGTGCTCCTTGGGGGCAGTCGCTCGGTCCTTCCGCTACACCTGTATCCTACAGCATGGCTGGGGTTGCGTCAATGGCGCGGCGCCGTTCGGAGCCGGGCCGGGCGGGGCGGCTCCGTCACTTGCGACGGGGGGTCGGGCGGGTGCGTTGTGCCTTCAGATGGACGGCCCGCCCCGGTGCCCACGGACCGCAATCCGCGGGTTTGGATGGGGGCCAGCCCGGGCGGACTGAGGCCGCTTCCCGCGCCAATAAGCGGCGAACAGGGGGCAGCTTAGGACCGGACTGGCCCGGGGGGCGGCCAGGGCCTTGGGGGGGCAAGAGCTTTTCCCACGCCGATTTAGGCGTGCAACCGGCCGGCGGAGGACGTAGAATCTTCTGTGCGATTTCGCCGATTCGTTTCCCGGGGACTCGGCGGAATCAGGGGTGGATCGAACCGTGATGAAACCGCTTGTTCCCGGGCAGGTCTGTATTCCATGTCGACGCAAAACACGCAGATGCAGGATCGTCTGGCGGCGCTGCCCGCCGACGTGCGCGAGCGGATCGAGGAGCAGCTCTCCGCCGAGGCCATCCAGGCCCTGGCCGCCTACGACCTGGACCCGCAGGGTCAGTACGTCAACGGCTACCTGGCGCTGGGGGCGGGCAAGTTGTGGCACTTCCAGGGCCGAGACGGCAGCTGGCAGAGCGACGCGACGCCGCTGGACCAGCTCGAGTCGGCCAAGGTGCTCGAGGGGCTCGGCATGAGCGTGCTTCGGCTGTACCGCGACGGGGCGGTCGCCGGCGAGTACCGCTACAGCAACCGCCACGCCAAGGCGATGGCCGAGCTGCACCGCCAGGTCGAGCGGCAGTTCGAGGGCCAGGCCGACGGCGAGCAGGCCGGCGGCGGCGAGGAGTTCAAGGGCCCCGACAAGAAGGTCAAGTGCGACAAGTGCAACTCGGCCATTCCCGACTGGGCCGAGACCTGCCCCCGCTGCCTGCAGCAGCGCAAGGTGCTGATGCGGCTGTACGAGTTCGTGGGCCCGTACAAGTGGCGGGTGGTGATCGGCTTCGCCCTGGCCCTGGTGGGCCTGGCGATGGGGCTGGTCCGGCCCAAGCTGAGCCAGTGGGTGGTCGACTTCGCCGTGCTGGGGCGGAACTACCGCCTGCTGTGGATCCTGATCGGCTCGTTCCTGTTCATCATGGTCGCCGAGGCCGTCATGCGGGCGGTTCGCGGCCGGATCATGGCCGGCCTGGGCATGCGCGTGGCGGCCGACATCCGCAACCGCTGCTACACGCACCTGCACAAGCTCTCGCTGAACTACTTCAGCCGAAAGAGCACCGGCAGCCTGATCACCCGCGTCACCAGCGACAGCGACCGCATCTGGGACTTCGTGGCCTTCAGCCTCATCGAGGTCGTCGTCGGGTTCCTCACCTTCGCCGGCGTCGGCGTGATGATGTTCCTGACCAACTGGCGACTGGCCTTCCTGGTGCTGCTGCCGATCCCCATCATGGTCGTGCTGATGGTGGTCTTCCATAAGCGGATGCACGACCAGATGGCCCGCATCTGGCACCGCTGGAGCGACATGACGGCCGTCGTCGCCGACGCCATCCCCGGCATGCGCGTCATCAAGGCCTTCGGGCAGGAAAACCGCGAGATCGACCGCTTCAACCACCGCAACTACCAGGTCTACGAAGAAGAGCGGAAGCTGATGAACATCTTCACGTTCTTCGGCCCGGCGATGATGCTGGCCACGCAGGTCGGCTTCCTGGTGATCTGGGGGGTGGGCGGCTTCTGGGCGATCCGCGACCTGGCCGCCGTCCAGGCCGCCCAGGCCGCCGGCGTGGACAGCCCCGACGGGCTCATGACGGTCGGCAAGATCATCGCCTTCCAGAGCTACATGTGGATGTTCTTCCAGCCCATCCACATGGTCGCCCACATGAGCCGCACCTTCAACCGCGCCGCCACCAGCGCCCAACGCATCCTGGAGGTGCTGGATACCGAGCCGGACATCTTCACCAAACGCGACGCCAAGGCCCTGCCCGAGATGAGCGGCCGAATCGAGTTCCGCAACGTCAGCTTCAGCTATGACGGCGTGCGGCGGGTGCTGCGGAACATCAACCTGAACATCGAGCCGGGCGAGATGATCGGCCTGGTGGGCCATTCCGGCAGCGGCAAGACGACGCTGGTGAACCTGCTGTGCCGCTTCTACGACCCCGTCGAGGGCCAGATCCTCCTGGACGGCGTGGACCTGCGCGACTACAAGCTCGAGGACCTCCGCCGGCACATCGGCGTGGTGCTGCAGGAGCCTTACCTCTTCCGCGGCACGATCGCCGAGAACATCGCCTACGGCAACCCCGGGGCCAGCATCATGGACATCATCCGCGCCGCCCGCGCCGCCAACGTCCACGACGTGATCGTCGGCTTCCCCGACGGCTACGACACCACCGTCGGCGAGCGGGGCCATACCCTCTCCGGCGGCGAACGCCAGCGGGTGAGCATCGCCCGGGCCATCCTGGACAACCCCCGCCTGCTGGTCCTCGACGAGGCCACCAGCAGCGTCGACAGCAAGACCGAGAAGGAGATCCAGGCCGCCCTGGACCGCCTGGTTGCCGACCGCACGACCATCGCCATCGCCCACCGCCTCAGCACGCTCCGCAAGGCCGACCGCCTGGTCGTGCTGGACAAGGGCGAGATCGTCGAGCAGGGCGCCCACGGCGAGCTGGAGGCCCGCGAGGACGGCGCCTACGCCAAGCTGCTCAACACCCAGAACGAGGTCAAGAGCATCATCGCCCTGCAGGAGTAGCCCGCAGGCCTGAGCCCGTAGGCCGGGTGGTGCGCCGCGCGGCCCCGCCGTTACCCGGGAACCCA
>JAWLCG010000109.1:0-13067 GCA_041687295.1 Phycisphaerae bacterium | reverse complement strand
CCGCGGCCCCGCGCGGTCGGGGGGGGCCCCGCGCCGCGGACCCCCACCTTCTCGCTCTGTGTCCTCTGTGGCCTCTGGGGCCCATCCCTCTTCGCTGTCGAGGGCGGCGGGGCCTACAGCAGTTCGAGGCGGGCGTACTGGAGGATGAGGGTCTTTCGGCCGAAGCGGTCGAAGTCGACGACCACGCGGGTGTAGGGGCCTGAGCGGCTCATGGAGGCGACCCGGCCGGTGGCGAACTTGTCGTGGCGGACGCGGCAGCCGGGGCGCAGGCCGCCGGAGGCGTCGCCGAGGGCCTCGGCCTCCAGCTCGGCCGACTCGTCGAAGACGTCCTCGTCCACCAGCGGCGCCTGGGCGTCGGGGTCGAAGAAATCGTCATCGTCGGCGCGGTTGAGCTGGCGGATCGTCTCGTCCAGCCGGGCCGAGGCCTCGCCGGGGTTCTCCTCGACCAGGTCCACCCGCCGCACCTGCTCGTAGCCCAGCTCCGTCAGGAATCCCGACGCCGCCTGCCGGTGCCGCTGGCCGCGAATGCTGCGGTAGCGGGCGCAGCTGAGCGTCATGTGCCGCATCGCCCGCGTGACGCCCACGAAGCAGAGCCGACGCTCCTCCTCGAGGTCGCGGCGGTTCTCGGTGGGGTGCTCGAAGGGCAGCAGCCCCTCCTCGCAGCCGATGAGGAACACGGCCGGGAACTCCAGCCCCTTGGCCGCGTGGAGCGTCATGAGCGTGACGGCGCCCTGGCCGCCCTCGAAGCGGTCGATGTCGCTGACCAGCGCCACCTGGCTGAGGTAGTCCTCCAGCGTCGCGCCGGGGTTCTCGCTGTCGAACTCGGCCGCGGTGGTCACCAGCTCCATCACGTTGGCCAGCTCGCTGGCCTGGTCGGAGCCCTGGGCTCGCAGCTCGGCCTCCAGGCCCGTGCGGGTGATGACGGCCTCGACGATGTCGCGCACGGGGCTGCGGGGCAGGGCCGAGAACGCGTCGATCATCTCGGCGAACTCCGTCACCTTGCGACTGGCGGCCCGGCCGAGGCTGTCGGCGGCGTCGGCCTGGCGGGCGGCGGCCAGCAGGGCCAGGTCCCGCCGCATCGCGAAGTCCTGCAGCCTCTTGACCGTCGTCGCCCCGATGCCGCGGGTCGGCACGTTGATGATCCGCTCGCAGGCGACCTCGTCGGCGGGGTTGACCACCAGCTTGAGGTACGCCAGCACGTCGCGGATCTCCTTGCGGTTGTAGAACTCGGTGCCCCGGGCGATGCGGTAGGGAATGCCGCTTTTCCGCAACGCGTCCTCCATGACGCGCGAGAGGCTGTTGAGGCGATAGAAGACGGCCACGTCGCCGTAGCCGATCTCCCCGCCGGCGGCCAGCTCGCGGATGCGGTGGACGACATCGTTGGCCTCGGCGTGCTCGTCGGGGGCCGTCACGATCGTCACCGGCTCGCCGCCGGGCCGGCGGGTGAACAGCTCCTTGGGCTTGCGGTTGCGGTTGTGGGCGATCAGGGCGCTGGCGGCCGAGAGGATCGGCGTGGTCGAGCGGTAGTTCTCCTCGAGGCGGACGACGACGGCGTTGGGGTAGTCCTTCTCGAAGTCCAGGATGTTCTGGATGTCGGCCCCCCGCCAGGCGTAGATGGACTGGTCGGGGTCGCCGGTGGCGCAGATGTTCTCGTGGGCCAGGGCGATGCCGTGGGCGATGATGTACTGGGCGTGGTTGGTGTCCTGGTACTCGTCGATGAGCACGTAGCGGTATCGCTCGGCCAGGGCCTGGCGCACGTCCGGCCGATCGCGCATCAGGAAGGCCATCCGCATCAGCAGGTCGTCGAAGTCCAGGGCGTTGGCGGCCCGCAGGGCGCGCTCGTAGGCCTCGTAGAGCTTGGCGAGCTTGCGGGTGACGAAGTCGTTGGCCTGCTCGGCGAAGGTCGTCGGCGTCAGCAGCTGCATCTTGGCCCGGCTGATGGCCGAGAGGGCCTTGCCCGGCGTCAGGCCCGTGCCGACGTCGCCGCGGTCCATGGCCATCTTCACCAGTTTGGTCTGGTCGGCGGTGTCGTAGATGGAGAAGCTGCTCTGCAGGCCCGCCTCGGGCGCCAGCTCGCGCAGCAGCCTCGCGCAGAGGCTGTGGAAGGTGCTCACGGTGGCCCCCCGGGGCGTGCCGAGCTGCTCGACGCGCCGGGCCATCTCCTGGGCGGCCTTGTTGGTGAAGGTCAGCGCCAGGACGTTCCACGGGGCGATGCCCTGGCGGATCAGCCAGGCGATGCGGCGGGTGATGACCCGCGTCTTGCCCGAGCCGGCCCCGGCAAGGACCAGCAATGGCCCGTCGACGTGCTGAACGGCCTGGCGTTGGGGTTCGTTGAGATTCGACAACAGATCCACGGCGTCCATGCTCCACTGCGCTGACTGGCTCCGCCGTGACGGCCCCGACCCCGAGCCGGTGCTCCTCCTGCAGTCCCCGGCGGCACAGATCGTCCACTATACCCGACCCGCCACAAAGGGCCAAGGGCCGGCGTTTTTTCCAGCCCGGGCCCGCCGCCGGGTGTCCCGGCCTGCCATATCTACACAAGTCCAAGGACCGGCCCGGTGCCGTGGCTACGGCGTTCGTAGCCACGTCTTGGGGCGTCTGATCGTCAGTCGCACCGACCAATGGAGCCCCAGGGCGCCAGTGCCGTATGGAGTGCGGCGAGGACTCGCCGCACTCCAAAAGGGCGGTCCGCCTGTCGCGCAGGGACACCCAGGCCGGCCCGGGCGGGGTCGAAAGGTCGATCAACACGAATGGCACGAATAACGGCCGATGGCACGAATGGAAGACCGGACAGGGTCACAACGAGTCTTCCATTCGTGAAATCATCCTCCATTCGTGCCATTCGCGTTGATCCCCTGTACCTGGAGGAGGAGTCCAGCGGGGAAGCCGAAGACGTGGCTACGAAAGCCGTAGCCACGGCACCCGGTTGCAGAGCCAGCACTCCATACGGCGCTCGCGCCGGGCCTACTGCCAGCGGGGCCAGGTGAGGATGGCGCTGACGGCGCCGGCGCCGAGGGTGCACCAGGCGGCGAGCTTGAGCAGGGCGACCGAGCGGTCGAAGCCGTCGCGGGTATGGCCTGCGGCGGCCCAGCTCAGCAGGAAGCCCACGCGCGAAGCGATCGAGCCGTGGCGCCAGTTTCGCGTGCGGCGGGGCGTGCCGTTGAGGCGGGCGACGTTCTCCAGGGCGGCCGCGAAGGTCGGGCTGCCCAGGGCCAGCTCGTCGCTGCGGGCGTCGGCCTGGCCATGCTCGCGGGCGTCCACGCCGGCGCACCAGGCGCCGTAGACGTCCGCCTGCCGCTCGAACTGCCGGCTCAGCCAGCCGAAGCCGAACCCCCACAGCAGGCCGATCAGCCCCAGCATCACCATCTGCTGGGCCAGGGCGTCCATCGGCACCAGCGCCGACAGGCCCGCCACGGCCGAGCCGGCCAGCAGCATCGCCGCCACGGTGAACAGCAGGAAATACGCGATGTGCCGGTGGACGACGTGGCCGGCCTCGTGGCCGAAGACGGCGACGATCTGGCGGTCCTCCATCTGCTCGAGCAACGCGTCGCTGATGAGCACGTACCGCACAGCGGGCCTCAGGCCCATCACGCCGGCGTTGACGACGACACCGGCGGTGTCCCAGATCAGGATGTCGCGGTAGCGCAGGCCGATGCGTCCGCACAGCCGCTCCAGCCGGCTGCGCAGCTCGCCGCGGGGCAGCGGGCGGGTCCGCCAGATCCGCACCAGCAGCAGCGGGCTGAGGAAGAACACCGCCCCCACCGCCCCCAGCAGCGACGCCAGGGCCGCCCAGTCCAACGCCCAATCCGGCACGAGGCGAGGAATCAGGTACGCCAGGGCGTCGCGCAGGGCGATGATCATCCCGATCGGAACGGCCACGAACAGAAACTGGTGGCGGATGTGGAAGTCCATGTACTGCCCGCACGTCCAGCCGGCGCGGACGGGCTGGCCGGCGAGCATGAGCTCCTGCTCGACCTGCCAGCGGGCGGCCTGGTCGAAGCGGTAGCTCAGGGCCCAGTAGAGCACGCAGGCGACGAACAGCAGGCCCACGACGACGGCGTCGACCAGCAGCGGCAGCCGGCCCAGGCCCGTCGCCCGCAGCGTCTGGGGCAGACCGGCCAGCACCAGCCCGACCAGCCCGCCCACCAGCCACAGCTGCAACAGCAGGCCGTGACGGCGATGGCTCCGCAGGGCCCGCTCCAGCGGCCAGCCGGCCCCCAGCAGCCGGCGCAGCCCCACCTGGGTCACCAGCCAGCTCAGAGCGGCCGAGACCGCGCAGTAGCCCACGGCCCCAGCCAGCAGCGCCTCGCCCGAAACGGGCCAGAGCGGCTCCATGCCAGGCGCGCCCAGGCTGAGCACCAGCCCCATCGCCAGTAGGATTACGATCTGCATACGTGTACGTCCGGGCCCATTCTAGGCAAAGGCCCCTCCCGCGGCAAGCGAGGCGCCGAGGGACCATTTTTGCGTTTTTCGCTCTTGAAATCCCCTCGGTCTTTGGGCATAGTGAAAGGCTCGCCTTGGCGGCGTAGCTCAAGTGGTTAGAGCGAGGGATTCATAAGCCCTAGGTTACTGGTTCGAGTCCAGTCGCCGCCAGTAAAACAGGCCGCCTCCGGGCGGCCTGTTTTACTAGAGCAGGAGAGGGGAGAAAGTAGAGTGGAGGCTGACGCCTCGACAGGCGCACCGCCGCCCACCAGCCCCAAGCCCTCTCCTGCGGTCTACTCTCTACTCTCTCGCGATCCCAGGTGAGCCCGGGCAAAGGTGGGGCTGCGCCCCAGCCGACGCAAACCGCCCGCGCCGTAGGCTGGGGCGCAGCCCCACCTTCGCCGGTGCCCCCCGAGCCCGCACGCCCGATGGGCAATTGGGCAGTCCGCCACCTTTGCGGTTGACAGGCCGGCGGGGGCACGCGTATAAACCGGTCCAGGCACGTGAGTCCTGGACCCGCCTGAATAAGGAGATAGCCGTGAGCAGCATTCTTCCCCTGGCACAGGGCGTTTTCGAAGCTTGGCAGCTGATCCCGGTTCTGCTGCTGGTCGCGATCATCGTCTTCTGGGTGATCTACCGCCGCCGCCAGATGTAGTTCACCGGCCCGTTCACAGGATCAAGGCCAGCCCTCGCAGCCGATCGCGTCGGCGGCGACGGCTGGCCTTGCCGCGCGCGGCACACGCACCGGTGCTCTTTACAGCCCCGGGCCCATCCGCGATAATGGCCCCGCCATGACCGACGCCGATCCCAAACCCGTCTACGTCCTGTTCGGCCCTGACGCCTTCCTGCGCGACGCCCACCTCGCCGAGATCCGCGAGGTGGTGCTCGGCGACGCCGACCCGCAGTTGTGCCTCAGCCGCTTCGAGAGCAACACCGACCTGGCGACGGTCCTGGACGAGCTGCGGACGCTGCCCTTCCTGGCCGAGCGAAGGCTGGTGATCGTCGAGGACGCCGACGAGTTCGTCACCGCCAACCGCCAGGCCCTGGAGGACTACCTCGACGCCCCCGCCGCCACCGGCACGCTGGTGCTGCTGGCCGGCAGCTGGCGGAGCAACACCCGCCTGGCCAAGCGGGTCGCCCAGATCGGCCAGGCCTTCGACTGCAGCGCCCCGACGGCCAAGACGGTCGGCACCTTCATCCGCGACCGCGCCAAGGCCCTGGGCCGAACCATCGACCGCGACGCCATCGAGCTGCTCGCCCAGTGGTCGGGCACCGACCTGGGCCGACTGGCCGGCGAGATGGAAAAGCTCGCCCTCTACACCCAGGGGCGCTCGACCATCACGACCCAGGACGTCTCGGCCATCGTGGTCGCCGCCGGCGGGGTCAACCCCTTCGCCCTGACCGACGCGCTGGCCGCCGGCGACGCCCAGGCCGCCCTGACCACCCTCGACGGGCTGCTCGTGCAGCGCGGCGACGAGTTCCGCACGCTGGGGCTCATCACGATGCACCTCCGCAAGGTCCTCAAGGCCAAGCAGATGCAGGCCCAGGGCCAGCGGGAGTTCGACATCTTCAAGGCCGTCCGCGTCTTCGGGCCCGGCCAGGGGCCCTTCCGCCGCCTGCTCGCCAGCCGTGACATGCCCCGCGTGACCCAGGACTTCCGCCAGCTCATCCGCACCGACCTGGCCATCAAGACCGGGCGCGACCCCAAGGCCGCCCTCCAACGCCTCGTCGTGGTCCTGTGCGGTTGACGACTTCGTAGGCCGGGTCGAGCGAAGCGAGGCCCGGCAGGATCGGCGATGGCCCTTGGTTGCCCTGTGCGGTTGACACGGGCGGGCCGATCTGCCAAAGTATCGGGGCCGGGCCGGTTGGATCGGCCCGTACGGTGCCCGCCCTTCTCTTCGGGCACAACCGCGACCCCGGTCGCAAGGACGAGCCACGGATGGTGAAGACCTCGCGCCGCCTCTGGAGCCTGTGCAGCCTGGCGATGCTCTGCGCGCTGGCCGGCTGCGACCTCTGGGGCCGAAGCGACACGGAGGTCTACAGCCCCCGCACCGCGACCGCCTACGAGCAACCCCAGCCGCTGCCGGAGGTGGTCCAGCAGCTCGCCGCCCGCGCCCGCCAGCTGGCCGAGGGCGAGCCCGCACCCACGCTGCAGGACGCCCCGCTGCCCTATGTCGTACCGCCGGCCCGCGTGGCCCTGCTGCCGATGGACACCGACGCCCCGGTCCGCTCGGCCGCTACGAGCTTCCCCTTCCGCGACGGAGCGACCCGCCCCACCGACGTCCGCCAGGGCCTGAGCCTGCTGCCGCCGGCCGACCCCGAGCCCGAACCGCCCTCGCCGCCCGCCGCCGTCGAGCCCGCCACCCAGCCGGCCGAGCCGGCCGAGCCGCCACCGCCCACGCCGCCGACAGTCGACGACCTGATCCGCCTGTTCCAGGCCCGACTGGCCGAGACGCCCAACGACCTCGACCTGCAGCTCCGCCTGCGGATGCTCTACGTGGTGGCCGGTCGCGACGAGTCGGCCCTGGCCCCCATCGCCGGCCTGGGCGACGACGAGGCCCGCACCGTCAGTTCGCTGCTGCGGGCGATGATGGCCCTGCGGGACCGCTCGACCGCCCAGAGCGACCCCACCCAGGCCGCCCAGGCCCTCCAGGCCCTCCAGGGCCTCCGCGAACGGCTGATGGCCCACGCGGACCTGCAGATCCCCGCCCTGAAGCTCTGCCGGTCGGTCGACGGCTACGGCGTCTACAAGCCCTTCGAGCAGACCGACGGGACCTACATCTTCCCCGCCGGCCGAAGCCAGCCCATGATCGTCTACTGCGAGCTGCGCAACCACACCGCCCGCCGCGACGAGCAGGGCCGATACCGCACGCGCCTCAACATGCAGTTGGCCGTCTACGACGCCCAGGGCCGGCAGGTCGTCTTCGAGACCGACCGCAACATCCAGGACGTCTCCGCCAACCGCCGAGAGGACTTCTTCCTCACCCGCATCCTCTTCCTGCCGCCCTCGCTGGCCCCCGGCGAGTACACGCTCAAGATCACCCTCGAGGACGTCGACGCCAACAAGGTCGCCAGCGAAACCGCCCCCCTCCGCATCGCCCTGCCCTCGTAGCAGCCCGTTAAAAACGGGCTGCTAGAGCAGCTGAGCAGTGGAGCACCGTGGCGCACTGCCGCCCCTTCGGGGCTCCGGGGCTCCGGGCTCGCCAGTCTGGTAGCCGGGTGCCGTGGCTACGGCGTTTGTAGCCACGTCTTTCCGATTCTCCGTGGGCTCCCCCCGAGCGGAAGACGCGAACGACACGGGTTGCACAGATAGACTGTCACAGGATACCCGCTCATGCTGGTGGCCCTGAAGCGACCAATCCCGGGGGTGGGGGGGCAGAGCCCCCCCGCTGTTTCCTCTGGACCACCGGACTGCGGTACGGATTCAGGTTGAGTTGCGGGCGAAGTCCGCGCTGTGAAATCTGTGGTTCTCGCCCGTCCGGAGTTCCCGGAGTGCCCCCTGAGTGCCCAGCCGTGATGGTCGGCCAGCGTTTTGGAGTGCGGCGGCATCGACGCCGCTTTGGATCGCATGCGACAGGACCAGCCACAGCGGCGTCAAGGCCGCCGCACTCCATACGGCGCTCGCGCCCTGATTCATCCATCGGGCCGTACGACTGACGAGCCTACGGCCGGGCGCGGCGGCGGAGGGTCAGCAGGCCGCCGGCCAGCAGGGCCAGGGCGGTCGGCTCGGGGACGCGGACCTCCAGCAGCGGGCTGCGGTCGAGGGCCTGGACCTCGTTGATGAACCACTGCCCGTCGAGGTAGTCGCCGAGGTACCACCGCCCGTCGGAGAGGCTGACGCTCTGGAAGCTCAGCACGTCGGGCGGGTCGAGGCGGTGGCGGTCGTCGTCGCTGTCGGTGATCCAGATGCCCTGGTAGTCGCCGGCATCGCTCTGGACGCCCCAGACGTTGACGGCATGGCTGACGGTGTCATTGGTGAGCAGCAGGGCCACGCCGTAGCCGGCGCGGAGGAAGCGGTCGAGGTCGGCCAGGGCCTCCGCGTCGGACCAGCCGTGGTGGTAGATCGCGTCGAAGTCGACCGTGCCGGCCAGCAGCGCCCCGCCGGGGCCGTCCACCTGCGCCCAGCCAGGCCAGCCGTCGGCCGGGTTGTCGCCCTCGAACCACCACTGCCACGCGAACGACGGCAGGCCGCCCGCGTTGGTCCAGCGATCCTGGAAGTAGCGGAAGCCCGCATCGGCATCGGCCAGGCCGGCCAGCCGCCCCCAGCCGGTCCAGTCGAGCACGCCGGCGGCGGCGGCCGCCCAGCACAGGTCGTCGTCCTGGTCCGTCGCGGGGCTCTTCTCGGGGTCGGACCACTGGCCCGACCAGTGCTCGAAGCTCAGGTACACATCCGCCCGGGCCGAACCCGCCAGACCGGCCAGCGCCACACACAAAATGGCCAATCCCGCCCGCATGACAAACCCCTCTCCGGCCCTCACGGGGGCCAAGGTGCCCTCCACTTCGCCCTCATTCTAGACGCCCGGACCAAGGCCGGCCGGCGGACCGGGCACCGGCTGTCCCCTGTTTGCGGGCTCGGCCGCCCCGGGCCCCGCACTGGCCCCGCGGTAAAGCCTTGTCCTGTCCGCCGCCCCGGGCGTTGCCGGACGACCGCCGGAGGCCTACGCTGAGAGGGTAGGACCGACCCGTACTTCAATGGGGACATTTGCATGCGTGCATGGCTCTGCCTGATCGTGACGGCCATCGGGCTGGTGGCGGCGGGCTCGGCCCGGGGCGGGGAGGACCCCTGGCGGACGGCCCGTACCCTCGGCCCCAGCCAGGCGGGGTTTTCCCGCACGGGCGAGTGGTCGGCCTGCGGCGAGGGCCTGGCCAGCACCGACCCAGCCGCCCGGGCGAGCTGGACCTTCACCGGCCTGCGCCCCGGCTACCGCTACCGCGTCGAGGTGCAGTGGCCCGCCGACGGCCCCGAAGCGTCGGGGGGCCTGTACCGCGTGACCGATCGGCTCAACGACCGCATCGCCCAGACGCGCCTCGAAAACCGCCTCACGCAGGACGGCAGCGGCGGGCACTGGCAGGGCCTCGGCGAGCCGGTGCTGATCCGCGGCCGATCGCTGGCGGTGACGCTGGAACCCGTGGCCGACGGCGCAGCCACGCTGGCCGGCGCGGTGCGGGTGACGCCGGTGGGCCCCTGGGAACCCCCGCTGGGCGTGCCGGCCCCGTCGTTCGGCCTGGCCGAGTCGCATTGGGACTACGCCGTCGCCACCTACGACTTCGGCGCCGGCCCCAAGCCCTACCCCGCCGCATCGGCCGGGCCCTTCACGCACTACGTCGACAACACCCACGCCGCCGCCACCGACGCGGCCAACCCCTTCGGCACGCCGCAGAGGCCCCGCCGCACGCCGCCGGCCGAGCTGCCCCCCGGCAGCGTCGTCGAGATCCACGGCGGGCCCTACACTTTCGGCCGGCACACCGGCGAGATCCGCTACGCCTACCTCTCCGGCGAGGGCACCGCCGAGCGGCCCGTGTTCATCCGCGGGGCCAACCCGGCCAACCGCCCGCGCCTGCAGAACATGCAGGTCCGCGTGCGGGGGCGCTACCTGGTCGTCGAGAACCTCGAGCTGGCCGAGTCCAACCTCCGCTGCATGGACATGCCCGACCACGTCGCCCTGCGAAACCTGGAGGTGCACGGCTACCGCCCGCGCCGCTTCGGCACGGCCGTGTACGCCGAGGGCAGCGACCTGGTCGTCTACGCCTGCCACATCCACCACAACGGCGACGCGGACAGCCTCGAGGAGGACGACGTCCACGCCACCAGCGTCCGCGGCGAGCGGATCTGGATCGTCGACAGCGAGATGCACCACAACGGCGGCGACTCCTTCCAGGTCAACAGCACCCCCCAGCGGGCCCACCACATCTACGTCGCCCGCAACGTCATGCACGACGAGCGGGAGAACGCCGTCGACATCAAGGGCAGCTGCGACGTGATCGTCTCGCAGAACGTGATGTACGGCTTCCGCGCGGTGAGCAGCTCGGACGGCACGGCCATCGTGGGCGGGCACGAGGGCTCGCAGCGGAGCTGGCTGCTGTTCAACGACATCAGCGACTGCGTGAACGGCATCCGCGTGAACGACTCGCAGCGGGCGACCGAGGCGTACGTGATCGGCAACTGCATTCACGGCCTGAGCGGCGACGGCGTGATCGCCTGGTTCGACAGCCAACTGCACGTGGTGGGCAACACGATCCACGACGTCCGCAACGGCGTGGTCGACGGCAACTGGCGGGCGAGCGAGGGCAGCTTCCGCGTGGTCAACAACGTCTTCTCGCACGTGGCTGAGTCGGCCCTGAAGGTGGGCCCGCACGGGCAGGTGGCGGCCCGGTCACTGGTGCACCACAACCTGTTCTTTCATCCCGAGGGGATCATCCGCCTGGAGTGGGCTGGCCGAGGGTACTCCACGACGCGGGCCTTCCACGCCGTCACCGGCCAGGGCGACGGCAGCGGCGGCGGCGACCCCTGCTTCGTCGACGCGGCCGGGGGCGACTTCCGCCTCCGCCGCGAGGCGGGTCGATACAGCGCCGCCATCGACGCCGGCGCCGACGTGTCGGCCTACGACGCGCTGTTCCGCCAGCTCTACGGCCTGGGGCTCGACATGGACGCCGCCGGCGTGCCCCGGCCCCAGGGCGAGGGCTTCGACATCGGCGCCCACGAGCACCGCCCCCAGGACCCGTAACCAACTGTCCCTGCTTGCGGTGGAGCGGGAACCGGCCCAAGGAGTAGGCCTTTTGCCCATCCCTTTTCCGCGGCCTGGCTGGGTGCTAGGTTTCTCTTGTACGAGGTTTTCAGGGGAAACTCTGTGCTTTCCAGAGGGATTCAACCATGAGTGGACAGATCGACCGCCCGCGCCCCATGCGCGGGCTCTGGGGCTGTGGCTTGGCAATGGCGCTGCTGGTATCGCTGGTGCTGGTGGGCTGTAACGGGCGGGACCACCGCATGAGCCTGGGGGAGTTCGT
This sequence comes from Phycisphaerae bacterium, assembly GCA_041687295.1. Taxonomy (GTDB): domain Bacteria; phylum Planctomycetota; class Phycisphaerae; order SM23-33; family FEN-1343; genus JAWLCG01. The sequence continues at coordinate 1,640 of JAWLCG010000109.1, read as the reverse complement.
CGTACTCGAGCCCCTCGAAGAGGACGTCCCGCGGGCCAGGCCGATGGACGGTGCAACGCTGCGCGAGAAGCTGGGCCCCTACCGCCTGGGCCCCGGCGACGTGCTGGCGGTCAACGTCACGCCGGCTGAGCAGGCCGCCCCCGTGCCGCCCACGCAGGTCCGCGTGAGCCCCAAGGGCACCGTCGAGCTGCCGCTGGTCGGCGCGCTGGAGGTGGCGGGCCTGACGCTCGAGCAGGCCGAGGAACGCATCCACACTGCCTACGTGCCCGACTTCCACCGCCAGGCCAGTGTCTTCGTCCAGCTGGTCGAGGCGATGCCCACGCGGGTGATGGTGATCGGAGCGGTGGCGGCGCCGGGCCTGGTGGAGCTGAGGCGGACCGAGCGGAACCTGCTCTACGCCGTCGTGCAGGCCGGCGGGGCCTCGCCGGCCGGCTCGGGCCGGGTCACGCTGCAACGGCTGGCCGACCCGTCCAACGCGGTCACGCTGAACATCCGAGACCCCGAGGGCCTGCGCAAGGCCCTGTCCCTGGACCCGCTGGAGAACGGCGATATCGTGGTCGTCCATGCCGCCACGCCCAACACGATCTACGTCAACGGCCTGGTCAATTCCGTCTACCCCCAGGTGTACCCCCCGGGCACCGACGTGACGGTCCTGCAGGCCCTGGCGGCGGCAGGTGGCCTGCGGATGGACCTCTGGCCGCGCGAGGCGACGCTCATCCGCCGCGTCGACGACCAGGACTACTTCGTCCGGCTGGACCTCAAGAAGATCTACAAGGGCCTTGAGCCCAACATCGAGCTGCAGGCCGGCGACATCCTCATGGTGCCCCACACCTGGGATACCCGCCTGGAAGAATGGGCCGCCCGCAACCTCTACATCCGGGCCGGTGCGGCCGCCTCGGCCGGTGCGACGTATAACGTGATCGGCACGCAGGAACGCGGCGATGCCCGCGGCGACGGCGGCGGCGACACCGTGTTCATCGCGCCGTAGCCTCCCCCCCCAGCGCAGCACGCGGGCCGGCGACCCCTCGGATCGCCGGCCCGCTTGCGTCGGGGGCCCTGCCGGCCGGGCTGGACCCTGCGCCGACTGTGTCCGTGGGTCCGCAGTCTGCACCCCAAGCCGGGTGCCGTGGCTACGGCGTTCGTAGCCACGTCTTTCCGTTTCTCCCTGGCCTCGGCCCCAACGGGAGACACGATTGACACAGATCACCCAGCGCGGGCTTTGCCCGCAACCCAACCTGAATCCGTGTCGCGGCCGGTGGTCCAGAGGAAACAGCGTAGGGGCTCTGCCCCCACCCCCCCGGGATCTATCGCTTTGGGCCTCCGGCATGGGATGGGCTCACGCCCCTGCCGGCCGGCCGGGCCCGAGGACGGGCGTCTCAGAGTCTCTGCCGGTGGGCGAGAATGCGACAAATCCCGGGGTCCGGGGCAGAGCCCCGGGCTGTTTCTCGGCCTGCGGTGCATGCGAAATCGTTACAAGAGATCGTGAGTCTGCACATTAGTGGTACAGATAACGGCCGATTCCACAGATTGCCCAGCCGTGATGGACGGACCGCCCTTCTGGAGTGCGGCGAGTCATCGCCGCTTTGGCTCGATGGCGGCTAAGCCAAAGCGGCGATTGCATCGCCGCACTCCATACGGCG
>JAWLCG010000108.1:0-13165 GCA_041687295.1 Phycisphaerae bacterium | reverse complement strand
GTTCCGCGTGCCGCGATGGCGGACCCCCTGTTGAATCGCCAGGCGCCCTCGCGGCACGCAGAACCGCTCCGCTACGCTCCGCGAACCTACGTGCCCTACGTGTGGGGCCCGTCTTCGTCGTCTGCATGCGCGGCCAGGGCCGCATGGGCAGCTCTGTGGCCCATCTTCCGTTGCGAAGACCCCGGGCATGCCCGGGGCTATATGGAGAGGCACCGGGCCGTCTACACGATGGACTCGGCCAGGGCGGCCTGGAGGGCCTGGCTTTTGGGGGGCAGGTCGAAGAGCCACGGGCGGACGTCCTGGCCCTGGGCCTGGGCGATGTGGAGGCTGGGGGTCTGGGCCAGGTCGATGTCGGTGCCGGCCTGGTCGTCCTCGAGCAGGCGGACGCGAGGCCGGCAGGGGGCGTCGGGGTTGAGCTCGACGACGGCGGCGGCCTGGCCGGTACTGAGGACCACCTCCGTGCCGGTGGGGAAGGGGGGCACGTAGCGGAGGAACGCGTCGAGCACCACCGGGTCGAACGCGCCGGTGTAGCGGTCGCTCTGCATGAGCTTCAGCGCGGCGACGGCGGGTCGGGTCTGGCCCGGCTCGGGGCTCAGCAGGTTGTCAAAGACATTGGCGGCGGCCACGATGCGGGCGAAGATGTGCGTCTGGGCGCCGCTGAGCCCGCCGCGGCGCCGGCCCTGGGTCAGAGCGGTCATGTCCGGCCAGCCCGCGCCGTCCCACCGCTGGTGGTGGTGCAGCGCCACCGTCGTCGCCACCGGGTTGATGCGGTGGCGGAGCATGGCGAAGCCCTGGGGCACGTGGTCGGGGTAGGCGGCATGAGGCCTCGGCGTCAGCGCGTGCTGGCGCTGGACGTCGGGGGGCAGCTGCAGCTTGCCGATGTCGTGCAGCATGGCCCCGACGCCGAGGCTCGTCAGGTCCCGCGCGTCGATCAGCCGCACGCGCCCCCGCTGGCGAATGATGTAGCCCTCCAGCTGCATGCCCACCGTCACGGCCAGGAAGGCCACGTTCGCCGAATGGCTGGTCAGCTCGTTGCCGTCGTTGAAGAGCCGCTCGGCCAGGTCGCCGGCCTTGCCATTCCGCCCCAGCAGCTGGTCGATCAGCCCGGCGATGACGTTGCGGTAGTAGCCGTAGTCCTGGGTCGTGATCACGCGGTGCTGCAGGTCGTCGAAGCCCTCCTTCAGGGCGTCGTAGATCTTCCGCCGCTGCTCGGGCACCTTGGTCAGCAGCAGCGGGTCGAGGTCTTTGAGCAGCGGGTGCTTGATCCACGCGTGGGCGACCTTCAGCTCCTCCAGCCGCCCGATCATCTCGGGCGTGAGGCTCACGTCGGCCTGCACCAGGTGCGTGCTGGAGCGCAGCGGATGCAGGACGGGCACCGCCGTCACCATTCCCACCCGCAGACGCTTGGTACTGGCCAGCAACATGGACAACGCATCCTTTCGGGCCTGCCCCAGCCACGACAGGCGCGCAGGGGCCTGGCATTGCTTCCATCGGCCAGCCGGCGGGGGGCCTTGAGCAGCGACCCGCCCCTCCCCGCGGGCCAATTCGGCCCCAAACCCTTGACAGCGACCCGGCGGGGCGGCAAGGTTGAACCCTCGATCGACGGGCTGCGGGGCGGCCGGCCTCGGCCCGGCGAGCGAGCTATCCACAGGAGTCAACGCATGGCGATCAAACCGGTGAAGGTCGGCGTGGTGGGCTGCGGGGCGATCAGCAACGCCTACCTGACCACGGCCAAGAAGTACCCCATCCTCGAAATCACCGCCCTGGCCGACCTCGACATGGCCAAGGCCCAGGCCGCCGCCGAGAAGCACGGCGTGGGCACCCCCTGCACCACCCAAGAGCTGATGCGGCGCGACGACGTCGAGGTCGTGCTCAACCTGACCATCCCCAAGGCCCACATGGACGTCGCCCTGGCCGCCCTGGAAAACGGCAAGCACGTCTACAACGAAAAGCCCCTCGGCGTCACCCGCGACGAGGGCCAGCGCATCCTCCAGGCCGCCAGGAAGGCCAACCTCCGCGTGGGCTGCGCGCCCGACACCGTCCTGGGCTCGGGCCACCAGACCGCCCGCAAGCTCCTCGACGAGGGCGCCATCGGCCAGCCCCTCGTGGTCACCGCCTTCATGGCCTGCGGCGGCCATGAGACCTGGCACCCGGCCCCCGAGTTCTACTACAAGGCCGGCGGCGGCCCCATGCTGGATATGGGCCCCTACTACCTCAGCGACCTGACGATGCTGCTGGGCCCGATCCGCAAGGTCACCGGCATCACCAAGGTCATGATCAACCCCCGCACCATCACCAGCAAGCCGCTCTACGGCACCCGCATCGACGTCGAGACCCCCGACCACATCGCCGGCTCGATGGAGTTCGAGAACGGCGCCATCGGCACCATCATCACCAGCTTCGCCGTCCAGGGCCACCACCTGCCCTGCATCGAGATCCACGGCACCAGCGGCTCGCTCAGCGTGCCCGACCCGAACGGCTTCGGCGGCAAGGTGCAGATCCTCCGCCAGCGCGGCGGCCAGTGGGAAGAGGTCCCCTACAGCCATCCCCACAGCGACGCCCAGCAGCGTTCCATGGGCCTGGCCGACATGGCCACCGCCATCCGCAGCGGCCGAGCCCACCGCGTCACCGGCGAGCAGGCCTACCACGTGCTCGACGTCATGCTCGGCTTCGAGGACTCCAGCCAGAGCGGCAAGCACTACAAGGTGCCCAGCACCTTCACCCGCCCCGCCGCCCTGCAGGCCGGCCTGGAGCCCGGCCAGCTGGACGAGTAACCCCGTAGGCTGGGATAGAGTCTGTAGGCTGGGGCGAGCGCAGCGAAGCCCCACCTTCCGGGTGTCCCCGCGCCCGAAAGGTGGGGCTGGCGCCCCAGCCTACGAGCTGCGCCGTGCCGGCCCAGCCATTGCGGCGCTGGGCGCTACCTCCTAATCCCAAATCGGCAATCAAAAATCAAAACTCCGATGCCTTCCCCGCAGCATATGTCCGAGGCCCTCACGCTTGCCCGTCGCGGGCTGGGCTGTGTCGAGCCCAACCCGATGGTCGGGGCCGTCATCGTCCGTGGCGACCGGGTGATTGGCCGGGGCTGGCACCGCCGCTTCGGCGGGCCTCACGCGGAGATCGAGGCCCTCCGCGATGCAGCCGACCGGGGCGAGGACGTCCGCGGCGCGACGATCTACGTCACACTCGAGCCCTGCTGCCACGTGGGCAAGACCGGCCCGTGCACCGAGGCGATCCTGGCCGCGGGCCTCGGCGGCGTGGTGGCCGCCGTCGAGGACCCCAACCCCGCCGTGGCCGGCAAGGGCCTGACGCGCCTCCGCGAGGCGGGCCTGGCCGTCGAGGTCGGTCTGCTGGCTGACGAGGCCCGCGAGCTGCTCGCCGAGTACCTCAAGCTCCGCCGAACGGGCCGGCCGTGGGTGATCTGCAAATGGGCGCAGACCCTCGACGGCCGAATCGCCACCCGGGCCGGCCACAGCCAGTGGATCAGCTCGGAGGCGTCCCGCCAGCGGGTCCACCAACTGCGGGCGGTGTGCGACGGCATCCTGATCGGCATCGGCACGGCCCGGCACGACGACCCGCGGCTGACCAACCGCACCGGCCAGGGCCGACAGCCCACCCGCGTCGTCCTCGATGAGGACCTGGACCTCTCGGCCGAGAGCCAGCTCGCCCGCACCACCGGCGAGGCCCCGCTGCTGGTGGCGACCACGCAGGACGGCCTGGACGCCCGGCCCGCGCACGCCGACGCCCTCCGCGCCGCCGGCGCCGAGCTGCTGGCGTTGCCCCGCACGGCCCACGGCGTGGACCTGCCGGCCCTGCTGGACGAGCTGGGCCGACGCCAGTGGACCCGTCTGCTGGTCGAGGGCGGCTCGGGCGTGCTCGGGGCGTTCCTCGGCGGCCACCTCGCCGACGAGCTGCGCGTCTTCCTGGCCCCGCGGATCCTCGGCGGGCGCGAGGGGCTGCCGTGTGTCAGCTGGGAAGAGCTCGACACCATGGACCAGGCCCTGCCCTTGCCCGCGCCCACCGTCGAGCCCATCGGCATCGACCTGCTGCTGACCTACCGGCTGGGGTAGGGCGAGCAATGGTCGCTCGACGAGCCCGGCGGCAGTCTGCCTGGGCCGTATGGAGTGCGGCGGCCTTGGCGCCGCTTTGGCTCGCGACTGGGCAGGCCCCCAATCAAGCGTTGCGGAGACGGCGGAAAGACGTGGCTACGAACGGCGCAGCCACGGCACCCGCACCCGCGCACAGGAAGGAGAACCGCGTGCCGAACCGTCCGAACCTGCTGTACATCCTCCCCGACCAGCTCGGCGCGCGGTGGATGGGCACCTACGGCCATCCGCACGCGGCCACGCCGGTGCTGGATCGGCTGGCGGGGCAGGGGCATCTGTTCACGCAGGCCTACACGGCCGTGCCGCTGTGCACGCCGTACCGGGCGTGCCTGTTCACGGGCCTCTACCCCACGCAGACGGGCGTGCGGGCGAACGGCCAGTCGCTGCCGCAGGGCCTGCCGAGGCTGGCTGAGCGGCTCAACGAGGCCGGCTACGCCACGCACTACGTGGGCAAGTGGCACCTCAGCGGCGAGCCGCAGCACGAACGATGGGTGCCGCCGAGCCAGCGGGGGGGCTTTACGCACTTCGTCGGCTGGGAGAGCCACCACGTCGACCACTTCGCCGGGCGGATCTGGCGGGACGACCCCGACGCCGCCATCGTCATGCCGGGCCACGAGAGCGACGCCCTGACGGACATCGCCTGTGAGCAGCTTTCGGCCGCTGCCGCCAGCAGCGAACCCTTCGCGATGTTCGTGGCCTACCAGGCGCCGCACCCGCCCTGCACGCCGCCGGAGGAGTACTACGACCTCTACGCCGAGGTCGGTCTGACGGACACGCCGCCGGCGTCGGTTGACGCGGTGTTCACCGGCTGGGGCTGCCGCTACGGACCCGCCGAGTTCCGCCGGCGCTACCTGGCAGAGATCACCCACCTCGACGCCTGCGTGGGTCGGCTGCTCGCTCGCCTGGAGCAGCTTGGCCTGGCCGACGACACGGTCGTGATGTTCACCAGCGACCACGGCGAGCTGGCCGGCGCCCACGGGCGGTTCGGCAAGGAGGTCATGTACCAGGAGGCCGTGCAGGTGCCGCTCATCGTCCGCATGCCCGGCGGCGGCGGGGGCGTTCGCCACGACGGGCCCGTGGGCACGGTCGATCTGACCGCCACCGTCCTGGACCTGTGCGGGGCCGGGCCGCTGGGCATCGGCCGAAGCGTTGCGCCGCGGCTGCGCGGCGAGCCGATGGAGGGCAGCGATCGCGCCGTCTTCATCGAAACCGAGCGGCAGCTCTGCGCGGTGCAGGACGGCTGGAAGCTCATCGCCGCCCGCTGCGACCTTGCGCCCGTCCACCTGTTCGACCTGTCCGCCGACCCGTGGGAGCAGCGTGACCGGTTGGGCGACCCCGCGGTCGCCGACTGCGTCCACGCCATGACGCAGGGGTTGACGGCGTGGTGGCAAAGCTTGACGTTGGGACCCAAGTCGTAGGGCGAGCAACTGCGTTGCTCGCGCAACCTTGGCACGGAGGGGGCGCTCTCCGCCAAGGGCGGCGCTCGCGGCGGTCGTTGCGCGTGCAACGAGTTGCACGCCCTACGAGGGAGCCTGCCCTCGTCACCGAAGACCCCGGGCATGCCCGGGGCTATATGGGGACGCTCGGAGGCGCCTGGCGCCATCGACGGCGGGCGGTGCCCGCCCTACAAGAGGGACCGCGAACGGTGGTCCGTCCGCGGTCCCTGATAACCGCAAATCGGCAGTGAAAAATCAGGAATCACCGGGCAATGCCGGTCGGGTTCTTTTCGAGGAACTCCGCGTGGTGGGCTCGGCCGGTGGCGCGGAGGCGGTCGCAGTACAGCTTATGGCGGTCGCGGGTGTGGAAGGCGCCGCCCTCGGCCATTACGGTCCACAGCGGGTCGACGGTGTGCTCGCTGGTCCGCATCATGTCTTGGGTCCACTGTTCCAACAGCCGCAGGCCGTGGTCGACCAGCTCGGGGCGGGCCTCGGCGAGGTTGTTGAGCTCGTGGGGGTCCTCGGCGACGTTGTAGAGCTGGAACTCGGGCAGGTTCTTGAGGCCCGTGTCGTAGGCGCGGGCGAGCAGCCAATCGCCCCAGCGGACGGTCCGCATGCAGCTCCAGGCGCAATTGCTGACGACGAGGGCGTCTCGGCCCTTGTCTTTTTCGGCGCGGAAGGCGTCGGCGAAGCTCTGGCCGTCCCAGTGGGCGGGCACCTTGCCGCCGGCGAGCTCGATGATGGTGGCGGCGACGTCGGTCTGGTAGTGCAGGGCGGTGTCGACGCGGCCCTGGCCGCCCTGGCCGGGCCAGCGGATGATCATGGGCACGCGGCTGGTGATGTGGTCGGCGACGGCGTGGTCGCCGATGACGCCCATCTCGCCCATGTTCTCGCCGTGGTCGCTGGTGACGATGACGACGGTGTCATCCAGCACGCCCTTGGCGGCCAGGGCGTCGAGGATCTTGCCGCACCAGTGGTCGGCGTAGCGGATGCCGGTGTCGTAGCCGTCGACGAACTTCTTGTACTCGTCCATCGAGCGGACCTGGTCGGGCTGTCGGCTGTGCTTGACGGGGTTGCCGTAGTTGCCGCCCGGCTCCTGCGGCGTGCCGGGGCCGAAGCTGTTCCACTGCTGCTGGCGGAGCTCCTCGGTGTACCAGCCCTCCAGCGGCTCGTCGGCGAAGGGGTAGCCGAAGTCCTCGGGCGCGCGGTAGGGGGTGTGCGGGTCCCAGATGTTGATGTGCAGCATCCAGTCGTCGCGCTGGGCGTTGGCCTCGATCCACTCCAGGGCCTGCGGGACGACCTCTTCGGCGCTCTCGCCGCCGCCCTTGCCCGTGTTGATCATCTCGAGCCAGCCCTGGTAGAACCACCACGCGCTGTGACGCTCGGCGAAGGGGCTGAAGCTCACCGGGTAGAGCCCCGCCTGGCGCAGGGCGGGGATGAAGCCCGGCCGGGTCGGGTCGTTGCGGAACTGCCGCTCGCGCCCGATGGGCAGCGGGTCGGCCATCAGCCCGCCGTGGTTGACCACGCCGGAGTGGATGCCGAACTGGCCCAGGAACATGCTGGCCCGGCTGGGCAGGCAGGGGGCGTCGCTGACGTAGCAATGCTCCAGGCGGACGCCCTCGGCCGCCAGGCGGTCGAGGTTGGGCGAGGTGTTGCGATGGTAGCCATAGCAGCCCAGGTGGTCGGGCCGAAGCGTGTCGATGTCCAGGTACAGGATGCGCATGGGGTCTCCTCTGAGTGTCGGGGCCGGCGCGGGCCGCCGGCGGGGTCATCGCCGATTATTCAGATGGGGGCGCGTTTGGCAAGCCCTTGAATCCGGTTGCCTGGGCCCCTATAAGCAGGGCAGACCCGAGGTCCGGGCGTGGCGGCGGCGTTGGCGTCGCAGCCCCCGGCGACGACCTCTGCAAGGAGCGGACCGTGCGAAAGGCTATCTGCCACTACAGCTTCCATCGGCGCTGGAAGGACGAGAACTGGGACTGCAACCGCCTGGCCCGCGAGGTCGCCGACCTGGGCGTCGAGGGCGTGGACTTCCACGTCCGCTACCTCGGCCAGCCCGGCCCCGAGGCCGCCCGCACCATCCGCCAGGCCGTCAAGGACCATGGCCTGGTGCTCAGCGGCTTGAGCATGTCCAACGATTTTTCCGGCCAGGGCGACGCCTGGCGCAAGCAAGTCGACGCCGTCAAGGCCTGGCTGCCGGTGGCGGCCGAGGTCGAGGCGCCGGTCAGCCGAATCTTCGGCGGGCACATCCCTGAGGCCTACCGCTTCGTCGCCGAACACCGCGAAGCCGCCGGCAAGCGCGTCCTGGAGGGGCTCGCCGAGGTCGTCCGCGAGGCTGAGCGGCTCGGCGTGGTGCTGGCCCTGGAGAACCACGGCGGCCTGCCGTGCACCGGCGAGGAGCAGGTCGCGATGATCGAGGCGATCAACTCGCGGCACCTGCGGGCGACGATCGACGTGGGCAACTACCTCCAGGGCGGCCAGGAGGGCAAGGACGGCACGGCCACCGCCGCTGGGCTGGCTGCCTACGTGCACTTCAAGGACTTCAAGAAGGTGCCCTACGGCCTGAACCCCTGGGGCTACGCGGGCGAGGCCTGCGTCGTCGGCGAGGGCGACATCGACCACGCCGAGTGCCTCAAGGCCCTCCGCGCCGCCGGCTACGACGGCTTCGTCGCCCTGGAGTACGAAGGCACCGAGGCCGAAGTCACCGGCGTACCCCGCAGCGTGGACTTCATGAACAAGGTGATGGAGTAGGGCGGGCACTGTAGGCCGGGTCGAGCTTCAGCGAGGCCCGGCATCGACGGCGCCATGTCTTACTGTGTGTCCCCATATAGACGGCGCCAGGCGCTACCGTGTGTCCCCATATAACCCCGGCCATGCCCGGGGTCTTGCCGGGCGGGCATCGTCCGCAGTCGGTGGCACGAGGTGCCGGCCCGGCGGGCGATGCCCGCCCTGTGTCACTCTGTTACGGTCTGGGGCGGCGCAACGTAAGCCAGGCAGCGGCGGTAAGGCCGGGGATTGATCCCCAATCCAGCAGCAGCGGCACCCACCATAGGTTGCGCCAAGGATTGTGCGGAGCGATCAGCAGGGCCAAAGCCAGTGTGCCGCCGCCTAGCAGCGGTATCCACGAGGGGGCCTTTCGGCCGCGGAGACCCAGCCAGACGGTCCCCCAGTTCAGCAGCGTCATCCACAGCCCGAAGGCCCCCAGCAGCAGGGCTAGCGTCCAATGCAGAACAGTCATTACGGCCCCTTGTAGAAGGGAATACCCGCCCCCCGGGGATGAGGGCGATGGTACCCGCGCAGCGGGGGGTGTGCAAGTCTGGGGCACTTCAGGTAGGGCACGTAGGTTCGCGGAGCGTAAGCGGAGCGGTTCTGCGTGCCGTCGGTGGAGGCAAAGGACAAAGACGTGGCTACAGACGCCGTAGCCACGGCACCCGGACGCCTCTGCGCCATCGCGGTACGCGGAACCTCGCCGGCGCTGCGCTTCGGCGAGAACCCACGTACCCTACGGCGTGGGCTGGGTGGCGGGCTCGTCGGGGGGCAGGACGCCCTGGGCCTGGAGTTCGGCCTTGAGGCGGAGCAGCTCGGCCGCCCGCTCGGCGGGTGTCATGCCGAGCAGCTGGGCGCGCTTGTCGGGTGTGACGTTCTCCAGCACGGCCCGCAGCCAGACGGCGCGCTGGCGGTAGGCGTCCTGGCGGTCGGGGTGGAGCTGGCGGAACTTGTCCCAGGCGTCGAGGATGGCCTGCTGCTGGGCGGGCGGGGCGTCGCGGAAGGCGTAGGCCCGCTCGCGGAGCATCTCGCGCTGCTCGGCGGTGATGTTGTCCCAACGGTCGATGTTCTGGCGAAGCGTGGCCAGCAGCGTCTGCTCGCCGGCCATCAGCTTGCGCTTGAGCAGCAGCTGACGCTCCGCCGAGACGCTCGCCGACCGCGGCGCGGGCTGAGCGGAGGCCAGCCCCGTCAGGGCCGACAGGCCGATCAGCATTGCACAGATTGTCCCGGTCGAGGGCTTCATGCGGCTCAGGTTCCTTGGTGCCGCTCGAGGCGTTCGAGGGCCTCCAGCGTGGCGAAATCGGTGAGGACGGCGTAGTCCTCCAGCAGGTCGAGGTTCTCCACGGTCAGCCGGTCGCCCGGCGGGATCTGCGAGACCACCTGCTGGATCGCGTCGGCGGGCTGGGCCTGGCCGGCCAGCGGCGGGCCCTGCGTCGGACCGGCCGGGCGGGCCAGGTGGAAGATTCCCACGGCCAGGGCGATGGCGGCGGCGGCGGCCAGGGGGGTCAGCGTCGCCAGCCAGCGGTGCCGCGGGGGCCTCTGGTGGGCGCGGGCGAGCACCGCGTCGCTCAGGTCGCGCCGCAGCGGCGGGGCGGTCCAGGCGTCCAGCAGGCCGTCGAGGCGGCGCAGGGCGTCGGCCTCGGTCGCCCAGGCCGGGTCCTGCTCGACCCGCTGGGCCACCTGCCGGGCCTCGGCCTCGGACAGCTCGCCGTCCAGCCACGCCGACAGCTGCTCGCGGTCGGTCTCGTTGAGTGCGTGTGCGTGCATCGTATTGCCGGGCTTTCGCCCCGGCGCCTCCGGGCGGGCCGTCTCGCCGCCCACCTGTGTAACCGTCGAATGGGCCGATCGGCTCGGCGAAGTGCGGAATTTTCGCGCGCGCTGGCCGGTACCCGCATCGGCCGCTGGAATACTATTCGGCCAGAGAGGCCTGCTCGTTCAGCGATCTTCGGGCTGGAGGTACCGTTCGAGCTCCCGCCGCAGGTTGGCCCGCGCCCGGCTGAGCAGGCTCTTGACGGCCATCACCGACAGGTCGAGGATCGCGGCGATCTCGTCGTAGCTGAGCTGCTCGTACTTGTTGAGGATGATGGCTGTCCTCTGGCTGTCGGGCAGGCTTTCCAGGGCGATCCGCAGCCGATCCTGCAGTTCGGAGGCGGCCAGGGCCGCGTGCGGGGCCGGGCCGGTGGTGTCCTCCACCTCGCGGTAGAAGGCGTCCGAGTCGCTCTCGTCGCGGACCTCCAGCTGGCTGAACCGCAGCTTGCCCCGCGAGCGGATCGCGTTGAGGCACAGGTTGGCCGTGATGCGGTACAGCCATGTCGAGAACTTCGCCGTCGGCTTGTATCGCGGCCCCGTGCGGTAGACCCGCAGGAAGACCTCCTGGGCGAGATCCTCCACGTCAGCGGCGTCGCCCATGAAGCGGTAGACCACCGCGAACACGGTCGACTGGTTCCGCCGGACCAGCTCGGCGAAGGCCCGCTCATCGCCCTTCTGGAAGGCCAGCATCAGCTGTACGTCCGGCTCGTCGGTCCAGCGCGTGCGCGGGTGGCGCGGGGGCTGGCCCGCCTCGGGCGGCGCGGTTGTCGGCGGCGATTGGCTGATGGCGGGACCTCCAGGGCAGCTAAGTCCAGGCCTCCAGAGTACAGAACCCGCCCCGCTCGAAGCAAGGAACCATCCGGCGGTGGGGCGGAGAAGAACTGTGAATCAGGGACACGATTAATGCCGAGGCCCTATGGAGTGCGGCGAAGAATTCGCCGCTTTGGCTTGCATACGACAGAGCCAGCCAAAGCGGCGTCGCTGCCGCCGCACTCCATACGGCGCCCGTGCACTCTGCCTACGTCGGTGCCGGGCCTCGCTCTGCTCGACCCGGCCTACGGGTTACGGGCGGGTGGCGAGGGCGTCGCGGATGACGGCGACGGCGGCGGCGATGTCATCGCGGCGGGTGGCGCCGGCCTCGCGCTCGATCAGGAGCGGGCCGCGGAAACCCAGGTCGATCAGTCGGCCCAGCCAGCGCCTGGCGTCGACGTCGCCGGTGCCGAAGGGGACCTCTTCGCCCCAGCTCTGGCCGGGCCGATCGCTGGAGACGGCGTCCTTGCAGTGCACGCTGACGATCTGGCCGTGCAGGCGGTCCAGGGCGGCGACGGGGTCGCCCTTGCCGTAGAGGATCATGTTGGCCGGGTCGAAGTTGATGTAGGCCTCGGCGGTCTGCTCGGCCCGCAGGTCGGCCAGGAAGGCCTGGAGCCCCTCGGCCGTCTCCTGGCCGGTCTCCAGGGCCAGCTTGACGCCGAACTCGCCCAGCGTGCGGACGGCGTCGCCGACGCGCTGCAGCATGGCCGACCGCTGCGGGTCGCCGGCCTGGGCGGGGATGAAGCCCACGTGGGCCGTCAGGTAGCCGATGCCGGCCTGGCCCAGCCAGGCGCCGGCCCGGCGGTAGTCGTCCATGCGGGCGGCCACGTCCATCGCCAGCCCGCCGGTGCGGTGGATGGTCTCGAGCGTGGTGTAGTCCTCGCCGGCGTGCACGATCGAGCCGCTGACGATCTCCAGGCCCGCCTGGTGAGCCCAGTCGAGCACCTGCTGCGGCTGGAGGGTCTCGACGCTGGCGGGCAGGCCGGTCAGTTGGACGACCTCGCAGCCCAACTCGGCCGCGACGGAGAAAGCCTCGCGCAGCTCGCCGATGCCCAGGCTGCCCACGCAGACGCCGATGCTCAGGGGTTTCATGCCGTTTCTCCTTTTTCGTTCGGGCGCCGCCCCCGCAGTTGGCCGCAGGCGGCGTTGCGGGTGAGTCCCCGGCTGGCGCGGATCTGGACGTTGACGCCGGCGGCCCGCAGCCGATCCGCGAAGGCCAGCACCTTCTCCTCGCTGGGCCGGCGGAAGCTCAGGCCCTGGACGGGATTGTAGCGGATGAGGTTGACGTTGCACCGCATCTGTTTGGCCACGCGGGCCAGATCGTCGGCGCGGGCGGGCTGGTCGTTCACGTCGGCCAGCAGCAGGTACTCCAGCGTCAGCTCGCGTCCGCGGCTGTGGAAGAAGTCCCGGCCGGCGGCGATCAGCTCGGCGATCGTCGTGCCGCGGGCGGCGGGGATCAGCTCCTGCCGCAGACGGTCGGTCGGGGCGTGCAGGCTGATGGCCAGCGTGATCGGCAGGTCTTCGCCCGCCAGCCGTCGGATGGCCGTGGGCAGCCCGATGGTGGAGGCGGTGACCCGCCGGGCGCTGATGCCGCCCCGCTTCGGGTCGACCAGGCCGCGAACGGCGAAGAGCGTCGCGTCGTAGTTGGCCAGCGGCTCGCCCATGCCCATGAAGACCACGTGCGACACCTCGACCCCGCAGGCCGCCCGCAGTTGGAGGACCTGCTCGATGATCTCCCCGCCGGTGAGGTCGCGCTGCACGCCGTCGAGGCCCGACGCGCAGAACGCGCAGCCCATCGCGCAGCCCGCCTGGGTCGAGACGCAGGCCGTGTTGCGCCCCTCGGCCGGGATCAGCACCGTCTCGACGCACTGCCCGTCGGGCCAGCGCAGCAGCAGCTTGGTCACGCCGTCGGGGGCATCGCTACGCGTCTCGACGGTGCCCGTGAGCACCGGCGCCTCGTCGGCCAGCCGCTGTCGCAGCGCGGGCGGCAGGTTGGTCATGGAGGCGGCGTCGGTCACGCCCTTGCGCCAGACCCACTGCAGGACCTGCTCGGCGCGGAACTTCGGCTGGCCCCAGTCGGCGAGCAGTTGCTGGAGGGCCTCGGGCGTGATGTTCAGGAGGTGGTTAATGGGTTAACTCGTTGATTGGTTGATTGGTTAATGCGTCTCGGCGTCGCGTCGTAGGCCGGGTCGAGCGAAGCGAGGCCCGGCGATCGAGCCCGCACTCCACCCGTCCGGCTGCCGT
>JAWLCG010000107.1:0-13212 GCA_041687295.1 Phycisphaerae bacterium | reverse complement strand
CCGGCCTCTGGGGCAGAGCCCCAGGAGGGTTTCTCCTCGCCAACCAATTGGGATGAGAGCCTCTTTAGAGGTAGGGTGTGCAGGTTCTGTCCGAAGCGTAGCGCCGGACAGGTTCTGCACACGGAACGAAGGCGGCGAGGGCCGATCGGGGCGCGTGGCGCCAGGGTTGCGTGTGCAGAACCCCGCCTCCGCTGCGCGGCGGCGAGGACCTGCACACCCTACTGGCTGCCCCCCCGGCCGGTCCGTCCAATCTTGCTGTTGACAGCCGAGGCGGGTTTGGGCCATACTGACGGCTCAGTACACGCCTCGACAGAACCTGGCAAGGAGTGGTCTTATGAAACGTCTGGCTGGACTGGGCCTGATGGCCCTGGTCGCCGTGGCCCTGGTGGCCCCGCTGGCGCACTCGGCGCCCAAGCCCAAGCAGTTCTCCAGCGAGTGGGAGCTGGACCTGGAATTCCGCGACCCCACGCCGATCCGCGTGGAGGTGCCCGGGCAGGCGGGCGTGCAGACCTACTGGTACGTCCTGTACACGGTCACCAACCGCACCGGCGCCGATCGCACCTTCGTGCCCGAGTTTACCCTCTACACCGACACCGGGCAGGTCCTCCGCGCCGGCCAGGGCGTCTCGCCGAGCGTCTACCAGGCGATCGTGCAGCGGCACAACAACCCGCTGCTGGAGCCCTCGACGGCCATCGCCGGCCGACTGCTCCAGGGCGAGGACAACGCCCGCGACGGCGTGGCCATCTTCACCGACATCGACCCCGAGGCCCGCGTGTTCGACCTGTTCATCAGCGGCCTGAGCGGCGAGCGGGCGGTCGACACGCTGCCGATGCCCATCACGCTCCAGCGGGTCAACCCCGAGACCGGCGAGCTCGAGCAGCTCCAGACCCGCCAGATCGTCCTGCACAAGACCCGCCAGGTGACCTACCGCCTGCCCGGCGAGGCCGGTGCCCGCCTGACGGCCCAGGCCCAGCGGCTGGCCGACGGCTGGGTCATGCGGTAACGCCCCCGGCGGCGCGGGTTAGCGAATCCGCAAGGGCGGAAATTCGCCGTTGACACCGCCCCGCCCGCCATCTATACTGACGGGTCTTCGTCGAAACGCACCGCCCCCGCGGGGGCTTGATTTGAGCAGGAGCGCAAAGCAATGGCACATAAAAAGGGTCAGGGCTCTTCGCGAAACGGTCGCGACTCGAACGCCCAGTACCGCGGCATCAAGGTCTACGGCGGCCAGACGATCAAGGCCGGCGGCATCATCGTCCGCCAGTGCGGCACGCCCTTCAAGCCGGGCTTCGGCGTCGGGCGGGGCAAGGACGACACGCTGTTCGCCCTCCGCGAGGGCACGGTGACCTTCCGCGGGCGCATGGTGGACGTGCTGGAATAGCCGCCCGCCGCGTCAGCGCTACAATACATCCGAGAGCAAAGGATGGCCCTTCCGACGGGCCATCCTTTTTCTTTGGCCGGCCCGGCCCAACCGGGCGGCAGGAATGACGGGTTCATGTTCATCGATCGCGCGAGAATCATCGTCCGAGGCGGCAAGGGGGGCAACGGGTGCGTGGCCTTCCGGCGAGAGAAGTTCGTCCCCAAGGGCGGCCCCGCCGGCGGCGACGGGGGCGACGGGGGCAGCGTCTACTGCGTCGTCGATCCCGAGCTCAACACCCTGCTGGACTTCGCCGGCAAGCACCTCTGGCAGGCCGGCAACGGCCAGCCGGGCTCCGGCGGCGAGCGCCATGGCCGACGGGGCGAGGACACCTTCGTCCGCGTGCCGCCCGGCACGGCCATCTACGACGACCGGCGGGGCTTCCTGCTCAAGGACATGGTCGAGCCCGACGCCCGCATCCGCGTCGCCCGCGGCGGGCGGGGCGGGCACGGCAACGCCTTCTTCAAGAGCGCCACCCACCAGACCCCCCGCGAGTTCGAGCTCGGCGGCGAGGCCGAGGAGCGGGCCCTGCGCCTGGAGCTCAAGCTCATCGCCGACGCCGGCCTGGTCGGCAAGCCCAACGCCGGCAAGAGCACCCTGCTGAGCCGCCTGTCGGCCGCCAGGCCCAAGATCGCCGACTACCCCTTCACCACGCTGCAGCCCCAACTGGGCATCGTCGAGCTGCCGGGCTTCCGGCGGTTCGTGATGGCCGACATCCCCGGCCTGATCGAGGGCGCCCACGAGGGCGCGGGCCTTGGCGACGCCTTCCTCCGCCACATCGAGCGGACCCGCCTGCTGGTCCACGTCGTCGACGTCGCCCCGCTGGAGGGCGACCCGGTCGCCGACTACCGCGCCATCCGCCACGAGCTGGCCGAGTACTCGCCCACGCTGGCCGCCAAGCCCGAGATCGTCGTGGCCAACAAGATGGACCTCACCGACGCCGAGGAGAACCTCCGCCGCTTCCGCGGCGAGCTGGGCATCCAGGTGCTGGCCATCTCGGGCGTGACCGGCAAGGGCCTCGAACCGCTCACCGAGCGGGTCTGGGACGCCCTGCACCCCGACGAGAAGCGTTAGAGCCCCCTGGAGGGCCCCTACAGAAAGAGCCTCGCATGAGCAAGAGCCTCAAACTCGCCTACGTGCTGGCCGCCGACGTGGGCAACACGCGGATCCGCCTGGGCTGCGTCCAGGCCGACCAGGTCTTCGTCGCCGAGAGCGTCGCCGCCGACGACCGCGACGCCCTGGGCCAGCTGCTGCGGCAGTACTGGGACGCCCTGGAAAAGCCCCGCCGTCTCGTGGCCGCCAGCGTCAACCCCCACGGGCTGGCCCTGCTGGAGAGCGTGGCGGCCGAGCAGCTCGAGGAGCCCGTCCTCGTCATCGGGCGCGACATCGGCCCGCCGATCGACACGGCCCTGCCCCACCCCGAGCGGATCGGCACCGACCGGCTCTGCGCGGCCGCGGCCGCCTACCTCCGCCTGCAGCAGGCGTGCGTGGTGGTCGATTTCGGCACGGCCATCACCATCGACTGCGTCAGCGCCGAGGGCCAGTTCCTCGGCGGCTCGATCCTGCCGGGCCTGCGGATGCAGTCGGCCGCCCTGCACGAGAACACCGCCCAGCTGCCCGAGGTGGAGCTGAGCCAGCCCGACTGGACCTTCGGACGCGACACCCGCGAGGCGATCGTGGGCGGCATCGTCCGGGGCGCCCGCGGGGCGATGCGGGCCATCGTCGAGGCCTACGCCACCGAGCTGAACACCTGGCCCACCGTGGTAACCACCGGCGGCGACGCCGAGCTGATCGGCCGGGAGGAGGATTTCGTCCAGGCCATCGTGCCCAACCTGAGCCTGATGGGCATCGCGATGGCGCTGTACCGCTCGCTGATGACCGTCGAGCAGCTCGAGGCCGCCGAGGACCAGCCCGACGAGGACGAGGAGGCCTGAGTGGACCGCCCGGTCGCGACGCTGCAGACGCCGCCCGGGACCGGCGGCATCGCCGTGATCCGCCTGGTCGGCCCCGGCGTCCAGGCCGTCGCCCGGGCCCTCTTCAGCGCCCCCCTGCCCGCGCCCGGCCGACTTGCCCTGGGCGAGCTGCGCCAGGACGGCCAGCGGATCGACGAGGCCCTGCTGGCCGGGGTGAACGCCCCCGCGGGCGGGGCCGTCGAGATCAACGTCCACGGCGGGCCCCGCGTGGTCCAGCGGGTGCTGGCGGCCCTGGCCCAGGCCGGCGCCGCCGTCGCCGACACCCCCGCCGCCGAGCCCGACGCCTGGCTCCTGGCCGCCGAGGGGCTCGACAACCCCGCCATCGGCCAGGAGATGCTCGCCGCCCTGCCCGCCGCCCGCACCGACCGGGCCCTGGCCGCCCTGACCGCCCAATGGTCCGCCGGCCTGAGCCGCCTGGCCCGCGAGACCCTCCTCCATATAGACCATTTGCCGATTGCGTCTGCGGGTCCCAAGGCACCTCCGGCCCAAGCCCACGGAAGGCAATCCGTGGGCATCGGGGCGGGCCGTCCCCGGCGGGGCCCAGTGCACCCGCACGTCCGACGGGCAAACGGTCTAGCCCCGGGCATGCCCGGGGTCTCCGGGGGGCGTCTGCGCCGCGCCGCCGAGGCCTTGCCGCAGATGCAGCGGCTGCTGAACCCGCCGGAGATCGTCCTGGCCGGGCCGCCCAACGCCGGCAAGAGCAGCCTGGCCAACGCCCTGCTGGGCCGGCCGGCCTGCCTGGTCAGCGACCAGCCCGGCACGACGCGGGACTGGGTCCGCGAGTTGGCCGACCTGGCCGGCCTGGCGGCCTGGCTGACCGACACCGCGGGCCTGTGGCAGGCCCCCGACGCCCTAGACCACCAGGCCGTCGCCCGCGCCTGGGCCCGCATCGACGAGGCCGACCTCGTCCTGGCCGTGTGCGACGCCAGCCGACCGCCCCCCGCCGACGACGCCTGGGCCCGCCTGCTGGGCCAGCCCCACGTCCTGCGCCTGGCCAACAAGGCCGACCTCGCCGGGCCGCCCGCCGGCTTCCTGCCCGTCTCCGCCGCCACGGGCGATGGCCTCGCCGCGCTCCGCCGCAGCATCGCCGACGCGATGGGCCTGGCCGACCTCGACCCCACCGCAGCCATGGCCTTCACAACCCGCCAGGCCAACCTCCTCCACACCGCCGCCAACGCCCTCGACGCCGCGGACCCCGCTTCGGCCGCCCACGCCCTGCACGACCTGCTGGGCCGCGCGTAGGTTCTGGCCCGCCCTGTCAGCTCGCAGTGCCCTGTCGGACCCCAAGCCCTACATATCCGTGGGCATCCCGAGCCCTAAACGGGTGACAGAACTCTTCCGGGGCGCCGGCCCTGCCGGTCCACAAGCTGGCCTCGGCCCAAGCCCACGGAATGCCTTCCGTGGGCATCTCGGCCGGGCGCTCCATTCTGCGGCACAACGCACCATAGGTCCGATAGGAGTACGGTCGAGCCACCCCCCCCCTGCATTCAGTCCCCTTTTTTACCTGAGCCCCAAAGGGCCGGCAATCCGGCACGGTGCGGCACTGCCGCCCCTTCGGGGCTCAGGTCATTTAGGGACGCCTGTTCCGGGGGCTCACGCCCCCGGCTAAAAACTGCCGCCCCTCCGGGGCTCCGATCCAGGGCCCCTTCTGCGGGGCTCCGATCCGCGACCGTCGGGCCTCCGAACCACGCCTTCCGGGGCTAAACTGCCAAGCCACTCCGCGTGGCGGCCCTACCGCAGCAGGACGTACAGCGCGTCGGGGGGCAGCTCGACGACGAGGCTGTCGCCGTCGCGGCGGACGGGGACATCGCCCGTGGGGTAGCCGCCGGCGTCCAGGGCGGTCGCCCGACTGAGGGCGGTGTTGCGGACGCGGAGCGTCGCGTGGGTGTTGGCGATGCGGTACGTCGGCCCGCCGGTGGTGACAATCTGGAGGCCCTGGCGCTGGGTCTGGCCGTCGGCGAAGGTCGCTTCACGGACCGTCCAGCCCTCCGGCCGAACCAGCGTGCCCACCTGCACCAGCACCTGGCCCGCCTGGCCCAAGGGCCGGCCGTCGAGACTCACGACCTCGATGGCGGCGTACTCGTTGGTCGAGTCGATCGTCACGTCAGACAGCTCGAACCGCCCGCCGGCGTCGCGCAGGAACCCCACCACGCCCTGGGCGGCTGGGGCGTCCATCGTAAACAGGCCCCGCCCGTAGTCCATCGTCAGCTCGCCGGTGATGCTGCGGACGACCTTGGCCTCGGTGTCGATGTACTGGCCCAGGTCGGCCGTCACCAGGGCATCCTCGTCGGCGCCGAGATCGGCCAGCACCGGGCCCACGAGATAGGCCAGGCGGCTCACCGCTCCGCCGGCGTCGGGGCTCCAGCTGCGCTGGTCGACGGTGTCGCGGATGGGGTCGAAGGTCTTATTCTCGGCGATGGCGGCCGGCGTGCGGTCGAACAGCGTCTCCAGCGTCCGCCGCTCGATGACGGCGGGGGCGCCCTGCTGCAGGTAGCCCCGCCGGAAGAGCACCGCGTTGGCCGGGAACATGCCCACCTCCTGCGGCGTGTTGCCGTTCCACTTCATCAGCGCGTACGAGTCGCCCACCGGCCAGAACAGCCGTCGGGGGTCGGGCGTCCAGCTCTCCTCGCTGACGTCGAACCAGTACAGCGCGTCCACGCCGGAGAGCGACTGGTAGGCCGCCCCCAGCATCGGGCCCTCGGTCTGGTAGAGGTTGGGGTGCGTCCAGGCGGTCTCGGTGACGATCACCGGCGCGCCGACGGGCTGCTTGCGGTGGGTGGGCAGGTTCAGCGGGTTGCGGACCATCGACTGGTTGATGAGGTAGTGGCCCGGATCGATGCGGTAGCCGCGGTTGTCCCCGACATGGACGCCGCCGGTGTAGTCGTTGCTGGCGACCACGTCGCAGGCGGTGTAGCTCCAGCGCTCCAGGTCGTCGAGGCGCTCGGGGCTGGCGGTGCGCCAGTTGCTGGCGTTGGTCAGCTGCCTGCAGCCCAGGTCCTCTTTCAGGAAGCGGTCCACCTCGGCGTACCAGTCGCGCTGCAGGCGGGCGAGGAACTCGGCCTGGTCGGCCAGGCGCCTGGCCTCGCCGCCCTGGCGCTGCTGGGTCATCGTCCAGGTGCTCGCGCGGTCGCCGCCGACCCACTGGACCACGCCGCCGGGCAGGTCGTCGCCCTCGGCTGCGAAGCCGTCCCACGCGGCGGCCGCCTGCTCCAGCGAGCCGTACTTCTCGCCCAGCCAGTCGGCGTAGCGGGCGCGGACGATCCGCATCTGCCCCTCGGGCAGGGCCTGGAAGGTGAAGAACAGCAGCGAGTCCTCGTTGTGCACCTGCAGGATGGCGACGGACGGGTCGTCCTTGATGGCCAGGCCCGTGTAGGGGTTCACGCGGGTGTAGGCCTCGCGGAGCCAGCCCTTGTAGGCCTCCTGGAGCTTGGGGTTGAAGAACAGCAGCCCCCAGGGCATCTTGCCGGCCATGCCCTCCAGGCCCCAGCTCTCGGGCACCTGCAGGTGGGCCCAGTAGGGACTGATCGTCACGTAGATGCCGTTCTCGCGGCAGGCGGCGACGTGGCGGTAGAGGGCGTCGAGGTTGACCTCGTCGAGGTCGGTGATGGCCGAGCCCTCCTTGGCCGCGAACAGGCCGGTGAACAGGCGGGCCATGTTCACGCCCTTCTTGGCCAGGAAGCGGTACTTTCGGCCGGCCGACTCGCGGTCCATGCCCTTGCTGGCGCCCATGTCCGTGCGGGTGATGATGGCCCAGAAGCGGATCGGCTCGCCGTCGCCGCGGACGAAGCTCATGCCGTCCTCGCTCAGGCCGATAAAGCCATGCTCGCCGGCGAAGGCCTCGTTGAGGCTTCGCAGGTCCAGCAGGGCCTCGTCGCTGAACGGGTCAACCGCCGGCTCGAAGGCCCAGCTGTCGGCTGGGTCGACCTCCGCGTACGGCTGGGCCGCCCTGGCCGCCATCGGCCCGACCAGGCACGCCCCCACCACCAACACCGCCAGCCCTGCAAGCCAACCGTCGATCATCGCCGTCTCCTTTTCACGATTTGCCGGGACCTCCCAGGGCCCCTGCCTATGGAACCCGCCGCCGGGCCGAAGCTACCGGCTGCGCTTGCGAGTATCCGCCAGTCCGGTAAGATGCCGTAAGCCGCGGGCCGGGTCGAGCCCGTAGGCCGGGTCGAGCGCAGCGAGGCCCGGCAGCCCCCTTGCATTGCCGACTACCCATGGAGCCCCCCATGCAGCCCTACGAATGCCTCATCCCCCGCCCCGCCGCCGTCACAGTTGCCGCGGGCGAGGCCCTGCCCGTCGCAGACGTCCGCTTCGCCCTCACCGGCCATGACGATACCCGCCTGCAGGCCGTGCTCCCGGAGTTCACCGGCGCTCGGGCCGTGCCGGTTCGGCTGAGCGTGGCCGAGCGGCCCGGCGGCGAGGAGGCCTATCGCCTGCGCACCGACGCCAAAGGGGTCACCATCGAAGGCGGCTCGCCGGCCGGGCTGTTCTACGGCCTGCACACGCTGCGGCAGCTCGTGCAGCTCTACGAGGGCGACGCCATCCCCGCCCTGACCATCGAGGACCGCCCGCAGTTCGCCGTTCGCGGCCTGCACATCGACCTGCGGTGCCAGAAGCTCCGCCCGGAGTACCTCGCCCGCTACGTGGCCGAGCTGGCCAGCTACAAGATCAACACCGTCGGCTTCGAGTGGGAGGACTGCTTCCCCTTCCTGCGCGAGCCCGCCATCGCGGGGCCCTACCACTACAGCCGCGACGAGGTGCGGATGATCCTGGCCGCCTGCCGGGACAACTTCATCACCGCCGTGCCGCTGCTGCAGACCATTGGCCACGTGGAGTACATCCTCCGCAACGACGCCTACGCACCGCTCCGCGAGAGCCACCGCGACCTGAGCCAGTTCTGCCTGACCAACCCCGACGTGATGCCCCTGGTCCGCCGGCTGATCGACGAGGTGGCCGAGCTGCACGACGGGGCGATGTTCCACATGGGCGGCGACGAGACGCGCCTGCTGGGCCACTGCCCCCGCTGCGCCGCCCGGGCGGCCGAGAGCTCCACCGCCGACCTCTACGCTGACCACGCCGCGCAGGTCGCCGGCTATATCAGCTCGATCGGCAAGACCCCGGTGCTCTGGGCCGACATCGCCACGCACTACCCGCAGATGCTGGGTCGGCTGCCCGGCGACATCATCTTCCAGGACTGGCGTTACAGCTACGAGCCGTCCATTCGCTACGAGACGCTCGAGCACTTCGGCCCGCTGGGGCTGCGGTTCCACGCCGTCGGCTGCGGGCGGGGCATGAGCGACTCGGAGTGGCACTACGAGTACGACCGCATCTTCGGCAACCTGCGCGAGCTCGCCCGCCAG
Source organism: Phycisphaerae bacterium (assembly GCA_041687295.1). Classification (GTDB taxonomy): domain Bacteria; phylum Planctomycetota; class Phycisphaerae; order SM23-33; family FEN-1343; genus JAWLCG01. The sequence goes on along the minus strand of JAWLCG010000107.1, from coordinate 4,459 downwards.
GGCCTCGCCGCCGGGGCCGAGGGGTTCTGGTCCACCAGCTGGTCGACCAACGGCGTGATGGACTTCCTGCTGACCCGCGAGGCCGAGGTCGTCGCCGGCTACTACCGCCTGCACCGCTACCCGATCCCGGGCAACCTGCTGGGCGTCCTGGCCGCCGCCGAGCACGCCTGGAACGCCGGGGCCACCGAGACCGACGCCCTGCTCGCCCGCGTGCCGAGGCTGGCCTTCGGCGCCGACGAGCCGGGGATTGTCGAGGGCATCCTGGCGGGCAAGTACGAGGTGTTCTTCCTGGACCACTCGTGGGAGAACGCCCGCCGCTGCCGCGAGGGCGCCGAGCAGCTGGCGCGCCTCGAGCCGACCATCCGCCGCAACCGCGAGGCCTACCGCCACCTGGCCTTCATGACCCGCGGCCACGCCCACATGGCCACGCGCAAGGCCCTGTTCCACGACATCGACCACGCCTGGGGCCGGGACGCCGACGCCTTCGGCAAGCTGCAGGGCCCGATCGCCGAGTTCTTCCGCGCCAGCCACGCCCTCCAGCAGGAGCACTACGCGATCATGGCCCCCTACTTCGACCCGGCCGAGCTGGAAGTGGAGAACCGCCTGCTGTTCCTGATCGACCAGCAGCGCGAGCAGAAACTCGGCCGGGCCTTCTAGACCGACCAGGAGTGTTGGGTTTCGGCCTGCCAGCTCACGGTTGGGCGCCTCAGCGTCCCATGCCGGACCGGCGCGTCCGGAGCCCCGAAGGGGCGGCAGTGCGCCACGCTGGCGCACTGCCGCCCCTTCGGGGCTCGGCGCATTGGGGGACGCCTGTTCCGGGGGCTCACGCCCCCGGCTAAAAACTGCCGCCCCTTCGGGGCTCCGATGTGCGCCCCTTCGGGGCTCCGATCCATGCTCCTTCGGGGCTCCGGTGCGCGTTCCTTCGGGGGCTCCGGCCCTCCCGGTGTCCGCCCTACATCCTACCGCCGCAGCGGCGAGGTCAGGGCGGGCAGGGCGAGCAGGTCGACGGTCGGTTCGGCGTGGCGGGCTCGGCGTGCCTGCAGGGCCGGGGCGGCCGGGTCGAGCGGGGCCTGGGGTCGGGCGGCCAGGCGGACCTGCCGCGGCGAGCCGCTGGGCGGCAGGGCCCGCAGCTCGAGCGGCTCGTCGGCCTGCGGGGCCGTCGCCAGGACGGCGTCCGACTCCTCAACCAACTGCGGCGGGGCGGCCAGGACATCGACCTCGGCGGCCAGCGTCTGCGCCGGCGCAGCCAGGACGGTCGCGGCCCCGAGGCCCCAGTCGGCCAGCACCTCGGAGAGGTCGCGGTCGTCGACCCGGCCGTCGGCGTTGAGGTCGCCGTCGCCCCGGGCCGCACTGGTCAGGCCCCAGTTGCCCAGCAGGACGCTCAGGTCGCGGTCGTCGACGGTACCGTCGAGGTTCGCATCGCCGGCGAAGGGCACGTACAGGGCGTAGGTGAAGTCCTGCCCGTCATTGAGCAGGTTGCCCGCGGCGTCGGTGATGCTGGCTGCGCGGATCCGGGCGGTGTAGTGGCCTGGCTTGAGGTTCAGCGAAACGACGTTCCAGAAGGCTTCGCGGCTGGCGGGCTTGTAGGTCAGGCCCGCGGTGCCGGGGACCTTCTGGCCGGCGGCGTTGAGGATCTCCAGGTCGTCGGCCTGCGGGGCGGCGGCGAGGTCCTCGGTGAAGGTCAGCCGCAGGTAGCCGGGGTAGCCCTCGGGCTGGTAGGGCGAGGGGCCGACGAAGACGTCCGACACCCGCGGGCCCAGCGTGTCGCTGACGGGCGGGCCGGCCCAGTCGCCCACGCCGAAGCCGCGCTGGATGTACTCGACCAGGGCCTGGGCGGTGTAACGCTCGTCCCAGCTCTGGCGGCTCTGCTTGCGGCCCTGGGCGAGGTAGTGCTCGATGGTGCCGGGGCCGCCGTTGACGATGTCGTAGCTGTAGATCGACCGGCTGGCGTCGGGGTAGTTGCCCGGCCCGCTGTTCTCCTTGCCCCACCGGTAGACGACGTTGTCGACGGTGGTCACGCCGGCCAGGCCGGTGAGCCCCCGGCTGCAGGCGACGCCGTGGGCGATGACGTTGCGGATGGCCTCGGAGCCGGCCAGGCTGTTCATGCTCAGACCCCAGCCCTTGGCGAAGCCGTCACCCCGCAGGCCCCACATCGCGCCGTGGAGCACGACGTTGTCGATGGCCAGGTTGTCGCTGCCGTCGCCGTCGCCGTCGGACAGGAAGCCCGCGATGGCGTTCTGGATGAAGGCGTTGCCGTCGACCACGCCGCCGGGCCGCAGCTGCAGCCCGTGGCTGGACGCGCGGGCCACGATGTTGTCGCGGACCGTCACGTTCCAGTTGCCGTACTGGATGTACATGTTATGGCTGAAGAGATCGGGGCTGGTGTAGTAGTCGCCCCCGTTCTCGATGGCCTTCCAGCCGTTGTGGTCGAAGAAGTTCTCCTCGACCAGCAGGCCGTCGACGTTGCTGGTGTAGAGCCCCTGCGATCGGCCCGCCAGCGGGTCGGTGTCCCGCGCCCAGGCGTCGACGATGACGTTGCGCCGCACCGTCATGTTGTAGCCCTTGTGGCCGTAGCCGGGCGTCAGCGAGATGTTGCCGCCGTAGCCCTCGAAGAAGTTGTCCTCAAACAGCGCCCAGTTCGTGCCGGCCATCCAGCGGATGCCGTTGGGATGCTCGCCCCACGAGTCGGTCTTCGAGCCGTCGTAGGTGTGGGGCGTCAGGTGGATGCCGATCATCGCGAAGTAGTCGATGCGGCGGTGGTCGGCGGCGCCGGGGGCGTTTCGACCGTCGGCCTTGATGGCCGTCTCCCCGCCGGTGAGCACCAGCGGGCGGGGGAGGCTCTCGTCGCCGTAGTAGCTGATGAGCATCGGCTCGTCGGCGCTGCGCCCGCCCTGACGGTTCCAGTAGCCGAAGGTCTGGCCGGTCCACACGTCACCGCGGCGCAGCAGCATGTGGTCGGGCATGCCGGGGCGCATCAGGCTGATGGCCCGCGAGAGACTCTTGACGGGGGCCGACTCGCTCAGGCCGTTGTTCGAGTCGCTGCCGGCCGAGCTGCTGACGTAGACGATGCGGCTATCGGCGCTGGGCTCGACGAGCGTCCAGCCGTCAGGGGTCATGCTCACCGACAGCAGCAGGCGGGGCTCGAGGGCTTCCAGGACGGGGGCAGGGATCCTCGTGGGAGAGTGCGCATGCATGGGCGGGGCCTCCATTGTACGGTCGCGCGACAGCCTCACGGCCCCACAAGCTGGCCGCGATACCACATCTTATGGATATAGCCTACCCCAAAACGGCCCTGGCGCCTAGGCGAGTTCTGAAACCAGGGACAGCGCGCAGGCTGCGACAGAGCTGTAGGCTGGGACAGAGCCCCGCAGGGGCGCCGTCCCACCTTTGGCCCCTGAGGCGCCAATCGAAGGTGGGACGCCGCGGCTGCGCCGCTCTGTCCCAGCCTACGGGCCGTCCCAGCCTACGGGCTGCGGCCGCGCATGCAGCGGGCCCGGCGCCTCGCGGTGAGGCGCCGGGCCCGGAAGGCTGCGGCGGGGTCTACTTGGCGTAGAAGTCGACCATCTCGCGGAGGCTCTTGACCTTGATCTTGCCCGCGTTGCCGGCCTGGCCGAAGGCGATCATGCGCTGCTTGCAGACCTCCTTCATCGCGTCGCGGGCCGGGCCCATGTACTTGCGGGGGTCGAACTCGGCGGGCTTCTCGCTGAAGACCTTGCGGATGGCGCCGGTGATGGCCAGGCGGTTGTCCGTGTCGACGTTGATCTTGCGGACGCCGTGCTTGATGCCGCGCTGGATCTCCTCGACGGGCACGCCGAAGGTCGGGCGCAACTCGCCGCCGTACTTGTTGATGATGTCCTGCAGGTCCTGCGGGACGCTGCTGGAGCCGTGCATCACCAGGTGGGTGTTGGGCAGGCGCTTGTGGATCTCCTCGATCACGCGCATGACCAGGACCTCGCCGGTGGGCTTCTTGGAGAACTTGTAGGCGCCGTGGCTGGTGCCGATGGCGACGGCGAGGGCGTCGACGCCGGTCTCGGCGACGAACTGCTCGGCCTGCTCGGGGTCGGTCAGGTGCTTGAGGGCCTCCTCGCTGCTCAGGCCGGCGCCGTGGCCGTCCTCGATGCCGCCCAGCGTGCCCAGCTCGCCCTCGACCGAGACGCCCATGGCGTGTGCGACCTCGGTGACCTTGCGGGTAACCTGCACGTTGTAGTCGTAGCTGGCCGGGCTCTTGCCGTCGGCCGACAGCGAGCCGTCCATCATGACCGAGGTGAAGCCCTGCTGGATGGCGCTGAAGCAGGTGGCGGCGCTGTTGCCGTGGTCCTGGTGCATCGCGACGGGGATGTGCGGGTAGACCTCGGCCGCCGCCAGCATCAGGTGGCGGAGGTAGGTGTCGTTGGTGTACTCGCGGGCACCACGGCTGGCCTGGATGATGACCGGCGAATCGGTCTCGTCGGCGGCCTCC
>JAWLCG010000106.1:0-13241 GCA_041687295.1 Phycisphaerae bacterium | reverse complement strand
ATGGTGGCGTTCGCCCGGTTGCCGGGGCCGAGCGCGTTGAGTCCGCCGTTCATCCCCGCCTCGGCGGCCATCGGGCCGCTGACGACGACGCACAGCGCCGCACCGCCCGTCGACGTGCAGGCGGTGTTGGCGTTGAAGGCCGGGTCGAGCATCGCGCGGCCCGGCGACCTGGGCTGCCGGGCCTCGCTCACGCTCGACCCGGCCTACGCAATGGGCTCGGGGCGGCGCAAACGCTTTCGTTACGCAAGTCGGTCCGGGAATGTTCCGATGCAGGCCTCAGGCTGGATCGCCTGGCGTGCCGCTGTGCGCCGGGTCAGCCCAGAAAAGCCGGGAGGCCGATCGTGGCGATTGAAGTCAGCTGTCAGTGCGGCGCCGCCTACCGCCTGGACGAGAGCCGGGCCGGCGAGAAGTTTCGCTGCAAGGTGTGCGGCGCGGGCATTCAGGTGCCGGGCGACCGGCCGAGGGTGCTGATGGGGCAGTCCGGCGAGGCCGCCATGGCCCGCCCGGCGGCGCCCCCGCCCCCGGCCCGTCCTGGGCCGGAGGGGCCTGCGGCGTCCGCGGCGCCAGCCAAGTCGCCCCGCCCGCCGGAACAGCCTGCCGCCAATCCTGCCCGCCCCCCCCAGCCGGCCCGGCCCGTCGAGCCGGCCATGGCCGCCCCGGTCGCGTCCGAACCCACTTCTCAGCAGTCGGTTACGGCGAACCAGAAATCGCCGGTCGAGCCCGTCCGCGCCCGCACCGGCCCGCCGTCGGACTGGTGGCTGCTGCGGATGGTATTCCTGGCCGTGTGCGTGGGCTTCCTGTTCTGCCCGTGGTTCCTGGCCGCCTACTCGACCCCGCCGGAAGGGCAGATGGTCGAGAGCTCGCTGAGCGGCTGGGAGCTGGGCATCAACGTGCTGCGTGGCCTGCATGAGCTGGCCCGCAACGGGCAGTTCGTCCAGGGGCCCGAGCGGGTCCCGATCGACCCCGGTATGCTGCCCGAAGGCGCGGGCCAGGCCACGGCCGGCGGGCTGCTGATGCTGGCCAGCCCCGTGCTGTACCTGCTGGGCGTGCCGCTGGCGGGCCTGATGGCCCTGGTGGCCTGGCGGCGCGACGGGCGGGGCGCCCGCTGGCCCTTCGTGACCTTCGCCATCGGCGTGATCGGCTTCATCGTGGGCTGGCACCTGCTGAGCGCCTGGGGGCCGCTGGCCGAGATGCTGCTGGCCGCCCAGACCTCCGGCGTGAGCTTCGGCCTGTCGGGCTGGGTGTACCTGATGGTGCCGATCCTCGGCGTCATGATCGCCGTCGCCGCCAGCCGCCCCGACCACGCCGTGGAGGCCGCCCGCCTGGGCTCGGCCGGCCCCCACAACGAGAACTGACCGTCCCCCCCGCTATCGCCGTGGAGGGAGCTGCCCCGCCGGGTCTTGCGACCGGCGGGGTTTTTTTCGGGGTTCTTCACCGATCGGCCCGGACGCAACCGACACCCGACTCGCCGCCTCGCGCAACGGACAGGCCGGGGCTCTGCCCCGGACCCCGGGATTTATCGCTTTTGGGCCCCCCGCACAACAGGCGGTCCGGCCATCGCAGGGGCAGCCGGGCCGCTTTGCCTCGCCCGCGTTGTCCGGTCCTCTGCCAGGCCGCCCGGAGCCTGCCGACCGATGCGGGTGGCCCCAAAGCGGTAAATTCCGGGGGTGTGGGGGCAGAGCCCCCACGGCTCGGGCACCAGGTGGCCGGGCGATGGACGGTCTGGCAGCCTCCCCCGCAGATCGGCGAAGAACCGTTGCTCACGCCCGGGGGGGGACGGTTGGGGGGCACGATCTGGCCCTCCTTGGGCCCGAAGGTTGACTCCGAGGGGCAAAATCCTTAGCCTGAGGGCACCGTGGCCTGGACGCGCCGCGCCTGGCCCCTCGGCCGGGAGCGACGCACGCACAATCCCTATCCCCAGTGCACCTCTATGACCGTACGAGCCGTCCTGATAGGCCTGCTGCTGGCACTGGCCCTGGCAACGCTGGGCTGGTAGAACGACCGCATTCTGCGGCAGGCGTCCGTCGCTGAGGACCTGATCCCCCTGAGCGTTTTCGGGTTGCTCGTCCTGGCGATGCTGGTGGTCAACCCGCTGGTGCGGCTCATTCCGGGCCTGAAGGTCACCGGGCGGGAGTGGAGCGTCATCTTCGGCCTGATGCTCATGGGGGCGATGATCCCCGGGCCCGGGCTGATGTGGCACTTCACGCCAATTGTGGCCCTGCCGCACAAATACCAGGCCGCCAATCCCGGCTGGCAGCGGGCGGACCTGATCGGCTACGCCCCGCCGGCCATGCTGGTGGACCCGACCTGGCAGGGCGAGACCGACGAGGATGTCGTCTATGGCCTCAACCAGGGCCTGCGCCCCGGCGAGCGGATCCGGTTTTACGAGGCCCCGTGGCATGGCTGGAGCCGGACGCTGGGCTTCTGGCTGCCGGTGCTGGGGCTGGGGTTCATCGGGTCGGTGTGCATCGCCCTGGTGGTGCATCCACAATGGGCCCATCGCGAGCGATTGCGCTACCCCGTGGCCGAGTTCGCCGGCGAGCTGATACGCGGGGCGGAGGATCGGCCCTGGCCGGCGATCTTCTACCGCCGGGTCTTCTGGATGGGCTTTGCGCCCGTGGCGGCGGTGCTGCTGTACAACGGCTTCGGGCTCTGGCTGAACAACCCCGTCCAGGTCCCGCTGATGTTCGACTTCACGGCCATCGTGAACAAGTGGCCCTACCTCAACAACGCCCCGGACCTGGCCCTGTTCACCCTTCGGCCCAGGCTCAACTTCGTGGTGATCGGCTTTGCGTTCCTGGTCAGCACGGAGGTGTCGTTCTCGATGGGCATCAGCCCGGCGCTGTTTTACGCGGCCTGGCTGACGGTGTTCAGCTTCGGGCTCAACCCGCGCGGGGGCGGCGGCTACCTGGGCGGCAGCATCGAGGGCTATCAGAAGTTCGGCAGCTACATCGGCCTGACGCTGATCATCCTGTACACCGGGCGCTACTGGTTCGCCAGCGTGATGTTGCGGTCGCTGGGCATCCGCCGGGGCGACCCGGTGAGCCCGGCCGTGCTGTGGGCGGGCCGACTGGCGATGCTGGCCGGGCTGGGCCTGACGGCGACGCTGCGGTGGGGGGTGGGCCTGGCGCTGCCGCTGGCGATCCTGTACGTGATCTTCGCCGGCGTGATCGTCCTGGTGCTGACCCGCATGAACGTCGAGACGGGCATGTACTCGTTCCACACCTGGTGGCACGGAGCTGGCGCGATCCTGGGGATGTTCGGGGCGGCCGCCATCGGGCCGCACATGCTGATCATCCTGGCGCTGCTGTCGACGGTGGCCACGATCGACGCCCGCGTCACGCTGATGCCCCTGGTCGCCAACGCCCTGCGGATCGGCGAGCACGAGGGCGTCCGGGCCACCCGCTTCACCTGGGGCCTGCTGCCGACGGCCCTGCTGTGTTTAATCATCGGTATTGTCGGGACGGTCTTCATCCAGTACAACTTCGGCGTCGAGCCGGTGGGCTGGTCGGGCGACGTGGGGCGCATGCCCTGGCTGCTGCTCGAGCAGAACCTGCCGAACTTCCAGGCCCGGCCCGAGGGCTTCATGGGCGTGGACTGGTCGCTGATCCGCGTGGACAGCCACTTCCTGTGGTCGGCGAGCATCGGGCTGATTCTGGTGGTCGTGACGAGCCTGCTGCGGATGCGCTACAGCTGGTGGCCCCTGCACCCGGTGCTGTTCCTGCTGTGGGGCACCTGGCCGATGAACGTGCTGGGCCCGAGCTGGCTGCTGGGCTGGTTCATCAAGATGGTGGTGGTTCGCGTGGGCGGGGCGGCGGCGTTCGCCCGGTTCAAGCCGGCCTTCATCGGCATCGTGGCGGGCGACTTCGTCTCTCGGATCATTCTGGCGATCTACGCACTGGGCTACTACATCGTAACCGGGACGCGCGGCCCCTGAGGCGGGGTTGGCGGCCCCCTGACTGGGCAGGGGACCGATGCGACTGCGAGCTGTGATCATTGGCGTGCTGTTGGCTGTGGCGCTGGCGACGATGGGCTGGTGGAACGACTACGTTCTCCGCCAGGCCCGCGTGGCCGAGGACATGATCCCCCTGAGCGTCTTCGGCCTGCTCGTGGTGGGCATGTTCCTGGTCAATCCCCTGGTGCGCTACCTGCCGGGCCTGCGCCTGGAGGGGCGGGACTGGGCCGTCATCGCCGGTTTCGTCCTGATGGGCGCCATGGTGCCCAGCCCCGGGCTGCTGTGGCACTTCACGCCGATCGTCGCCTACCCCCACAAGTACCAGGAGGCCAGTCCCGGCTGGAAGGAGCGGGACCTGATCAGCTACGCCCCGCCGGCCATGCTGGTCGACCCGGACCCCGACGGCGACGGCGTGGACGATGAGCAGATCGTCTACGGCCTGGCCCAGGGGCTTCGCCCCGGCCAGCGCGTGCCCTTCTCGGCCGTGCCGTGGGGGGGCTGGACGCGGACGCTGGGATTCTGGCTGCCCGTGCTGGGACTGGGGTTTATCGCGTCGGTGGGCATGGCCCTGGTAGTGCATCCGCAATGGGCCCACCGCGAGCGATTGCGATACCCCGTGGCCGAGCTCGCCGGCGAGCTGATCCACGGGGCGGGCGAACGGCCCTGGCCGGCGATCCTCTACCGCCGAACGTTCTGGTTCGGCTTCTGCCCGGTCCTGGCGATCCTGCTGTTCAACGGCTTCGGGCCCTGGTGGGACATCCCCGTGCAGGTGCCGCTGATCTTCAACTTCACCGCCATCGGCCAGAAGTGGACCTGGCTGCAGCCAGCGCCGGACATGATGGGCTGGATCCTCCAGCCGCGGATCAACTTCATCGTGCTGGGCTTCGCCTTCCTGGTCAGCGCGGAGGTGTCGTTCTCGCTGGGCATCAGCCCGCTGCTGTTCTCGGCGGCGTTTCTGACGCTGTACGGTTTCGGCATCAACGCCCGCAGCGGCCATTCGATGATCGGCTGCATCGAATCGTATCAGAAGATCGGCTCGTACCTGGGGCTTGCAGCAATCATCGTGTATACGGGGAGGCACTACTACGCCAGCGTGGCCAGCCGGGCGGTGGGCCTGCGCCTCGGCGACCCGGTGAGCCCGTCGGTGCTGTGGGCGTTTCGCCTGGCGGTGCTGGCCGGGGCGGGCCTGACGCTGATCCTGATCTCGGTGGGCCTCAACCCGGTGCTGGCGGTGTGCTTCGTGCTGCTGTCCGGCGTGATCATGCTGGGCCTGACCCGCATGAACGCCGAGACGGGCATGTACTCGTTCCACGTCTGGTGGCACGCCTCGGGCGCGCTGGTCGGGGCGCTGGGCGCGACGGCCCTGGGCCCGCACATGCTGATCCTCATGGGCATCCTCAGCGCCCAGGCGACGATGGACCCCCGCGTCAAGATGATGCCCCTGGCCGCCAACGCCCTGCGGATCGGCGAGTACGAGGGCATTCGCCCCACCCGTTTCGTCTGGGGGCTCATGCCGACGGTGGTGGTCTGCCTGGTCCTGGGCGTGCTGGTCACGATCTCCCTGCAGTACAGCTACGGCATCCAGAACGTCGGCTGGACGAACGCGGTGGCCCGCTCGCCCTGGGAGACTACGCTGGCGCAGTGGGCTAGTTTCGAGATGCGGCCCGAAGGCACCGAGGGCGTGGCCTGGTCGCTGACTCGGCCCAACAACCACTTCTGGGTGACGGTGGCCGTCGGCTTCGCCCTGGTGGTGGGCACCAGCGTGCTCCGGCTGCGCTACAGCTGGTGGCCGCTGCACCCGGCGCTGTTCCTGCTGTGGGGTGTCTGGCCGCTGCAGGTGACGGCCGGCAGCTGGATGCTGGGCTGGTTCATCAAAAGCGCCATGGTCCGCGCGGGGGGCGGGGCCGCCTTCACCCGCTTCAAACCCATGGCCATCGGCATCATCGCCGGCGACTTCGCCAGCCGGGTCATCCTGGCTGCCTACGCGCTGGGCTACTACCTGATCACCGGAACCCGCGGGCCCTAGCAGCCCGTTGGAAAACGGGCTGCTAGAGCAGCTGAACAGTGGAGCAGGAGAACAGCAGAGCAGAACAGGCCCGGAACGTGGCCCAACGCCCCTGAATCCGGGACCCGTTCACCTGCGGTCTCCTGATCTACTGCTCCAGCGTCGAGGCCAGAGGGCCTTTTCAACGGGCTGCTGGCCTAGGCGGCCACTGAAGGACGAGCATGCGCCCACGAGCCGTAATCATCGGTCTGGTCCTGGCGGTCCTGCTGGCGACGTTCGGCTGGGCGAACGACTACCTGCTGGCCCAGGCCCGCGTGGCCGATCACCTGATCCCGTTGAGCGTCTTCGGCCTGCTGGTGATGTGCATGCTGGTGGTCAACCCGCTGCTGCGCTGGCTGCCGGGCCAGCGGCTCGACGGTCGCGACTGGAGCGTGGTGATCGGCATGCTGCTGGTGGCGGCGATGATGCCCAGCCCGGGGCTGCTGTGGCACTTCACGCCGCTGGTGAGCCTGCCGCACCGCTACCAGGCCGCCAACCCCGGCTGGCAGGAGCGCGACCTGCTGAGCTACGCCCCGGCCTGCATGCTCGTGGACATCGACCCCGACGGCGACGGCGTGCCGGACGACCGGATCGTCTACGGTCTGCAGCAGGGCTTGCGGCCCGGTGAGCGGGTGGGGGTCTCGGGCGTCCCGTGGGGTGCATGGGACAAGACGCTGGGCTTCTGGCTGCCGCTTCTGGGGCTGGGGTTCACGGCGTCGGTGTGCATGGCGCTGGTGCTGCACCCGCAGTGGGCGCATCGAGAACGCCTGCGCTATCCGGTGGCCGAGCTGGCCAGCGAGCTCATCCACGGCGCCGGCGAGCGGGCCTGGCCGGCGATCTTCTACCGGCGGGAGTTCTGGTTCGGCTTCGTGCCGGTGATGGCGATCCTGCTATTCAACGGCGTGGCCCGCTGGACGCAGATGCCCTTCTCCGTGCCGCTGCTGTTCGACTTCACGGCGGTGCTGCAGAAGTGGCCCTTCCTCAACATTGCCCCCGACCTGGCCCTGTGGGTGCTCAAGCCGCGGATCAACTTCATCGTGCTGGGCTTCGCCTTCCTGGTCAGTACGGACGTGTCGTTTTCGATGGGCATCAGCCCGATCCTCTTCGCCGCCGTCTTTCTGCTGCTGCACAGCTTCGGCCTGAACCCCCGGGCGTCCAACGTGGGCGGCCTGTCGCAGAACATCGAGAGCTTTCAGAAGATGGGCTCGTACCTGGGCCTGGCGGCGATCATCGTCTACACCGGGCGGTACTACTACGGCAGCGTCCTGAGCCGGGCGCTGGGCGTGCGCGTGGGCGACCCGGTGAGCCCGGCCGTGCTGTGGGCGTTCCGCCTGGCGGTCCTGGCGGCGGCGGGCATGGTGGGGGTCCTGACGGCGGTGGGCCTGGCCTGGCCGCTGGCGGTGGGGGTGGTGCTGCTGTCGGGCGTGATCATGCTGTGCCTGACCCGCATGAACGCCGAGACGGGCATGTACTCGTTCCACGTCTGGTGGCACGCGGGCGGGTTCCTCCAGGCGATGCTCGGCTCGGCCGCTTTGGGGCCCCACATGTTCGCCATCATGGCCATCCTGGCCGCCCAGTCGACCTGGGACCCCCGCGTCAAGATGATGCCCCTGGTCGCCAACGCCCTGAAGATCGGCGAGAATGGCGGCGTCCGACCGACCCGCTTCACCTGGGGGTTGCTGCCGACGGTGCTGCTGTGCCTGCTGCTGGGCGTGCTGGGGGCGATCATCCTGCAGTACAACTTCGGCACGGTGAGCCTGGGCTGGTCGACGGCCGTCGCCCGGGCGCCGTGGGATGCAATGATGGGCGCGTGGCGCGACTTTGAGAATCGCCCGCCCGGGGCCGCCGGCGTGGCCTGGTCGCTGGCGGAGGTCAACCGGACGTTCCTGGTGGTCGGGGGGATCGGTTTCGGTCTGGTCGTGGTGACCAGCGCCCTGCGCCTGCGCTTCAGCTGGTGGCCCCTGCACCCGGTGCTGTTCCTGCTGTGGGGCACCTGGCCCATGCAGGTGATGGCCGGCAGCTGGATGATGGGCTGGTTCCTCAAGTTCATGATGATTCGCGTGGGGGGCGGGTCCGCCTTTACGCGGTTCAAGCCGATGTTCATCGGCCTGATGGCCGGCGACTTCGCCAGCCGCATCCTCCTGGCCGTCTGGGGCATGATCTACTACGCCGTCACCGGCACTCACGGGCCGGTCATGTTCGACTTCTAGAGCGTCTTTCCGATTGCGCCTGCGGGTCCGCAAGGTGCACTCGGCCCAAGCCCACGGAATGCCTTCCGTGGGCATCGGGGCGGGCCGTCCCCGGCGGGGTCCAGTGTCCCCGCACGTCCGAGGGGCAAACGGTCTAGAGCGTCTTGCGCCCGGACGTGCCGATGCGCTGCGCCTCGAGATCAACGGTCCGGCCACGATGCCCACGGATGGCAATCCGTGGGCTTGGGCCGGAGGCGCTTTGGGCTGCGGTTCGCAGCCCCCGAATGGCCGTGGTTCGGAGCCCCTTCGGGGCTCAATTTGGCCTACGGGCCGTTAGCTCTTACTGGCGACGGTCTGCTGGCCGAAGACGCTGATGCAGTTTCGCCCGGCGTCCTTGGCGATGTAGAGCGCCTTGTCGGCCAGGGCGACCAGGTCGTCGGCGCGGGTGGGCTGGTGCTGGCGGAGGCTGGCGACGCCGACGCTCATGCCCAGGCCGCAGTCGGTGGCCAGGTACTGGCGGCAGGTCTGGACCATTTCCTTGCGGATGCGCTCGCCGACGGTGACGGCCATGTCCACCGAGGTGTGGGGCAGCAGCAGGACGAACTCGTCGCCGCCGTAGCGGGCGGCCAGGTCGCTGGTGCGGAGATTGGCCTGGATGACCTGGGCGGTGATGATGAGGATCTTGTCGCCCATCTGGTGGCCCAGGGTGTCGTTGAGGGTCTTGTAGTTGTCCAGGTCGAGCATGAGACAGGAGAGGTCGAAGTTGTAGCGGACGGCCTCGCTGTAGGTGCGGTCGAGCATGACGCCGAAGTGGCGGCGGTTGGACAGGCCGGTCAGGTGGTCGGTGGCGGCGGCCCGCTCGAGCTTGACCAGCGACTCCTCGAGTTGGGCATTCTTGACGCGGATCTCCTCGAGGCTGGCCTGCAGCTGGCCCTGCAGGGAGCGGTTCTCCTGCTGGATCTGGTGCTGGCGGATGTTCTTCTCGACCAGGATGGGGATCGCGAAGAGGTAGTCGCCCAGCTTGACCATGTAGTCGGTCGCGCCGGCGCGGATGGCCTCGACGGCGGTGGTGGTGACGTTCTCGCCGGTCACGAAGATCACCGGCAGGTCCGCCCGCTGGAGGATCTGCTTCAGCAGCGACAGGCCCTCGCAGTCGGGCAGGTTGTAGTCCAGCAGGACCACGTCGAAGCCCTCCAGCTCCAGCGCGAGGCACTCGGCGGCCGAGCCGACGCTGACGATGGCCTCGCCGTCGCTGCCGCTGAAGTAGCTGCGCAGGACCTCCTCGATCAGCTCGCGCTGGTCGGGGTCGTCCTCCACGATCAGCACCCGGGGGCAGGGGGCCGAGGCTTGGGGCAGGTTAACCATGGAAGTCCTCGCCAGAGGCCTGCGCGTCCGACTCGGGGAACTGGTGCAGGCGGAGCCAATAGTCCGTGACGGCCTGGGCGACCTCGATGAAGGCGCGGGGGTCGCTGGGCTTGAGGGTGTAGCTGTTGACGCCGTGCTCGGCGGCGCGGCGCTTGTCGCTGTCGTTGTCGACGCCGGTGAGCATCACCACCGGGATCGAGCTGAGCTCGGGGTCGTTCTTGATGGTCTCGAGGACCTCGTGTCCGGTCAGGCCGGGCATCTCCAGGTCCAGGCAGATCAGGTCCGGACGCGGCGCGTGGGCGTGGGGGCCCCGGCGGTGCAGGAAGCTCAGCGCCTCCTGCCCGCTGGAGACCTCGAAGACCCGGTGGACGCTGGCGCCCTGCTCGATCGCGTCGCGCAGCAGCAGCCGGCAGTCCGGGTCGTCATCGACCAGTAAGACAGTGATCGGCCGAACGGGCCGTCGAGTCGCGATGGCTGTCATGGCACTCATTCTCCGCAGGTTCGGTTCGCCGCTGGGCCAGGGCCACGTGAAACGTCGAGCCGGCGCCGGGCTGGCTCTCGACCCACACGCGCCCATCGTAGTTGCTCACGATGGTCTTGACGCTGGCCAGGCCCACGCCCTTGCCGGGCACGCGGGTGGTGCTGGCGCTGGCGGCACGGCGGAACACACAAAAGATCCGCTGCTGGTCCTCGGGGGCGATGCCCGGGCCGTTGTCGGCCACGCTGAACACATGCTCGCCCTCGTGCAGACGATGGCGAATGTCTATTCTTCCATCGTCCCGGTCGCCCATGTACTTGATGGCGTTGTCGATGAGGTTCTGGAACACCTGGCGCATCCGGCTGCGCTCGACGTAGAGGCGGGGCATGCCCTCGGCTACCGTCAGCTCGATGGTCCGCTGCTTGAGGTCGTACTCGAAGCCCGCACCGATCTGGGTCATCAGCTCGCCCATGTCGGTCCACTCCCGCCGCTGGGGCCGACTGCGGATCCGGCTGAGCTCGAGCAGCTCCTGGATGAGTTCGGTCTGGGCCTCGACGTTGACCTGGATGCGTCCGAGGCGGGTGATGACGTCCTCGGGCAGCTGCGGGCCGAACTTCATCTGGATCATCGTCGCCATGCCCCCGATGTTCCGCAGCGGGGCGTTGAGGTCATGGCTGACGGCGCGGAGGAAGTCGTCCTTCTCGGCCATCTCGGCACTGAGGCGGTGGTTGGCCCGGTCCAGCTCGGCCGTGCGGATCTGGACCTTCTCCTCGAGCTGCTCGTTGGCCTCGATCAGCTGGGTCCGCTGCATCTCGATCTGGCCGGCCATGGTGTTGAACGACTCGGCCAGGTAGGCGATCTCGTCGTGGCCGGCCACGGCCGCCCGGGCGGCGAAGTCGCCCCCGGCCAGGCGGTGAGTGGCCTCCATCAGCCGGCGCAACGGCAGCAGCAGGACGCGCCAGACCAGCAGGTAGCCCACCGGCACAGCCCCCAGCACGAGCAGGCAGGCCAGGACCATCATCGTGCTCTGGGCCTGCTGGATGCGGCTGAGCACGCGCTGGCTGTCAAAGGCCAGGCGGACGCCGCCGACCAGTTGGCCCTCGCCGTCGGCGGAGGTGGCCAGGACGGGCCGGGCCACCAGCAGCGTCTGGGCCCGCCCGGGGCGGATGTAGCTGACGGTGGCGGCCTCGGGGATCAGCGGCCAGGCCGAGCGGCCGTCGGCGCCGCGGCTGGCACTGGCGATCTCCTGGCCGTTCTTGTCCACAAAGGCCACAAACAGCACGTGGTCGACGGCCAGCAGGTCGCGGGCGAGTTGGCTGAGACCCTCCCGGTCGCTTAGGGCCAGCGGGCCCGACGCCGACAGCGTCAGCCCCGTCGCCAGGCGCTCCGCCTGCACGGTTTCGGACTGCACCGCCCACGTCCGCACCAGGTGCAGGTACAGCCACCCGCCCGCCAAAGCCACACCCAGAACCATGAAGGTCAGGATGATGACGGCCTTGGTCTGCAGGCCAATCCGGATGTTTCGGTTGGAAAACGGCATGGATGACGTCATCGTCCGCGTCTATAGGGGCTGGCCGGTCGCCTGGAAACCCCGCCAGGAACCGCTGACTGCAGCCTACGATACGCCCGGCGGCCTGGCGCTGGCCTGGCCAGGACGACGGACCGCCCCGGCGGCGTCTGCCGGCCCGGCCAGTCCGCGGGCGCACCTGTTCTGTTATCGGCTAGAGGGAGGGATGCCTTCGGCAAACCCCCATCGGGCGGGGCGTGGGGATGCAGGCAAGCGAGTGGGTTTTCGAGATAATCAGATTTTTATGATTAGTGCTCCACTCTCGCGGCCCCGGATTAGGGCGAGTTCCTTACAAAGTAGGATTTTGGCCGTTGCCAAGATCGCGGATTGGCTGTATCTAAGAAGATGCTACGGAGGCGCTCAAGCTCAAATCGACACGCGCTCGGCTGCATCTTAAAAGAAAAAAGGCAGAATGAGTCTGCACACGGGGATAACCGGACCCGCAGAGGACCGCTCAGCCTCTGCAACGGCGTGCGGCGATTACGAAATTATCGCTCGCAGCCCGTTGTTCCGCCAGGTGCTCGCGATCATCGACGCCGTGGCGGCCAACGATTGCATCGTCCTGCTCGAGGGCGAGAGCGGCACGGGCAAGGAGTTGCTGGCCCGTCGCATCCACGTGCGCTCGTCGCGGCGGGCCGAGCCGTTCATCCCCCTCAACTGTGCCGGCGTCAGCGAGACGCTCTTCGAGAGCCAGCTCTTTGGCCACATCAAGGGCGCGTTCACCGGGGCCGCCAGCGAGACACTCGGCGTGGTTCGCTCCGCCGACCGGGGCACGCTGCTGCTCGACGAGATCGGCGAGATCCCCCTGAACCTCCAGCCCAAGCTGCTCCGCCTGCTCCAGGAGCACGAGGCGACCCCCGTAGGAGCCCCCCGGCCCGTGCGGGTGAACACCCGCTTCGTGGCCAGCACCAACCGTAGCCTCTGGAAGATGGTGCAGGAGGGGGACTTCCGCGCGGACCTGTACCACCGCATCAATATCGTCCGCATCGAGATCCCCCCGCTGCGCAGCCGGCCCGAGGACATCGACCCGCTGGTCGAGCACTTCGTGCGGAGCTTCGCCCGCGACTACCGCCGCCCGCCGGTGCAGCTGGGCAGCCAACTCCGCCGACAGCTTCGCGAGTACCCCTGGCCCGGCAACGTCCGCGAGCTCAGTGCGTACATCGAGAGGCTCTACGCGACCGACCAGCCCCCGCTGTCGCCGGGCCTGACGGCCTGGGATGACGGCTACGGCTACCACGGCCCCCCCGAGCCGGCCGGCGTGTCGCCTGCCCCCGGCCGGATGACCAGTCTGGAGGACCGCCCCCGCATCCTCACGCTGGTCGAGGCTGAACGCCAGGCCATCTGCCGTGCCCTCGACTACGCCGCCTGGAACCGCAGCGAGGCCGCCCGCCTGCTGGGCATCCACCGCAGCACGCTGATCCGCAAGATGCGCAACTTCCGCCTCGATGCCTAGCAGACCTCCCGTCTGCAGTGGCCCCCAGCCCGCCCGCCTGTCCGCCAACGGTGAGGCTTGCCTCCCCCCCGGCTATAGCGTCTCCGAAATGGAAAAAGCGTCCGGGTGGCTACGGCGTTTGTAGCCACGTCTTTGGGTCTCTCCCCGGCCTCCTCCTCCAGATTCGTGCCATCGGTCGTGATTCGTGCCA
>JAWLCG010000105.1:0-13256 GCA_041687295.1 Phycisphaerae bacterium | reverse complement strand
TGCGCGCATTCATTGGCCCCAAAAACGAATAATTGGGCAACAGGCCCGGCATTCCGTGGGCTTGGGCTGCCCGCAGCCCGTAGGGTGTGCAGGTTCTCGCCGTAGCGCAGCGAAGGCGGGGTCCTGCACACGGAACACCGGCGCCAGGCGCCTCAGCCGCCCGCCGCCCTCGCCCGTGTGCAGAACCGCTGCGCTGGTGCTCCGCGAATCTGCACACCCTACCGATCAGGGCCAGGGGGGTAGTCGCGGGGAAGGCGTTGGCGCTTCGGAAAAAGTGGAGCGGAATCTGCAGACCCCGGAGACGAGGGAGGCTTCCGTCAATGCGTCAATGCTTTAACGCGTTACTGCATCAAATATTGTGGTGCACAGGGCGACCCCTCGTAGAACGCAATAAAAACTCAATAATTGAAACTACGCCAGGAGTCGCCAAGACCGGTCCCGTTGAAACGAACCCAATTGGGTGCAACTCTAACCCTTGGAACGAAGCCCCTTGCGCGCGTTTCCCGCGTACCGAACGAACCCAATTCCGACCAGGCGGCCTGGGCCGTATGGAGTGCGGCGAAGGATTCGCCGCTTTGGCTCCAGGCCGCCCAAGCCAAAGCGGCGACTGCGTCGCCGCACTCCAAAGCGCCGGGCGGCCAATGGGGGGTTCTGACGAAACGAACCCAATTTCCAACAGCAGAACGCCGTTCACGCAGGGACCTTACGGCCGTTTTCCGCCATCGAAACGAACCCAGTTCACGGCCGCCACTGTTGGCGGGAGCCGGGCGGGGCGGTTTGGGGGGCCAGCGGCTCGCCGGCGAGGACCTGGCGGTAGACCTCGCGGTGCCGGCGGGTGTAGTCGTCGATGGGCTCGAAGCCGAACTGCTCGCGGAGTTGGGCGGTGGTGATGGCCGGGTCGAGCGGCTCGACGAGCATCCGCTGCTCGGCCGGGTGCCAGCTCACGCGAACCCGCTCGCCGTACGCCTCGGCCAGGCGGGCGGGGATGGCGTAGTTGAAGTCGCAGTGGCTCACGACGTAGTCGAGGTTGAGCCGGTGGCGAAAGAACCGCCCCCCCTCGTCGGCCGAGGCCACCACCTGCCCGCACGGATCGACCACGACGGCCGGCAACCCCCCGGTGGCCGAGACCACCCAGAACTGATGCATGAAGGCGTACGTCCGCAGCGCCAGGCCGCCCGGGTACGCGCTGGGCCAGACCACCAGCCGCACGCCCGCCTCGGCCAGCGGAGTCCAGGCGTCGGGGAAGGTCGCGTCGAAGCAGATCCGCACGCCGATGGGCCCGCAGTCCAGGTCGAACACGCCGGCGTGCTGGCCGGGAGTGGCGTCGGCCTCGATGTGGGTGTAGTCGCCCGTAACGGTGACGGGGTTCTGCTTGTCGTACACGCCGGCGACCTGGCCCTGGCGGTCGAGCAGCACGGCGGAGTTGTAGGTCCGGCCGTCGCGCTGGGTCAGGATCGGGCACAGGATGTAGCAGCGGTGCTCACGGGCGCGGATGGCGAAGGCGTCGGTGGTCGGGCCGGGCACCGGCTCGGTGTAGCGGGCGGGCTCGGCGATGACGCAGGTTTCGGGCCCCAGGCCGGCCAGGGTGAAGGTCTCCGGCAGGCACACCAGGTCGGCCGGGCCGCGAAGGGCCTGGTCCACCACATCCAGCACGGCCTGGCGGTTGCGGGCCACGTCGCCGCAGCCCAGGCCACGCATCGTCATGCTGACGACGTCGATCAGCGAGCTCATCGCGCACTCCTTGACGGGGGTTTCTCGACTCGGGCCGATTGTACCGCCCCGCCGGGCCCGCGGCCACAGGCACATCGGCCGCGGCAGAGGCTTGCCTCCACCGGCCGGGCCGCTACACTCGGACAGACCGACCCGCAGCCCCTCGCCCAAAGGAGACCGCCGTGACCGCACGCCGCGACGACCCGCGCCCGAACATCCTGTGGATCATGTCCGACGACCTGAGCTGGGGCGACCTGGGCTGCTACGGCCAGGGCAAGATCGCCACGCCCCACATCGACGCCCTGGCCGCCGGCGGCACGCGGTTCACGCAGTGCTACTGCGGCTCGCCGATCTGCGCCCCGGCCCGCAGCACGCTGATGCAGGGCCTGCACAGCGGCCATGCGACCGTCCGGGCCAATATGGTCGAGGGCTACCGCCACCACCTCCAGCCCTCCGACGTGACGGTGGCCGAGGCCCTGCACGCGGCCGGCTACGCGACGGGGCTGTTCGGCAAGTGGGGTCTGGCCGTGGAGGACCAGTCCGGCCAGCCGCGGCAGAAGGGCTTCGAGCAGTTCCGCGGCTACCTCAACCAGCGGCACGCCCACAGCTACTACCCGCCCTACCTCTTCGAGAACGAGACCCGCACGCCGTATCCCCAGCACGAGGGCTTCAACCACAACCGGCCCCGCCGCTACGACAGCCAGGGCCGCATCGTGTTGGACATGATGGCCGACCCCTCGGCCGCGCAGTACTCGTTCGACGTCTACGCGGAGGCCTCGCGGCAGTTCATCCGCGCCAATGCGGATCGGCCGATGTTCCTGTACCTGGCCTACACGATCCCCCACGGCTCGCTGGCCGTGCCGGAACTGGGCCGCTACGCCGAGCTGGACTGGCCCGACGTCCGCCACAAGGAGTGGGCGGCCATGATCACGCGGATGGACGACGAGGTCGGCCGGGTGGTCGCCCTGCTCAAGGAGCTGGGCGTCTTCGACAACACGCTGATCTTCTTCTGCAGCGACAACGGCTACAGCGCCCGCAGCTACGTCAAGGCCGAGGAGGGCCTGCCGACCTTCGACGACTTCTTCGGCCACAGCGGGCCCTTCCGCGGCGGCAAGGGCAACCTCAACGAGGGCGGGCTCCGCGTGCCGATGATCGCCCACTGGCCAGGCCACACGCCCGCGGGGGCCGTCTGCGATGACCCCTGGGCGTTCTACGACTTCTTCGCCACCGCCGCCGAGCTGGCCGGGGCCGCTGCGCCGCCGGGGCTCGACGGTGTGAGCATCGCGGGCATGCTTCGCGGCGAGGGCTCGATCCCCCAGCGCGACTACTTCTACTGGGAGTTCTGCGAGACCTTCGGGGCCGAGCAGGCCGTGCGGATGGGGCAATGGAAGGCCTACCGCCCCCACCCCGATCAGCCCACCGAGCTCTACGACGCCAACGCCGACCCCTCCGAGCGCAACGACCTGGCCAGCCACCATCCCGACGTCGTCGCCCGGGCCGAGGCGCTCTTCCGCACGGCCCGGGTGCCCAGCCCGATCTTCCCCGACCCCGGGGAGGACCGCGACGCCTGGCGCGTCCGCATGGCCCGCCAGGGCCTCGAGCTGCCCCACAATCTGAACACGTGACGAACGCCCTTCGTGGGGCGGGCATCGCCCGTCGACGATGGCCCCTGGCGCCACGGTACGGTCTGGCGCCCCCGCGGCGGGCCGTGCCCGCCCTACGGGATCACTCGCCCGTCAGCTCGTAGAACAGCACCTGCGGCTCGCCGGTGAGTTCGAAGCGCAGCTGCTCGCCGTCGCGCTGGGCGTCCACCTCGTCCAGGCGGTCGCCGAAGGCGCTCAGGGCGTAGACGCGCGTCGCCGGCGTGCGGACGCTGACGGTGCCGGTCACCGGCTCCATCAGGCAGGGCGGCTGGGCCTGGTCGCCCTCGTCGCCGGCCTGCTGGTTCATCGCCCGACCCGCCGCCGAGACCAGCAGGCGCGACGCCTGCGGGATGGCCTGGCCGTCGAGGCTCTGCACCAGGATCGCGCAGAACGCGTTGGGCGTCTGGACCGTCACGTCGGGGCACTCGATGGCCCGGCCACCGATCGCGCCGAAGGCGCCCTGCGTGCGTTCGGCGTCGAGGCGCATCCACCCCTCGCCGTAGCGCCACTCGAACTGGCCCGTGTTGGCCCGGCAGATGCCCTGCTCGCGGTCCCACAGCTCATCGACCATGTCCTGCCGCAGCAGGTCGTCCTGCGGCTCGTCGACGTAGACGTTGAGCACCCGCCCGATGGCCAGCAACTCGGCCGGCACGCGGCGCTGCTCGCGCTCGAAGCTGAACTGCCAGGCCGGGTCGCGCCGCCGCTCGTAGACCACCTCGCCGGGGCGGATATCCTGGCGGCGGAAGATCAGGGCGGCGGCCGGGTAGAGCGCCTGGTGGGCGGCCGTCACGTTCAGGCCGCGCAGGTAGGTCTCCCACGTCGGGGAGGTCGCGGTGAACTGGAACAGCGCGTCCCAGCCCTGGAAGGCCCCCACCGTCGCCACCAGCGGCATCGTCTCGGGCGCGTACTGGCCGTCCACGCCGTGGTTCCACTCGGAGATGCTGAACCCCCGCCCGGCCACCTGGTCGAAGGCCGAGCCCGGAATCCCCCGGCCCACCTGGGCGAGCATCGACTGGGCGGCGTTGAAGTAGTC
This sequence comes from Phycisphaerae bacterium, assembly GCA_041687295.1. GTDB lineage: Bacteria > Planctomycetota > Phycisphaerae > SM23-33 > FEN-1343 > JAWLCG01. The sequence goes on along the minus strand of JAWLCG010000105.1, from coordinate 8,870 downwards.
GTGCCGGTCGACGATCCCGCCCAGCGCCGACGCCTGCAGCACCAGGCGCGTCGTCTGGCCCGCGCCGGCCCAGTTGGAGGTGATGATCGGGCACTGCACCCCCCACTCGCGCATGGCCGCGAGGGTGTCGCGGTAGAAGCCCGTCTCCACGTCGTAGAGGAAGCGGATCTGGTCGAGCCCCCGCTGCACCAGGTGCGGGGCCGACTGCACGCCCACCTGCCCCAGGCGGATGACTCCCTCATCGAGGTCCTCACCCTCCTCGAACGGCGAGCGCTGGTCCGGCACCTGCCACGCCTCGGCCAGCTCGGCCTGGCTGGCGTAGCGCTGCCGCAGCCAGTCGGTGTATAGCCGATCGAGCAGCTCGCGGACGGCCCCCTTGTGGATGTTCGTGGTGCCCCAGAAGATCGACTGCTCGTTCTGGATCGTCAGCATGGCCATCTGCGGGTCGTCGAGCCACCGCAGGCCGGTGTAGGGGTTGGTCCGCTCGAGCAGCTTGCGGTAGAGGACGCGGTTGAGCTCGATCGCGCGCGGGTGGAACAGGGCCGCGCTGCCCGCCGCCCACGAGACGTTGTAGCCCTCCTCGGCGGCGGCCTGGGTGAGCTCGAAGTCGATCTCGTCGCCGGCCTTGAACTCGCGATGGAAGACCAGGTCGAGGTTGATGTAGATGCCCTTCTTGCGCAGGGCGGCCACCCAGTACTCCAGCCGGTCGAGCCGGTCTTCGTTGAAGTGCTGCGTGTCGTCGCGCGTGGGGTCGATCAGGCTGTTGGCCGCGTGCAGCACGTGGATGCGGACGCAGTTGACGCCGATCCGCGCGAAGTGCTCGGCCATGCGGTCGGCCGTCGCGTGCGTCGGGAAGACCATGTGCCCGTTGTGATAACCCGTGTTGATGCCCCAGAACCGCACCGGCTCCCCGTCGGCGAAGAACAGCTCGCCGTCGCGCATCTCGACGAAGCCGTGCTCGTCGACGGGGGCGTTCATCGTCGAGAGGTCCAGGCCCTTGGTGGCATCGGGGAGGTACGGCGGCTGGAAGGGCCACCACCCCCCGCCGCCCTCGCGGAGGGGGCGTGTGTCGATGGTTTCGTCGGGGCGGTACTTGCCCAGCGGCACGAAGGGGCGCTTCGCCAGGACGAAGCAGTCGAAGCCCTGCAGGGCCTCGGCCTGGCCGGCGATGCGGATCTGGAACGTGTGCGTGCCAGGCTCGAGTGTGACGCGGTCGACCAGCGTCCAGCTGGCCGGGCGGAACTGGGCGAAGTGGACGGCCTGGTGGAACGAATCGTCGGCGGAGGCGAGCTTCCAGTCGTCCTCGTCGAAGCGCCACTCGTTGCCCGCCCAGCCCCGCCAGCCCACGCGGGCCCACAGCTCGTACTCGCCGCCCTCGGGCACCTCGATGCGGTAGCTCGCCCCAAAGCCGCCCTCCGGCACAGGCCCGCTGGCCAGGAGCCAGTCGCCGCCGGAGAGGATCTCCCGGGCCGAGCCGGGCAGCCCGTCCTGCCGCGGGGCCTCGCTGGCCGGCGGGAAGTTGGCCTCGACGGCGTCCTCGCCCTCCCACCAGACGTAGCCGGGCCCGGTCTGCGTGGGCGTCGTCGCCTCGTCCGCCTGGGCCAGGGCCGATTGCGTGCAAAGCCCCAGAATCACCGCCACAAGAACCGTCACCGCACAGTGCCGCATGGCTGCGCCTCCCATTCCAGAGGCCGGCCCTGCGACCGGCCCAGACGTGTGGTCCCACTCGTGCAACCCGGCCAGCCATTCTAGCGCGGCGTCAAAGACACCGCGAGCAAAAACCGGTTGGCCTCAGCGGGTAGGGTGTGCAGGTTCCCGCCGCAGCGCCAGCGCAGGCGGGGTTCTGCGCACGCAACCTCGGCCCCGGCCTCTCGCGGGCTCTCTGGCGCCCTCGTTCCGTGTGCAGAACCGCTCCGCTGACGCTCCGCGAACCTGCACACCCTACTGGACTACCGCGTCTCCAACAGATGACTCCTGCAGAAGACGGCCTGGATGCCGTGCGACCTGCAGACGTCCTGGACCGGCCCCACGATGGCGTGTTGGGCCACCGCGTGTGGAAGCCGCCAGGCCCCGCCGCGGAACTCCAGCCCCTGTGAGCCGGCCAGGCGGCGATAGAGCTGGAGCATGGCCGCCATGCGCGGGTGCAGCCCGCCGTGGCGGGGCCGAACAATCTTCGCCGGCGTGTGGACGATCCGCCCGATGCCCTCCTCGCCGGCCAGCCGGGCCAGTGCCTGAAGGTCGGCCCTTGTCTGCGGTGCGGTCTGCCCGGGCGGAGCCTGATCGATGGGGTAGGTCGGCGAGACGCGAAGCACCACGGCCAGGCCCGCCCGCCGCAACGCGCGGATGGCGGCGACGCGATCAGCCACGCTCGGAGCGCCGGGATCGTAGGCCCGGGCGACGTCCTCGCGCCAGAAGGCCAGGCTCACCTCCACCACCACGCGTCGCCCCGGCCCTTCATCCAGCGCCCCCAGGGCCTGCAGGTACTCCGGCCTGGCCGCCAGGGAGGGGTTCTTGGTCAGCAGCGTCAGTGTGGTGAACCGACGCCTGTGCTCGACCAACTGCCGCAGCGTGAACAGCGTATCGCCCCGCTCGGCCTCCAGAGGCTGCAGACAATCGGTGCTGTTCGACAAATGAACCGGCGCGGCCGGCACGTCAAAGGCCTCCAGGTCCGCCAGGTCGCGCAAGAGCATCCGTCGGAAGTCCGTCTTGGGCCGGGCGTCCATCGCCAGGTAGCCGGCCGCGTAGCAGTAGACGCACCCGTGGGCACAGCCCGTGTAGACGTTGATGCAGTAGCGGTGTCCCGACGGGAACTGCCGCTGGTCCGCGAACGGGCAGTACCACTTCACCACTCGCGGACGGCTGGGGCTCAGCGTCGACTTGGCCGAACCGTGGGGCAGGTAGTACCGCGCCAGGGCCGCCCGCTCAGCCGCCGGCCGGCCCTGCCAGACCGGCGCATACCGCGGGTCCACCCGCTCGGCCAAGGCCAGGGCCTGCTCGTCAAGATCGGGAAACAGCGTCCCCATGCCCCCAACCCTAACACACCGGGAACACCACTGCAACCACCCACCATCGCGCTTCCACGAGCATCGCCACAGACGTGGCTACAAACGCCGTAGCCACGGCACCCCGGCGCTTTGCGGGCGCTCTGACGCCCTCGTTGCGTGTGCAGAACCGCTCCGCTCACGCTCCGCGAACCTGCACACCCTACTGGACTCTCTGCAGCTCTGAAGCCCTCTGTGCTTCTTCTCTCTGTGTCCTCTGTGCCTCTGTGGCCCCTCTTCCTTCTCCCGCCTTCGTGCCGGGCCTCGCGCTGCTCGAAGAGAGCCTACGAGCCCTACCGCCCCAGGGGCCAGGGCCGGCCCCAGTGGTCGGCCAGGGCGTGGTGGATGTCGCGCATCCGCATCACCGGCGGCAGCGGGCCGAGGGTCGAGGCGATGAAGGTGACGCTGTTGGCGCGGTTGAGCCCGCCGTGGGTGCTGGCGACCCTCGCCAGGGCCCCGAAGGCGGACGAGCCGGCGTAGACGTCGTCGTCCAGGCTGCACACGACGTCGGGCGGGTTGCGGGCCAGGCCGAAGTGCGCGTACCACAGCCGTTGCAGCGGCGCGGGGTAGACGTGGTCGACCGTCGCGGCCAGCAGGGCGTCGGCGTCGCGGAAGCCCTCGGCGTCGGCGGGGATGGCCTCCAGCAACTCGGCCAGCTCCAGCGGGTCGCCGACGAGCGGCTCGTAGGCGAAGCGTCCGTCGCGCTGGCGGACGCGGGCCCGGGAGCCATCGTTTCGCAGCAGCACCACGTCGGGCCCGTCGGCGTAGCTGGCCAGCTCCACGCCCTCGAGCTCGATGAGGTCCCCGGCCAGGGCCGCCGGGCTGCGCGTGGCGAAACCCGCGAAGGTCACCAGCCCAAAGCGGATGTAGACCACGTCCCGCGGCCCGCGCAGGTCCCGCCGCACCCGCCAGCCGCGGGATTCCAGAAACGCCTCGGCCTCCAGCGGCCGGGCGCGGGTGTAGGTGTGGCCATGGTCGGCCAGCAGCGTGATCTTCGTCATGCCCCGCGTCTCCCAGAGCACCCGGAGGATGAATTGCTCGACGTCGTCGAGCACCGCCCGCTGACGGTCGAGCCCGCCGGCGGTCACCACGCCGGCGGTCGTGCCGAAGTAGGCGATGATCTCCTTGCTGCGCTCCTGGCGGAGCCGGGCCATCAGGTCGGGCAGCTCGCGGGCGTAGGACACCCGGGGCCACAGGTAGGCCAGGCCCGTCCAGAAGCGGTTCGTCTGGTAGCCCAGCAGGCGCGAGTGGGCCTGGTTCTCGCCCTGCAGATAGCCCAGGGCGCTGCCCCGCAAGCGGTTGTGCGTGTGGTCGTAGTAGACGGCCTCGTAGCCTAGCGACGGAATGTAGTGCAGCAGGTCCGAGAGCGACAGGTCGGTCATGGCCGGGTAGCTCGCGACGACCTTCGAGGGCGGGTGGAGGAAGCGGAACCGCCCCGCCTCGACCAACTGGGCCATCTCGGCGAAGCTCACGCCCTCCACAATGAGCACGAGGTGGCGGCATCGCTCCAGGGGGATGGCGTCGAGATCGACCACCTGGTCGGGCAGGCCGTCCATGTCGCGGTCGAAGCCCAGGCGATCCACCCGGCCCGTGTCGTCGGCGTAGAGGAACAGATCGGCCCGGCCGTCGCGATCGGCATCCCAGGCCTCGAAGGCATTGGCAGCCCGGGCGGCGGCGGGCATCGCCACCATGTCCAGCCGCTCGCGCCCCGCACAGCCCAGGCCCGTCAGCATCGTCAGCAGGGCCGTCAGCACCAGCGCCCGGGCCGGGGCGGCTCGTGTGTTTGTCCGACTCGTCCTGTCCATGGTTCACCCCGTGTAACTATAGACGGTTTGGCCAGCCCGGGCACCCGTCAGCGAGGCCGAGCCGTCCCTGCCGGAACCGGTTTTGGCTTGATTCGCCGCCACGGCCACAGCACACTGCCCGCTGGACTTTTCCAGGAGGTGCCCCGTGAAGGCCGCCACGATTCGCGTGGGGTTCGTCCCCACCCACCGGTTCGGCATGACGCCCTGGTGCGAGCAGATGCGCCAGCAGAGCCTCTCCGCCCTCGGGGCCATCGCCGGGCTCGAGCTGGTGGCCCCCACGCCGGCGGCGGACGGCCAGACCGTTGACGCCGCCACCGGCACGATCCCCCACGGCAGCGTGCAGACGCTCGACCAGGCCCAGGCCCTGGCCGACTGGTTCGCGACCCAGCGGCTCGACGGGCTGATCGTCTGCCCGCTGGACTTCGGCGACGAGCGGTCGGCCGCCAAGGTCGCCGAACGGCTGGGCCTGCCGGTGCTGCTCTACGCCACGAACGAGCCGCCCGCCCGCGAAGACGCCAGCCTCGCCCGCGTCTCGGACAGCTACTGCGGCAACCTCGCCCTGGCCGCCGCCCTGAAGCGGCGGGGCCTCCGCTACCGCTGGGCGGGGCTGCACCTGCCGGGCGACTCGCAGCTGCGGCGGGAGGTGGAGCACTTCCTGGCCGCCCTGGCCGTGGGCAAGGCCCTGGACAACGCCCGCATCGGACAGGTGGGCCTGCGCCCGCCGCCGTTCGAGAGCGTGGCCTACGACGAGCTGGCGATGGCCCGCAAGTGGGGCCAGAACGTCATCGTCCGCCCCTTCGACGACATCACCCGGGCCGCCTACGAGCGGGCCGACGACGACGAGGCCGTCCGCGCGACCGTCTCGGCCATCCGCGAGGGGGTCGCCGAGGTCACCGTCGCCGACGATGCCCTCCTCCGCTCGGCCAAGCTCGAGCTGGAGCTGGCCAGCTGGTACGAGACCAACCGCCTCAGCGGCCTGGCGATGCAGTGCTGGCCGCAGAAGTCCGGCGTGTCGCTCTGCGCCCTGATGGGACGCCTGACAGGGCGCGGCATGCTGACCGCCTGCGAGACCGACGTGCTGGGCGCCCTGTCGATGCTCGTCAGCCAGGCCAGCACGCTGCACCGCACCGTGCCACACCTGATCGACTGGACCATCCGCCACCGCGAGCTGCCCAACCGCGTGCTGGCGTGGCACTGCGGCAACGCCCCGGCCTGCCTGGCCCGCGACCGCCGACAGACCGCCCTGCGCAGCCGGCGCGACATGACCGGCCAGCTGGGCCCCCAGCCCAACGACGCCCAGGCCGGCCTGTACCAGTTCGAGCTCAAGCCCGGCCCGGTCACGCTGTGCCGGCTGACCGAGTTCGACGGCGCCTGGCGGATGCTGATCACCCGCGGCACGATCGTGCCCACCGAGGAGCTGCTGGCGGGCACCTGGGCCTGGGTCGAGCTGGCCGACCACGACAGACTCTACCGCACGCTGGTCGAGGAGGGCTTCATCCACCACGCCAGCATGATCCACGGCGACCAGTCGGCCGCGCTGGAGCTGGCGTGCAAGTTCCTCGACGTCGAGCCGATCCACGTGGCGTGAGCTTGAGGAACGGGCAAGAGCGCCGCGGGTGCCGTGGCTGCGGTGTTTGCAGCCACGTCGTCCAAGGCCGCCCAGAAGGACTGGAGCGTCTGTCGCTGCGTTGTGCCCCATCAGGTACGGCCCGGCCACGATGCCCACGGATGGCAATCCGTGGGCTTGGGCCGGGGGCACAATCGGCAGACGCTGACGGTGAAAACCCATGACGCACGCTGATACCCCCCGCGACAACGCGCAGCCCGTGCAGATCGTCGGCGTGGGCCTGGCGACGCTGGACGTGCTGATGCGCGTCGGGGAGATGCCCACGTTCGCGCGCGGCGGGCGAATGCAGGACTTCGCCCTCGAGGGCGGCGGCATGGTGGGCACGGCCATGGTGGCGGCGGCGAAGCTCGGGGCGCGGGCGGGCTACGTCGGCACGATCGGCTCGGGCTACGCCGGGCTGGTCAAGCGGGCCTCGCTGGCTGAGCCGGGCGTGGACCTGCGCCGCGCGCGGACGCTGGAGGCGCCCGAGCGGCAGGTGGTGGCCGTCTACGTGGAGGCCGACACCGGTGAGCGCCACTTCAGCGGCCTGGCGGGCTTCGCTCAAGAGCTTGACCCCCTCGACCCCGCCGACCGCGCCTACCTGACCGCCGCCGACTACCTGCTGCTGGACGGCTTCCACTACGACGCCGCCCTCACCGCCGCCCGCTGGATGCGCCAGGCCGGCAAGACGGTGGTCTACGACGGCTCCAAGACGGCTGGGCCCATCGGCGAGCGCACACGGGTGCTGCTGGAGCACGTGGACGTGCTGATCTGCGGGGAGGGCTTCGCGCCGGCCCTGACGGGCCAAGCCGACCCCGCCGCCGCCGGACGGGCCGCCCTGGCCGCCGGGCCGCGGGTGGTCGTGCAGACCCTCGGCGCCGCCGGCTGCCTGACGAGCACCGCCGACGACGCGTTCGCCACGCCGGCCTTTGAAGTCGAGGTGGTCGACACGACGGGCGCCGGCGACGTCTTCCACGGCGCCTACCTCGTGGGCCTGCTGCACGGCTGGGACCTGCGGCGGGTCGCGCGGTTCGCCTCGGCCGTCGCCGCCATCAAGTGCACCCGCCTGAGCGGCCGGGCCGGCATCCCCAGCTTCGCCGAGACCCTCGCCTTCCTCGCCGCCCGGGGCGCCGCCGTGGAATAACCCGTAGGCCGGGTCGAGCGCCCCCGCAAGACCCCCGGCAAGCCGGGGGCTATATACAGAAGTCCTCACCCCAACGGAGTATCCGATGTCCCTGGTTTCCATCCGCGAGGCGATTACGCAGGCCCAGGCCGGCGGCTACGCCCTTCCGCTGTTCAACACCTTCGACCAGGCCAGCGCCGAGGGCATCCTGGCCGCGTTGGCCCAGGGCCGCTCGCCGGCGATGCTGGGCGTCTACTCGGGCCTGCTGGACAAGCCCGACGCCCGGGCCTTCGTCGCCTGCGTCCGCACGCTGGCCGAGGACGCCGCCACGCCCGTCGCCCTGATGCTCGACCACGGCCAGCGGGTCGACCAGTGCCTGCGGGCCCTGGAGTGGGGCTTCACCGACGTGATGTACGATGGGGCGAAGCTGCCCCTGGAGGAGAACATCGCCAACACGCAGCAGGTGGTGCAGGCCGCCCGCGCCGTCGGCGCCGCCGTCGAGGCCGAGCTGGGCGTCGTGGGCCTCGGCAGCGAGTACGACACCTTCGGCGGGGCCCGCCAGGGGTTCACCGACCCAGCGGTCGCCGAGCGGTTCGCCGCCGAGACCGGCTGCGACATCCTCGCCGTCGCCATCGGCAACGCCCACGGCGTCTACAAGGGCCAGCCACACATCGACTGCGAGCTGCTCGGCCAGATCCGCCAGCGCCTGACCGTGCCGCTGTCGCTGCATGGCGGCTCGGGCCTGTCCGACGACCAGTTCCGCCAGGCCGTCGCGGGTGGCATCTGCAAGGTGAACATCTTCACCGACCTGTCACTGGCCGCCGGCGAGCGGCTCCGCCAGGTCGTGCCCGACAGCCGAAAGATCTACTTCGACGCGCTCGACGCCATCCGCACCGGCTTCCGCGACCGCTGCCTGCACTACATCGACGTCTTCGGCTCCGGCGGCAAGGCGTAGGTCGGGGATACCGCCCCGACGCGGGGGCCGCCTGACGCCATCGACGGCGGGCCGTGCCCGCCCTACTTTGCCCGGACCGCTTCGGGCTCGGGGGCGGGCGTCGGGGCGTCGGTGCGGCGGAAGCGGAGGTAGAGCAGGATATCGGTGCCCACCATCAGGGCGTTGAGGGCGTACAGGGCCGTCACCCACGCCAGCGGCTGCTGGTGCAGCGCCGCGAACGACACCTTGGCCGCGATGCCCGACAGGTAGCCCACGAAGACCAGCACGAGAAAGCCCAGGCTCTTGCCGGTCACCCGGCGGGTGCGCAGGGTCTTGAGGATCGCCACCGGCCAGCTCGTGC
>JAWLCG010000104.1:0-13436 GCA_041687295.1 Phycisphaerae bacterium | reverse complement strand
GATGGAGGTCTTGCCGGTCTTGCGGTCGCCGATGATCAGCTCGCGCTGCCCCCGGCCGATGGGGATCATCGAGTCGATGGCCTTGATGCCCGTCTGCAGCGGCACATCGACGGGCTGGCGCTGCGCCAGGCCCGGCGCGATCCGCTCGATGGGCATGCGGGCCTCGGCCTGGATCTCGCCCAGGCCGTCGACCGGCTGGCCCAGCGGGCTGACCACCCGACCCAGCATGCCGCGGCCTACGGGCACCTCGAGCAGCTTGCCGGTGCCGCGGACGACGTCGCCCTCGCGAATGGACTGGAAGCCCTCGAAGATCACCGCCCCGACCGAGTCGTGCTCGAGGTTGAACACCTGCCCGACCGCCCCGCTGGCGAACTCGAGCACCTCGCCGGCCATCGCCTCGGCCAGGCCGTAGATCCGGGCGATGCCGTCGCCGACCTCCAGCACGCGCCCCTGCCCGTGCAGGGCGAACTCCTGGCGGTACTGGCGGATCTCCTGGCGGATTACGCTGGCGATTTCGTCGACGTGGAACTTCATCCTGTGCTCTTCTCCTGACCGCCCGAGCCCCGACGGGCGCCCGGGCGGCGCAACTGCTTGTCATACCCCTCCAGCTCGCGCCGCACGCTGGCATCCAGGACGCGGTCGCCGACGCGGATGATCAGCCCGCCGAGGATTGCCCCGTCGACCCGCTCGTGCAGGATCGGCTCGCCGGCGACCATGCCGCGAACCCTCTCGAGCACGTGCCAGCGGGTGGCCTCGTCCAGCGGCACGGCCGTGGTCACCTCCACGTCGAACGCCCCCTGCTGCCGGTTGAGCTGCTGGGCCAGCGCCCGCACGATCGCCGGCAGGATGCCCATCCGCCCGCGCCGCGCGATCACCCGCAGCGCGTCGAAGGCCAGCTCGCTGAGTCGATCGGTGAAGATTCGTTCGATGACCGCCAGCTTGCGGGCCTCGGGCACGATGGGGCTGGCGAGCATCTCGCCCAACTCCGGCTGGCCTGCCAGCAGGTCCGCGACGGCCCGCAGCTCCTCGAGCACGGCCTCGGCCTGGCCGGCCGGGGCGGCCAGGCCGTGGATCGCCTCGGCGTACTGGCGGGCGACGCCGGCGGCGCGGTCGAGTTGGGTTCCGTGATTCATGAGCGGTTGGGGTCCTGGCCCGCCTTTCGCAGCCGGTCCAGGTGCGACTCGATCAGGTCCAGGTGGTCCTCGGCCTTGAACTGCCGCTGGACGATCTGCCCGGCCATCTGGGTGGCCAGCTCGGCCGAACGCTGGTAGAGCTCCTCCAGGGCGTCCAGCCGGGCCTGCTCGATCTCGCGGTGGGCCTGCTCGACCATCTCGGTGGCGCTCTGCTGGGCCTCGCGGAGGGTCTTCTCGTGCAGCGTCTGGGCCTCCCGGCGGGCGCGCTCGATGATCTGCTTGGCCTGCTCCTCGGTGTGCCGGAGCCGTTCGTGGTACTCGGCGAGCTGCTCCTCGGCCTCGACCTGACGGCGGCGGACGTCGGCGAGCTGGTCGGCGACGAACCGTTCGCGGTCCTTCAGCGTCTTCATCACCGGTTTCCAGGCGAACCGCCCCAGCACGGCCATCAGCACCGCGAACAGCCCCAGCGCCCAGAGGGCATTGTACCAGCGGTCGCCCTGGATGGGCGAGCGGGCGCCGTCCTCACCCGGCTGGGCCCAGGCGGCCGTCGGCATCAGCAGCATCGCCGCCAGCAACCCCAGCAGAATCCAGCAGGTTGTACGGTTCGGCGTGTTCAAGGCGTGTCCTTTCCGACCGGTCAGGCGGGGACCTCGTCCTTGCCGGGGTCCTACACGACCACCAGCAGGCACAACACGACGGCGAAGAGCATCGAGCCCTCGATCATCGCCGCCGGCAGCAGCCAGGCCAGGAACAACTGCGTGGCGGCCTCGGGCTGGCGGGCGATCGACTCCAGGGCATGACTGGCGATGCGGGAGATGCTCAGGCCGCCGCCGACCACGATCACGCCCGCGCCCAATGTCGCGCCGACCCTGGCGATGCCGCGGGCCCATTCGTAGGCGGCGAGGGTCTCCTGCGACTCCGCCGGGGCAGGGCCCGCTACGATCAGCGGTACGTCTTCCCCGGGCCGCTCGACCGCCGGCTGCGCCATCGCCGCCGCGCCTGCCAGCAGCACACCGCCCAGAACCATCGTCCACAGCATCCACGTCTTCATGTGCGTCTCTCTCTGTTATCTATACTCCGCCCCGTCGCAGCCGGGGCACCATTCTTCTGCTTTAATGCTGACGACTCACGACCAGCCCGATAAACAGGGCGGACAGGAAGGTGAAGATGTACGCCTGGATCACCGCCACCAGCAGCTCCAACACCGTCAGCAGCAGAAAGCCGATGCCCGCCGGGATGCTCACCAGCGGGATCATCCAGCCCCGGGCCGACTCAGCGAAGATGATCAGCACGCCCAGCAGGATGTGCCCGCCGGTTTCGTTGGCCAGCAGGCGGATCGCCAGGGCGCTGGAGCGGGCGACAAAGCCGATCAACTCCAGCACCAGCAGCACCGGCCAAATGAGCAGCCCCGTCACACCGGGAATGGTCGGCACGAAGTTGTTGAGCCAGGTAAATACCGCCAGCACCAGCGCCAGCGGCAACGGCCAGCGCCGCCGCATCAGCCACTGCGACATGCGCAGCCAGAGGTTCGCCCCGGGCCTGGCCGAACCGTGATGCTCGTCGCCGGCATGCTGCGTGGCCGGACCGGCGCCCTCGACGCCCTTCCACAGCAGGCGGACCTGCTGGAAGTAGCCCGACAGCATGATCGCCAGGAAACTCATCGACGCCAGCGCCACGCATACCCACAGGCCCGTCGTGGGCGTGCCGCCAATGGGCGTGACATTCAGGGGCCGGCCCTGCGGGCACGCCCCCCCCCAGCCGCCCAGGCCCAACGCCTCGCTCGTCACTGCAAGCGGCACCAGCCCCAGCAGGTTGTTGACCAGAATGAAACAGAACAGCGTCGCCAGGAACGGCACCGCCTTTTCCGCGGCCGGGCCCATCGCGCGGCGGGCGATGCTCTCGCGGATGAACAACACCGTCAGTTCCAGCAGGCCCATGCTGGCCTGCCGGCCCCGCGGCACGCGGAGGCGGGCCAGCAGCGGCAGGCTGATCAGCAGGATCAGGGTGGCCAGGATCATCACGGCAATCTGGGCGCTGAACCAGGGCGCCGGCTCGCCGCCGAACTGCCAGGGCACATCGAGGATGTGCTTCAGCGGGTTCATGTCAGCCAGGATGTTCATTGCTGCATACTTCATGAACGTCTTCTCTAGGGCCTGCGCGGGCCAGGGCCCTCGCGAGCCACCAGGCTTCCACGCCCAGCAGCACACCATAGGTGATGCCCACCCAGACCAGCAGTGGGCGGATCGGCAGGTTCAGCGCCGCCCGGGCCGCGAAGACCAATCCCAGGCTCAGGCCGAACCGTGCCAGGCCGCTGCCCAGGAACACCTGGCCGGCCACCACCACGCCCTTGCGGCGGGCGATGGCCCCGACCAGCCAGCCCGAGCCCACCAGCACCGCCAGCGCAATGCCGCCCGCCACCAGCGCCGACCACAGGCCCGCCTCGCCGGCCCAGTACCACGTCGGGTACGACCCGAGCAGCAGAACCGCCACGGTCGCCCCCGTGCACCGCATCACAAGCCGGCCAATGCTCGGGTTCCCGGTCCGCATGGCGCTCCTGCCCGGGCCGGACGCCCGCAGGAAGGTCAGAATCCGTCACCGTCACGGTATTGCCGGCTCAGCCGCATCATCCGATACAGCCCGCCGGCGAAACCGATAACTGCACCCACCACCGTGAACACCGGCCGAGTGTCCAGGCGACGGTCCAGCAGCAGCCCACCGGCCACGAACGTGCTGAAGATGGCGAACAACTCGATGCCCATGGTCGCATATTGCCATGCCTCGGGAGGAATTCCCGGCCACTTGCCCGTGCCCATCCTTCACCGCCCGTGCCAGGTAGGCCCTGTGCGTATCCCGTTGACGATAGTGACCCCGCCCCCTGCTGTCAAGGATGCAACCACAACCTTCCCCCCGACCCGCCACAGGCCACCCGTCCCCCAACATAGAGGACAATGAACTATAAACCTATGTATTATAACATTTTCTGATTCATCCTTCAGGGCATCGCGAACAGACAAGGCCCCAGCCGCAGAAGCGATGATCCCTGTCATCAGCCGAACGGATACGCCTGGACGGAAATGGCACACCGCGGCCCCGCCCGAAGCCGATCCCGACGAAACGAACCCAATGGCATCTGACACAAGGACCCATTCCCATTGCCGTTACAGCCATCTGGACCCTGGGCAAACGAACCCAATTCGGCCAGGTCGGCCTGCGCGTTCGACGCTGCACGGGCTCTGACCCGGTCGGCGGCGCTGCGTGTTCGGCGCCCAAAGACATGGCTGCAGACAGCGTAGCCACGGCACCCGAACGCCTTTTCTTCTTTGTGCCTCTGAACCCCTCTATGCTTCTTTTCTCTGTACCACTAACCTGCAGAATCACGATCTTCTGTAGCGATTTCCCCTGTACCGCCGGCCGAGGAACTCCCCCGGGGCTCTGCCCAGGACCCCGGGATTTATCGCTTTGAGGCCACCAGCAGAATACAGCAGGCGGCACCTCCGAGAGGGGCCGCCCGTGCTGTACGGGCATCCTGACGGCGCTCGGGTCGCTCTTCAGCGCCAACGTTGCCCGATTCTCCGGGAGGACCGCCCAGGGATACTCGCCCATGCGGGTGGCCCGAAAGCGACAAATCCCGGGGGTGTGGGGGCAGAGCCCCCGCGCTGTCTCTTCTGGACCACCGGGCCGACGCTACGGATTCGGGTTGGGTTGCGGGCGAAGCCCGCGCTGTGTCCTCTGCGCCTCTGTGGCCCGTCCGAGCTGTTTTCTCCTCGTCTACGGCGTGCCGTACTCGTCGCGGACGACTTCGATGTCGGGCAGGGCGGCGAGGAACTGTCGGCCGTAGCTCTTGGTGGCGATGCGGTGGTCGAGGACCACGACGAAGCCCGTGTCGTCGCTGGTGCGAATCAGTCGGCCGAAGCCCTGGCGGAAGAGGATGATGGCCTCGGGCAGCTGGTATTCCAGGAACGGGCTGCCGCCGCGTCGGCGGATGGCGTCGATGCGGGCTTCGACCAGGGGCGAATCGGGCACGGCGAAGGGCAGCTTGGTGATGGTGACGTTGGAGAGGGCCTCGCCGGCGACGTCGACGCCCTGCCAGAAGCTCACCGTGCCCAGCAGGATGGCCCGCTCGGTGGTGCGGAATCGCTTGAGCATGGCCGAGCGGGGCAGCGGGCCGCCCTGCACCAGCAGCGTATAGCCGTCGCGGTCGGCCCAGAGGCCCAACTCGTCGGCCATGGCGGCCAGCATGCGGTAGCTGGTGAACAGCACGAAGCACCGGCCATGGCTCTTGGCGGCGTAGTGGCGGATGGCCCCGGCGGCGGCCGGCACGTAGCGGGGCAGGTCGTTGGGGTCGCCCAGGCGGCTCTCGACGTACAGCCGGGCCTGCCGGCGGTAGTCGAACGGGCTGTCCAGCTGCAGTTCGGCGCCCTCGGCCAGGCCGAGGCGCTGGCGCATGAACTCGAAGCCCCGCTCGCCGGCCCGGCCCGTGGTGAGCGTGGCGCTGGTCAGCACGGCCGAGGCCACCCCCTCGAACAGCCTTTCGCGCAGCAGCGGGCCCACCTCGATCGGCGCGCAGGCGACGGTGACGTCGTCGGGGCCGCGGCGCATCGGGCGGACGGTAACCCAGTAGGCGCTGGCCGGGTCGGCCTCGCGGACGAGCTTTTCCAGGGCGCCGGTGAACTCGGCGATGCGGGCCAGCGCGCCGTCGTACTCGGCCTGCTCGTCCTCGCTGGCGGTGGCGTCGCGGATGCGGCGGAGCTGCTCGGACAGTTGCAGCAGGGCCGGCGTCAGTTCGTCCGGGGCGTCGGGGGCCGGCGTGTACCGGCCGCTGTGGCCGTTGCGGACGTGGCCGGCCATGCGGGCGAAGAAGTCGTCGGCGGCCCCGGCCACGGCGTGCAGGGCCGACAGGGATGCCTGGTCGCCCGAGATCGCCAGCAGCCCCCGCCCGGTGCTCTCGTTGTACAGGTCGGTCAGCAGGTGGCCGATGCGCCCGCTGGTGAGCGTCAGGCCGAAGTGGGTGCAGGCGACGTCCTCGACGGTGTGGGCCTCGTCGAGCACCACCAGGTCGTACTCGCCCAGGACCGTGTGGTCGTCCGCGCGCAGGGCCAGGTCCGCGAACAGCAGGGCGTGATTGACCACGAGGATGTCGGCCTTGAGCATCCGCCGCCGGGCCGCCTGGAAGAAGCACTTGCCCCGCTGGTCGCAGCGGGCGCCCCGGCAGGTGCTGGACTCGCTGCAGACGCGGGCCCACAGCGACGGGTCGATGGGGAAGTCGATGTCCTGCAGCGAGCCCAGCGGGGCGGTCATGGCCCACTCGGCGAGGCGCTCGAGCTGGGCGAGTTGCCCCTCGCTGCCGATGAGCCGATCGGCCCGGGCGACCAGGGCCCCCAGGCGGCGCATGCACAGGTAGTTGCCCCGCCCCTTGCCCATGACGGCCTGGAAGTCCTTGCCCAGGTGGTCGTGGAGGAAGGGCAGGTCCTTGGTGAGCAGCTGCTCCTGCAGGGCGATGGTGAAGGTGCTGACGACGACGCGCTGCTTGCGCTCGGTGACGGCGAGGATGGCCGGCACGAGGTAGGCGAAGCTCTTGCCCACGCCGGTGCCGGCCTCGGCGAGCAGGTGCTCGGGCGCGGTGAAGGCGGCCTCGACGGCGTCGGCCATCTCCAGCTGCTGGGGGCGGACCTCGTAGCGGCTCAGGGCGGCGGCGATGGGCCCGTCGGGGCCCAGCAGGTGGCTGGCGGCGGTCGTCACGGCAGGGCCTCCACCGGCGGGAAGTACAGGTGGCGGATCATGTGCAGGGTGAACCAGACCGTGAAGACGCCGACGATCAGCGTGATGACGGTGGCCAGGATGGTAATGACCGTCCGCCCCCGCAGCAGGCTGGGCCGAAGGGCGGTGATAATGCGGTCCTTGGCCAGCGTGAGCATGGCCAGCAGCACCGCCCCGACGGTCAGCCAGACGCTGATCGAGTGCAGGGCGGAGTAGATCCAGACGGCCCGGCCAACTTCGATGAAGTGCCCGCCCTGGCCGAGGTAGTAGTGCAGCGGGGCGACGCCGTCGGGCCCGGGCGGCTCGGCGCGGACCCACCCGTTGATGGCGTCGCCGCCGATGAACAGGTAGAGGATCGTGTAGAGCAGGAAGTTGCCCAGCCCCAGCACGATGATCCACAGGCAGATTCGCGTTCGCCGGTCCATCGCTGGCCTCGTCCTGCAAGGCCCGCCGGCCCGGGTCACGCACGCCGCGGCCAGGCGGGGGGCCCCACTATAGGCGCCCCCCGGCCGGTTCCGCAAGGGGCGGCGACCGATCGGCGCAAACGACAGGCCCCGCGCCGGGCGAACCGGAGCGGGGCCTGGAGATTGCGAGCCCTGCGGGCGGGCTACTTCTTGGCGTTGTCGCGCCGCCACTGCATGATGTTGGTGCCGCAGTGGGTGCACTCAGCCGCCCCGCCGCCCAGCGGGTCCATGTAGTCGGGCTGGGAGTAGAACCACTTCTCACAGGCCGGGCACCAGGTCATTGGCTGGGCGCTCTGCGAGTGGCCGCAGCTGGGGCACTCGGGGATGATCGTGCCCATCGGGCCCACGTGGTTGCCCCAGTCTTCCGGGGCAATGCTGGCCTGGAAGTTCTCGAATTCCTTGGTCGTCAGGACCCACTCGTTTTCGCAGGCGGCGCAGTGGAAGCCCAGCTCGTCGCGCTTGAAGCCGGCATCCTCGTCGTCGCCGCTCAGCAGGCTCCAGCCGGCAATGGCCACGGCGACCACGATGATGGCCACCAGGCCGATGATGAGCATCTTGTCCTTGCCGTCGCCGCTGCCGCCGATCGCAAACCGCTTGCCTTCAGAGGTCCAGGGGTTGAACCGCATCGCATTAGCTCCTTATGCCTGGTTCAGCAAAGCCAGCCGGCCCGGGGTTCGCCGACGGCTGGAAACCGTGCAGATCCGTACTTACGGTGAACACGTCAGGCGATATGACAATCGATCCTGATACAGGCCCCAGTATAGCCGCCGCCCGGGGGCGAAGCAACGGCCAACTGCGGGGCCGGCGTCTACTTCCGTGGCCGGGGCGGGGGCTTGCGGGCGGCCTTGGGACGCTTGGGCGTCTTGCGGGCCGGCTTGGGCCGCGGGGCCGGGGGCTCGGGGGCATCGGGGTTCGGCGGGGCCTGGTCTTCGGCGGGCGGCTCGGCGGGGGCCGGTTTCTGGGCCCGCAGCTCGGCCAGGGCCTTCTGGCGGGCCTCGACGCGGGCCTTGGCGCGGGCCTCGGCCCGGACGCGGACGCGGGCCATGTCCTCGATGGCCACGTCGAGCACCTCGTCGACCGTGTCGGCGAAGGCGAACTGCAGCCCCTCGCGGACGTCCGGGGGCAGATCGCCGAGGTCCTTCTCGTTCCGCCGGGGCAGGATCACCGTCTGGATGCCCGCCATCCGGGCCGCCAGCGTCTTCTGCTTGATGCCGCCCACCGGCAGGACCAGCCCGCGCAGGGTGATCTCGCCGGTCATGGCCACGTCGTGGCGCAGCGAGTGGTTGGTGAACAGGCTCACCAGGGCCGCGATCATCCCCACGCCGGCCGAGGGCCCGTCTTTGGGGATCGCGCCGGCGGGTACGTGGATGTGCACGTCGTGCTTGCGGATCATGTCGATGTCGATACCGTAGTCGTCCGCCCGGCTGCGGAGCAGGCTGAAGGCGGCCTGGGCGCTCTCGCGCATCACGTGTCCGATCTGCCCGGTCAGCTCCAGGCGCCCGTGGCCGGGGAAGAGCGTGGCCTCGATGAAGATGATGTCGCCGCCGTAGGGCGTGTACGCCAGGCCCGTCGCCACGCCGGGCTGGCTGGTCCGCAGGGCGACCTCGCGCTGGAAGACCGGCGGCCCGAGGTACTCGGCCAGGGCCTTGGGACGGATGACCCGCTTGCGCTTGCCGCTGCGGGCGACCTTGGCGGCGACGCCGCGGCAGACGGCCCCGATCTGGCGCTCCAGGTCGCGGACGCCGGCCTCGCGGGTGTGCGACTGGATGATCGTCTCGAGGGCCTCGCGGGTGAAGCTCAGCCCCGAATCCTCCAGGCCGTTCTCGCGGAGCTGTCGCGGCACGAGGTACTTCTCGGCGATGTCGAGCTTGTCGTGCGGCGCGTAGCCGGGCAGCTCGATGATCTCCATCCGGTCGCGCAGCGCCGGCGGGATCGCTCCGAGGTAGTTGCCCGTGGCGATGAACATCACCCGCGAGAGGTCCAGCTCGACGCCGAGGTAGTGGTCGCGGAAGGTGTCGTTCTGGGCCGGGTCGAGGATCTCCAGCAGCGCGCTGGTCGGATCGCCGCGAAAGTCGGCGCCCATCTTGTCGACCTCGTCGAGCATGAACACCGGGTTCATCGAGCCAGCGCGGCGGAGCTCCTGGACGATCCGTCCGGGCAGCGCGCCGATGTAGGTCCGCCGGTGCCCGCGGAGCTCGGCCTCGTCGCGGACGCCGCCGAGGCTCATGCGGATGAACTTGCGCCCCAGGGCGCGGGCGATGGACTGGCCCAGCGACGTCTTGCCCACGCCGGGCGGGCCCATGAAACACAGCAGCGCCCCGCGGCTCTGGGGCCGAAGCTTGCGGACCGAGAGGTACTCGATGATCCGCCGCTTGACCTTCTCGAGGTCGTGGTGGTCGGCGTCGAGGATCTGCTGGGCCTTGCGGATGTCCAGGTGGTCCTCGGTCTGAATGCCCCAGGGCATCTCGAGCATGACGTCCATGTAGGTCCGCAGGACGGAGTACTCCGGCGAGGCCTGGGGCAGCCGGGCCATGCGGGTCAGCTCGCGGTCGACCTCGGCGCGGACGCGGGGCGGCATGGCGCTGGCGTCGACGCGCTCGCGGAGCTGGTCGACCTCGGCCGTCCGCTCGTCGCCCTGGCCCAGCTCCTTCTGAATGGCCTTGAGCTGCTCCTGCAGGAAGTACTCGCGCTGGGTCTTGTCGATCCGCGAGCGGACCTGCTCCTGGATCTTGTCCGAGAGCTCCAGCACGTCGAGCTGCTGGCTCATCATCTCAGCCACGCGCAGCAGCCGGCGGGTGACGTCGGTCTCCTCCAGCAGCTCCTGCCGCTGGGCGGGCTCGGTGACGACGTTGCTGGCCAGGAAGTCGGCCAGGGCGCCGGGCTGGTCGATCTGCCCCAGCAGGTTGCGGGCCTCCTCGGGGACGTTGGGGCTCAGTTCGATGATCCGCCCCGCCGTCTGGCGGGCGCTCATGACCAGCGCGTCGAGGCGCGTGCCCTCAGTGGCCTTGTCGGGCAGCGGCGTGACCTCGGCCTTGAAGTAGGGCTCGGTCTGGACGAAGGGCCCCACCCGCACGCGCATCAGGCCGTGAACCACCGCGCTCTGCGTGCCGTCCTCCTGGCGCAGCAGCTTGAGCACCAGCACGGCCGTGCCCACGGTGTAGAGGTCGTCGGGCGTGGGGTTCTCGACCTTGGCGTCGCGCTGGGCGACGAGCACCAGGACCTTCTGGTCGGGCAGCAGGTCGTTGAGCAGCGAGCGGCTCTTCTCTCGGCCCACGGCCAGGGGCATGATGGTGCCGGGGAAGATCACCGTGTCGCGGGTGGGCATGACGGCCGCCACTTCGGGCACGCGGACCATGCGCCCCTCGCTGGCGCCGAAGGCCGACGGCACGCGGATGCGGTCGCTGCCCGGGGCGTCCTCGCGGGGGATGTCGATCTTGCTCTTGAGTTTGTCGGGTTCAGTCATTGCTTTTTGGGGATCTTTATCCAGAGCAGCCCGTTGCGGTAGCGGGCGGTGATGGCTTCGGGGTCGGCCTCCTGCGGCAGCTCGATGGCCCGCTGGAACGGACCGTGGTCGATCTCCATCAGGTGCGTGCGTATCGACTCGTTGTGGTCCGGGCAGGGCGGCATCCGTTCGCCGGCCAGGAGGACCCGCCCAGCCTCGACCGTCAGGCTGACGCTCTCGGGCTCCACGCCGGCCAGGTCGGCCACCACGTGGAAGTCCAAGCCGTCCTCGTAGAGGTTGATGGCGGGCTTCCATACGTCATGGGAGGCGAAGTGCTTGTACGCCCCGCCCATCACGTGGTCCATCCACTTGCCCATCTGCTTGGCCAGCGAGGAGAACTGGTCCTCCTGGGCCTGCATCTGCTGTCTCATGCCCCTGCCGTCCATGATTGCTCACGGCGCCGCAGCGCCCCTTTCCACACCCACGGGTGTCCACGCGGGGGTCCAACCTCCGCTCGCGGTCCTTCTCCAAGCCCACGGATGCAATCCGTGTGGATCTCGTCCGGGCCGTGCCCGTCGACCCCACAGTGCCTCGGCACCTCGCACGTCCCGAAGACCCCGGGCAAGCCCGGGGCTATATACAGATACACGCCAGCGGGGACGCCCTCGCCCAAAGACGTGGCTACAGACGCCGTAGCCACGGCACCCGAATGCTCTCTGTAACTCTGATCGCCTCTGTGCTTCTTCTCTCTGTGCCCTCTGCGCCTCTGTGGCCCATCTTGGGCCTTCCATCTTTGCCGGGCCTCGCTGGCGCTCGACCTGGCCTACTCGCGATGGGGCGCCCGCGGCGTGATCAGCACGTACATGCCGCCGCCGGTAGGCACTTCCACGTACAGCCGAACGCCCCGGTCGCCGGCCTGGTCGAGGGCGCGTCGGAAGGCCTGGGCCGAGTCGACCTCGGTACGGTTGACCCGGCGGATCAGCATGCCGGGCCTCAGGCCGCTGTCGGCGGCGTCGCTGCCGGGCTCGACGGCGGCAATCAGCACGCCGCGGGTGCCCTCGTCGTAGCCGAACCGCTGGGCCAGCGCGTCGGTCAGCGTCTGTACGGTCAGGCCGTAGCGATCGGCGACGGCCTGGCCCTGGCGGTCGGGCTGCGTGGCGCCCTGGGCCACCTGCTCCTGGCGCTCGCCGATGGTCACCGGCACGGTCAGCTCCTCGCCGTCGCGGATGACGGTGAACTGGTGCTCGGTCCCCGGCCGCATGCCGGCCACGCGGATTCGCAGCTCATTGGTGTTATCGATCGGCTCACCGTCGATCGCCACCACGAAATCCTCAGTCTGCAGACCAGCCTGGTCTGCGGGCGAGCCCTCGACCACGCGCGTCACCAGCGAGCCGTGCGTCGTTTCAAGCCCGAAGCTGCGGGCCAGCTCCGGCGTGACGTCCTGAATGTTCACGCCCAAAAAGCCGCGGACCACCCGCCCGCTCTCGATGAGCTGGCGGAGGACCGACTTGGCCATGTTCGACGGAATCGCCAGGCCCAGGCCCGCGTTGGCGCCGGTTCGGCTGATGATGGCGGTGTTGATGCCGATCACCTCGCCCACCATGTTCACCAGCGGCCCGCCGCTGTTGCCACGGTTGACGGCGGCGTCGGTCTGGATGTAGTTCTCGTAGCGGTCAGGGGCGGCCGTGCTGCGACCTTTGGCCGAGATGATCCCCGCCGTCACCGTCGCCGTCAGGCCCTCCGGGCTGCCGATGGCCAGCACCCAGTCGCCGACCTCGGCCCCGTCCGAGTTGCCCAGCGGGGCCGCGATCAGCCGCTCGGTCTTGATCTTCAACACCGCCACGTCCGTCAGGGGGTCGCGACGGACCCACTCCGCCTCGAGCACCCGCCCGTCGGCCAGACGGACGGCCACACCGTCCGCGTCGGCCACCACGTGGTTGTTCGTCAGGACGTAGCCCTGCTCGGCGTCGATGATCACGCCGCTGCCCAGGCCCTCCTGCAGGAACTCCCGTGGCTGGCCGCCGAAGGGCTCCTGGCCTCGCGGCCGCATGCCCGGAGGCAGGCCCTCGAAGAAGTCCTCGAATCCCTCGGGCAGGCCCCGCCGCTGCGGCAGGCTCATCCGCTTCTCTACGCGGATCTCCACCACCGCCGGCGTGACCGTCTTGGCCACCGCGCGGAACTGCCGGCTGAGCTGCTCGGCCGCGTCCATCCCCGCCAGGCTCTGCCGCTCGGCCGTCACCTGCGCCTGTGTCGCCGACTCGGCCGCCTGCGAAGGCTCCAGCAGTTGCGGACCCATCAGCACGCCGCCGGCAAACAGGGCCAAGGCCGCCACCATCGTCCAGATCGATCGCGAATGCTTCATGGTACCTCTCTCCGCCTCTCCAACAGTCGCCCCACCGTTTCCTCAGGCATTTGCCGGACTTACCGCGCCGGCTAGACACCCCTTGCCTCTACTATTCTACGTCTGGATCGTCAAAGAGTTTACCGCGACCCTCCAAAAACCCCGCCCGGCCGCCGACAACGCCCCGATCCCTCTGCCATATAGCCCCGGGCATGCCCGGGGTCTTCGGGGAAGGCGTAGGCCGGGGCGAGCGCCCGCGGGGCCCGGGCGGAGCGGATACGCGGGCCGTGCCCCCCTAC
>JAWLCG010000103.1:0-13448 GCA_041687295.1 Phycisphaerae bacterium | reverse complement strand
CGACCGTCATCGCGCCGGGATGGCAGCGGATCTCGGGGTGGGACTCGAACCTCAGGGCGCAGCCGGCGTCGTCGGTCAGGCGGAAGACAACCGCGTTGAAGCCTCTGCGCCCGTAGAAATCGACCAGGCGCCGGTAGTGCGCTTCGTCCTCCACGGTCCGGGCGGCATCGATCATGAACGCTCTGATGATCGGCTCGGGTGTGCCGCGATCGCCGTCATGTCCTGCATGGTCCACAGTGGACCTCCTTTGGCGGTGTGGCGGGCGGGCAGGCACAGCCAGGGGAGTCCGATCGCTCGCCGAGGCCGCCGCGCCCGGCTCAGGCTCCTTTGACTGTCCCGCGTTGTCCCGGCAGTCCTGCGTCTGCGGTTCGAAGACCCCGGCATGCCGGGGGCTATATGAAGAGGCCGGGCCCCGCTCCGCTCGCAGAGAGCCTGCAGGGCTACCGCAGTTCGAGGCTCTGGCCGGGGGCGAGGATGCGGACCTTGCAGGGGGCGGCGTTGGCGAAGGCCTGGGCGTCGTCGGCGGTGCCGACGATATCGCCGTAGTGGTAGGGGATGGCCAGGGCGGGCTGGATGCGGCGGCAGGCCTCGGCGGCCTCGTCGGGATTCATCGTGTAGGTGCCGCCCACCGGCAGCAGGGCCACGTCGATGTCGCGCAGTTCGCCCATCTCGTCGATGAGGTCGGTATCGCCGGCGTAGTAGATCCGCACGCCGTCGAGGCCCAGGACGAAGCCCAGCCAGTTCTTCTCGTGCGGGTGGAACTTCTTGTTGGGGTTGTAGGCCCGCACCGTTTCGACGGTGACGTCGCCGAGGGTGATCCGCTCGCCGGGACCGGCCGCGTAGCCGTCGCCCAGCGAGGCCACCACGTCGGCCGGCGCCAGGATGTCGCGCCCGGGCTTGAGCACCCGGCGGATGTCGTCGGGCGAGCAGTGGTCGTGGTGCGTGTGCGAGACGATCACCAGGTCGCCGTCGCCGCCCTGCTCGCCGTCGGGCATCTTCCAGGGGTCGATGTAGATCACCCGGGTGCCGGCAATGCGGAAGCTGGCGTGATCGATCCAGGTCAGGCTGATGGCCATGGGGGGCCTCCTCGGGTTCGGGCGCACGGATGGGATACGCTCATTATGCCCGAAACGGGAATCATTTCCAGTGCTATCCTCGGGCTACACGCGGGGGGCAGGGGTCGGTATAATCGGCTGTTTTGAGGAGTGCCCCGGGGATGCCCAGGCCGAAGCTGCGCAAGATCCTGCTCGTGACGCTCAAGCTCGTAATCGCGGGGGCGTTGCTGTGGTGGGCGCTGCGCATCGTGGATTGGCCGCAGTTCCTCCGCACGCTGCGGGGGCTCTCAGTCGGCTGGGCGGTGGCGGGGGGGCTGGCGTTCATGGCCAGCGTCGTGGTGATCGCTTACCGCTGGTGGGGGCTGGTGCAGGTGCAGCAGATCCCGCTGGGCCTGTGGGAGTCGGTTCGGCTGACGTTTCTGGGCAGCTTCTTCAACTACATCGTCCTGGGCACCACCGGGGGCGACCTGGTCAAGGCGTGGTACCTGTCCAAGCACGGCTCGGCCCGCACGACGGCGCTGGTGACGGTGGTGGTCGACCGGCTGCTGGGGCTGACGGGCATGACGCTGCTGTCGGCGGTGATGCTGATCGCCGTGTTCAGCGCCCGGGCCTGGTTCGGGGCGACCGACGAGCACCGCCCCCAGCTGCTGGCGGCGGCGGCCATCTGCGGCGTGGTGCTGGGGGCGCTGCTGGCGGGGTGCACCTTCCTGCTGAGCCGTCGGGTCCGCCGCTGGCTCCGCCTCGAGAGGCTCTACGACCGCCTGCCGCTGGCCCGGCAGATCGCCAGTGCCCGCGAAGCCCTGCGGCGCTACCGCGAGCACCTCGGGCAGATCCGCCATGCCATGCTCGTGACGGGGCTGGCGCAGCTGTGCTTTCTGGGCGGCATCGCGATGATGGGCGTGAGCCTGCACCTGGCCGTGCCGTGGTACCAGTACTTCATCTACCTGCCGCTGGTCTACATCATCGCGGCCGTGCCGATCGTGCCCGGCGGCGTGGGCCTGGCCGAGGTGAGCTACGTCGCCTTCTTCGAGCCCTGGGCGGGACGGGAGGAAATCCTGGCCCTGGCGCTGCTGGCGCGGATTATCCCGATGTTCTGCACGCTGCCCGGCTTATGGGTCGCGATGACCGGCCCGCGGATCCCCTCGGCCCAGGCGATGGAGGCGGAGCTGGCGGAGGGATCGTCCGAGGCCTCCCCGGCCGGGGAATCGGTATAACCGGCCCAGGCGGCATGGCCTGCGCACAAGGCGAAGGCCGCGACCCCCTCCTTTTTGCCCCCATTTCTCCCGTAATGTAGGTTGCTTCGGTGGTCAGGCCGGTCCGATGCGCCCCGCCGGGGCGTCCTCAAGTCCTCCGGCCCGCCCGCCGATGGTGAAGGTGGGGCACAGAGCCCCACCCCAGAGCAGGTACCGGATGACCATCACCCAGCCAATCGAGGCCGGCCGAAGCCGGCTGGCCGAGGCCGCCTCCAGCAACCTGCGGGTCGACTGCGCCCGCCAGCAGGCCCCCGAGGAGCGCCTGACCAGCCGGATGCTCCAGCTGCGGAGCGACGGGCTGCTGCTGGCCGTGCCCACCCACGACGGTCGGCCCGCCGAGATCGCCCCGGGCGAGGCGCTGATCTGCATCTTCCGCCTGGGGCCCGAGCTGCTGCGATTCGTCAGCCCCGTCGAGAGCTTCGTCAGCTACCGCGTCAAGCCCGAGGTGCACGTGCCCGCCCTTCGGCTGACGGCGCCGGGCACGCTGGAGGTCATCCAGCGGAGGCAGTACTACCGCGTCTCGCTCGTGGGCCGGGCGCCTGTGGATGTGACGGTCTGGCCCGTCGAGTTCGACCGGCAGAACCGCCCCCAGGTCGCCGGCGAGTTCCACGCCCCCATGGCCGACATCTCCGCCGGCGGCATCGGCCTGCTGGTGACCGACGAGGCCTTTTTCGAGGCCATCATCGGCCGACAGGTCTGGGTCCGCTTCCGCCTGCCCGACGAGACCGAGAGCCTGATTTTCCGCATGGTCTACCGCCACCGCCGGCCCCTCGAGGAGGGCAGGCGCTACCTCGTGGGCCTGGAGTACGGGGCCTTTATCGACCCGTCCGCCCATGCCGTCGTCATTGACCGGCTGACGCACTTCGTCGCCCAGCAACAGCGTGAGTCCCTGAACCGCCGCAAGGATCGATAGGTGTAATCCCATGAAGCACAGAGATTTGTCGCCCGAGGAGGCCCGGGACATCGTCGTCGACGCCGCCGTCCGCAACACGCCGGCGGCCCTGACCTGCGAACGCGAGGAGAGCTGGCGCAACTACCCCAGCCGCTTCCTCGGCGTCCGCGGCTCGGAGCTGTGGCTGGAGTATCCGCCGGCCCAGGCGGGGCTGGACACGCCCGACCTCCGCGTGGGCCAGCTGCTGGGCGTCGCCTTCAAGCAGCGCCACTACAAGTACATCGCCTGCAGCAGCATCGCCGACATCGGCATGTTCGAGCCCGACGAGGGCGAGAAGGTCTACGGCGTGCGCATCGACTGGCCCGAGCGGATGCAGCGCCTGCAGCGGCGGGCGTTCAACCGCGCGATCGTGCCGGCCGACCGGCCCGCCTTCGTGAGCCTCTGGGAGGGCGGCGTGGCCAATGAGCCCCCCGAGCCGCTGCGGGCCAACCTCGTCTACACGGGCCAGCTGGTGGATTTCTCGGCCGGCGGGTTCCGCGTGAGGCTGCTGGACGCCCGCGACGGCGGCTTCCAGGTGGGCGACCTGTTCGGCGCGATCCTCACCTTCGCCGGCGCCAGCCAGCACCTGCGGGTCGACGCCGAGTTCCGCCACGCCCAGACCGACGAGTTCGGCCTGACCATGGGCATGCAGTTCGCCGGCCTGACACAGACCGCCCGCGGGCGCGAGGTGCTTCAGCACATCATCCGCATCGCGGCTGAGTACCACCGCCTCGAAATGGTCCGCAAGCGGACCGCGCCGGCCGACGCCGAGACGGATTTCGAGGACTAAGTCGCAAACACAAAGTGTCTTATGGGCGGGGCGTCCGGCAGTTCCCGGGCGCCCCGCCTTCTTTTTTTGTCACTGCGTTACTGCGTTACTGCGTCAGTGCGTGAAAGCCGCACCCTCGCCAACCCGCAGTAACGCGGAGACAGCGCCCGCCCGGCCCTTGGCGCGGCGGCCCGCGTCCGGCTACCATGGCGGGCATGGCCATCGAACCGAACAAGCTCTACATCGGCACCTGGACGACCGCCTGGGGCCCCATGGGGGGCCTGCGGAGCAACCTGGGCCTGCGCAAGCTGATCCTGCCGCACTACGAGCGGCCG
This sequence comes from Phycisphaerae bacterium, assembly GCA_041687295.1. Classification (GTDB taxonomy): domain Bacteria; phylum Planctomycetota; class Phycisphaerae; order SM23-33; family FEN-1343; genus JAWLCG01. The sequence goes on along the minus strand of JAWLCG010000103.1, from coordinate 9,105 downwards.
GCCCTGCGCGACCTGCTGGCCTGGGAGCACGAAGGCGCAACCGTCGACGACGACGCCTTCGCCGACGTCGCCGGCCTGTGCCGCGACTACTTCAACGGCCAGCGGACCGACTTCACCGGCCTGCCGTGCGACCTGACCGGCGTGGGGCCCTTCGGCCAGCGGATCCTGGAGGCCTGCCGCCGGATCCCCTATGGCCAGACCGTCAGCTACACCCAGCTGGCCGCCCTGGCCGGCGAGGAGGGCAAACAGCGGGCCGTCGGCGGGGCCATGGCCCGCAACCCCATTCCCCTGGTCATCCCGTGCCACCGCGTCAAAGGCGCCGGCGGCAAGCTGCACGGCTTCAGCGCCCCGGGCGGCATCGACGTGAAACGCCGCCTGCTCGAACTCGAGGCCCGCGTCGGCCCGGCCTAGCAGCCCGTTTTCAACGGGCTGCTGGAGCAGGTGAGCAGTGGAGCAGGAGAACAGGAGAGCAGAACAAGCCCGGAAAGGGCGTGGATCGGAGCCCTGTAAGGGCGATAGTATTTAGCCGGGGGCGTAAGCCCCCGGACCCGAGCCATCTCCAGGCATGAGCCCCGACGGGGCGGCAGTGCGGCACGGTGGGGCACTGCCGCCCCTTCGGGGCTCAACTTCTTATAGGGACGCCTGTTCCGGGGGCTTACGCCCCCGGCCAAAGACTGCCGTCCCTTCGGGACTCCGGACCGGGCGGTCCGGCGTGGGAGTGTTCCGAAACTCCGAACCGGGCGGGTCGGTGTCCTCAGCCTGTAGGCCGGACGCAGTCCGGCGGGGGCCAGACTCCTCATGGGCGCTCCTGTCCGGGCCGGACTGCGTCCGGCCTACAAGACGTAGGCCGTTTGTCCGTCTGACGTGCGGTTGCGTTGGGCGGCCTGGTCGGGAGGAAATCCTCCGGGTCGGCTTGACCTGGGGGATCTCGGAGTCTATAGATAGGAATGCTTACCAAGTAGTCTCCCTGCGCCGCCGCCCGAGCCGGGCCGGCAGGGGGATGACTGGCGCCGACTTCCCGGCAGCTGGGCCGATTCGGCCCGTTCCGTGTCCCTGGTGTCCGTGACAGGCCCAAGGCGCCAGTGTTGTGTCCTGATCCATCCCGCGAGTGACCCAAGCTGACAGGAGAGGAAATCCATGCGTGCAATGACCTCGGCCCATCTTCGCAGTGCGTTCGGCGGCGAGTCGATGGCCCACATGCGGTACATGCTCTGGCGCGAGAAGGCCCGGCAGGAGGGCTTCCCGAATGTGGCGAGGCTGTTCGACGCCATCTCGGCCGCTGAGCACGTGCATGCGGGCAACCACTTCACCGTGCTGCAGGCCTGCTGCGGGCCCTTCGACGTGACGGCGGGGGGCGGCTTCGGGCTGGGCTCGACCAGCGAGAACCTCCAGGGCGCCTACGAGGGTGAGATGCACGAGGTCGAGGAGATGTACCCGGTCTACCTCGAGGCCGCCCGCCAGCAGGGCGAGAAGGAGGCCCTGAAGAGCTTCCACTACGCCCTCTCGGCCGAGAAGATCCACGCCGCCATGTATGCCCAGGCCAAGGCCGTCGTCGACAAGGGCAAGGACATCGAGTTGCAGACCGTCTACGTCTGCCCGACGTGCGGCTTCACCCACGAGGGCGACAGCCCGGACAAGTGCCCGATCTGCGCAGCCACCAAGGACACGTTCCTGTCGTTCGCGTAGAATACGCATGAGCAAGCCGCGAGAGGCTCGGCGCGGGTGAGGGCCTGTACCCGCGCCGAGCCCTTGCATATCCGGAGGCCCGTGGCCGGCGGGTCGTCTGTTGTTTCCGCATGCAGGGGTTGGGCGGAGCCGGTCGGCCGACGGCCCCGCCAGCCCAGCGAGTGAGCGCCCATGTCCGGACTGCCGTCGGTCAGCCTGTCGGCCCAGAAGACCCGCAACGTCACGCCCGCCCGGTTCGCCCTGGTGATCTTCGGCGCCTCGGGCGACCTGACGGCCCGCAAGCTCGTGCCGGCGCTGTTTAGCCTGCATCGCCAGGGGCTGTTGCCCGAGCGGTGCCCGGTGGTCGGCTTCAGCCGAACCGAGATGAGCGACGACGACTGGCGGGCCGAGCTGCGCGAGGCGATCCAGGACAAGGAAGGCTTCGACGCCGAGGCCTGGGACGCCTTCGCCGCCCGGCTGATCTACCACCGGGGCGACTACGATCGGCCCGCCGACTACGCCGCCCTCCGCCAGCAGCTCGAGGAGCTCGCCCGCGAGCGGGACATCCCCGCCAACTGGCTGTTCTACCTCTCCACGCCGCCCCAGCAGTTCGCCCCGGTCACCGGTCAGCTCAAGGACGCCGGCCTGTCGCGCAAGGGCAGCGCCGAGCAGCCCTGGTCGCGCATCGTCATCGAGAAGCCCTTTGGCCACGACCTCGCCAGCGCCCGCCAGCTCAATGAGGCCCTGACCGACGCCTTCGACGAGCGGCAGATCTTCCGCATCGACCACTACCTGGGCAAGGAGACCGTCCAGAACCTGCTGGTGATGCGCTTTGCCAACCAGATCTTCGAGCCCCTCTGGAACCACCAGTACGTCGACCACGTCCAGATCACCGTGGCCGAGACCCTCGGCGTCGGCGAGCGGGGCAGCTACTACGACCGCTCCGGGGCCCTGCGCGACATGCTGCAGAACCATCTGCTGAACCTGCTGTGCCTGGTGGCGATGGAGCCGCCGGTGTCGCTGAACGCCGACGCGATCCGCGACGAAAAGGTCAAGCTGCTCCGCGCGATCCGCCACGCCACCCCCGGCTGTGCCGCCTACGGCGTGGTCCGCGCCCAGTACGGCCCCGGCCCGGCCAAGGGCGAGCCGGCGCCCGCCTACCGTCAGGAGGAGGGCGTCGCCGAGGACTCGCGGACGGAGACCTTCGTGGCCCTTCGGCTGGCGGTGGACAACTGGCGCTGGTCGGGCGTGCCGTTCTACCTCCGCACGGGCAAACGGCTGGCCGAGCGGGTCAGCGAGATCGGCATCCACTTCAAGCCCGTGCCGCAGGTGCTGTTCAACGCCCCGCCCCATTGGCCTCAGGTGCCCAACGTGCTGACCATCCGCGTGCAGCCCAACGAGGGCATCGCCTGGCGGTTCCAGGTCAAGCAGCCCGGCCCGGCGATGCGGGTCGAGCCGTACCAGATGAGCTTCTGCTACCGCGACGCCTTCGGCCAGGGCCCGCCGGAGGCCTACGAGCGGCTGATCCTGGACGCCGCCGGCGGCGACTCGACGCTCTTCCTGCGCGCCGACGAGGTGGACGCCGCCTGGGCCTACGTCACGCCGCTGCTGGAGGCCTTCGAGCGGTCCGACATCCGCCAGCTGCCCCAGTACGAGCCCGGCTCCTGGGGCCCGCCCCAGGCCGACGCCCTCATCGCCCAGGAGGGCAACCGCTGGCACATCACCCAGAACTGGGTCTGCCGGTAGTTAGAGAGTAGAGAGGAGAAAGTAGAGAGTAGAGGGGCGCCGATGGAGGGCGCGACGCGGGGGGTTCCGCGTCTTCCTCTCCAAGCGCACGGATGGAGCGTCGAGCGCAGCGAGTCGCGCAATCCGTGGGGGTCTCGCCCGGGGGGTCCATTTCGCGGCTCAACGCCTCTCCGTCTCGGATCACTCGGGCGCCTTGGCGCCCGCCGTCTGCGCCTCGCCCCCCGGGAAGCTCAGGTAGGGCGTAATCGTCTCGACGGTCACCGGCCCGATGCCCGAGACCTTCTGCAGGTCGGCGGGGCGGGCGAAGGGGGGCTGGCTGGGGTCTTGGGCGGCGAGGCCCTCGCGGTAGCTGACGATGGCCTTGGCGCGGCCGGGACCGATGCCGGGCAGTCGGGCCAGGCTGGCCCAACTGGCGGTGTTGGGGTCGATGCGTTCGCCGGCCGATTGCAGCGAAACGGTGGAGACCTCCAGCGACTCGCTCAGCCGGGCCGGGTTGGCCAGCGCGCGGTAGACGATCAGCCCGCCCAGCAGGGCCGTCACGACGGCCAGGCCGATCAGGTTGCCCCGGCTCCAGGCCCAGGGGCTGGCGGGCGTGTCGGGCATGACGGGCCTCCGCGGATGGATCGGATGCAGGGCTCGCAGGAACCTTGTAGGGCGGGCAATGCCCGCGTCGAACGCGCCGGCGCCATCGACACGCGGACGGTGCCCGCCCTACGGGCTGGCCTTGGCGCGAACGAGCCAAAGCGGCGAATGCTTCGCCGCACTCCATACGGCCCAGGGGCGCTCATCCGTGTCCGTGCCGGGCCTCGCTGCGCTCGACCCGGCCTACGGTGCGCTCAGCTGCGTCCGTGCCGGGCCTCGCTGCGCTCGACCCGGCCTACGGTGCGCTCAGCTGCGTCCGTGCCGGGCCTCGCTGCGCTCGCCCCGGCCTACGGTGCGCTCAGCTGCGTCCGTGCCGGGCCTCGCTGCGCTCGACCCGGCCTACGGTGCGCTTAGCCGTGTCCGTGCCGGGCCTCGCTGCGCTCGACCCGGCCTACGGTCCATACGGCCCAGGGGCCCGTGCGTCTACTCCGGTTTGGTTCGGGTGGCGGCGCGGCGTTGTCGGGCGGCGGCGGGGCGGCTCAGGCTGGCGCGGAGGCGGCGGAGGCTCTCGAAGGCGGGCTTGGGCGCCAGGTCGCTGGCGCACAGGCCGCCGTGGGGCATGTAGTGGCCCTCGTAGTCGGCCAGGTCGCGCCAGCAGACGGTCTCGACGTAGGGCTTGGACAGGGCGACCTGGTAGAAGGCCGCCAGCCACTGGGCCTGCAGCTCGGGCGTCCAGGGCCCGTGCCACTGGCCGGCCTGGTCGGGCTTGCCCTGGCCGCGGAAACCGTCCCAGCGGTCCGGCGTGGTATTCGAGGGCACCTGGCAGGCCGTCACGTGCAGGGGCTTGCCGAAGGCGGCGAACTCGTCGAGCAGGTCGCTCAGCTGCATCAGGTCGCGGACGAACAGCCCGTCGCTGGCGGCGCCCATGTAGAGTTGCACGCCGAAGCCGTCGAACTTCACGCCGCTCTGGACGCACATGTCGGCGTACATCAGCGGGGGCACGGTGCGGGGGTTGCGGGCGTAGTACTCGCCCCAGGGCAGCTGCAGGTCGATCAGGGCGGTGGCGCGGGGGCTGGCCTTTTTCACCAGGGCGCAGCCCATCCGCGTCAGCTCCATGATCTGCTCGAAGCTGAGGTTGAAGTCGTTGTACGCGTGCAGGCCCGAGCAGACGATCCACTGGCTGACCCGGCCCTTGTAGCGCTCGGTGATCCGCCCGACGTAGTCGTAGATCATCTCGCGGAGGGTCTCGAAGTCGTGCTCCCAGATGTAGAGCCACTCGGGGATGAACTGCGGCTCGAAGCTCAGCACCGGCCCGGCGTGGACGGGCACCTTGGAGCGGACGGCCCACTCGGTCCAGACGTCGATCTCGCCGTACTGGGTGTTGCGTTCCTTGGGTTCGATGTGCTTCCAGGGCAGCGGCACGCGGACGAACTCGCAGACGTCGTTGACCCGTCCCCGGAAGGCGTCGGAGTGGCTGAACAGGTCCACCGCGCAGCCCAGGACGGGCTTGGCGGCGACGGTCTTGCGGCGGCGGGCGAGGAAGATCGAGGCGTGGAACAGGGCGATCCGTTCGGCCAGGGCCAGCCCCCGCGCCAGGCAGGCGTCGGCGAGCGTGGCGGCGGCGGGGCGGTCGTCGGCGTCCATCTTCAGCGCGTCGATAAAGAGCCGGCGGACGGCCTCGAGCTCCTCGGTGAACTGCTCGGCCTCGCTGTAGTCGATCAGGCCCCAGTCCTCGCGCTTCTGGTCGATCAGCATCACCCGGGCGCGGGCGAGCTCGAGGTTGAGGTTGTAGGGGCGGTTCCGCTCGGGCAGGCGCGTGGTGGGCAGCAGCATCTCGCCGTCGCCCTCGGCGTGCCACAGCAGCGCCAGGCCGGCCGCCCCGGGGCTCCGCTTGGCGCAGAGGATCGCGCCGTCCTCGGCCGTCAGGTCGGCGCGGACGGGGACCTGGTCCTGCCCGAAGACGTACGCCCCGGCGAGGTTGACCTCCGACGCCGGCTGACCATTCCGGAATGCCTCGAAACGCAGCATGCCCACCTACCCGTCGTAACGCCCGGTCGGGCCGAGTGCAACATCAGTGACAATCATGCATCATACTGCCGGCCGCTCCGCTTGGCCACCATCTGCTTGGCCAGGCGGGTGAACACCGGCAGGCCGTCCGGGCCGATCTCGACGTCGGCCTGGCCCTGCACCAGCGGGCGGAGGTAGGCCCGGAAGGCCTCGGTCACGCCGTTGCCCGCCTCGTTGATGTACTGGCGGGGCACGAGGTGCTCGCCGTTGGCGACCTTGGCCAGCTCGACCAGGCCCGTCGTGCAGCGGTACTGCCCGCCGTCGTCGTGGCGGACGAGGGTCACCATCTTGCCGTGCTCGCCGGCGAGGGCGGCCTGGACGGCGGCCTGGCCGGCCAGGTAGGCCTCGGCCACGTCGGTCGCGCTGGCGAAGTGCATGGCGTTGCGCTGGGCGGTGCCGGCGCGGTTGGTGCGGCACTTGACGCCGACTTGCTTCTCGATGATCCCCCGCAGGGCGTCGGCCGCCCCGCCCAGCTGCGCGTGGCCGAAGGCGTCCTTGGCGAACGCGCCGCCGGCCTCGGCGATGTAATTACCCTTGGCGTCGCGGACGCCCTCGCCGCAGGCGATGAAGCAGCGGTGGTACTTCCGCAGGCACTCCTGGACGTCGGTGACGAACTGGTTGACGTCGAAGGCGACCTCGGGCAGGTAGATCAGGTGGGGGGCGTCCTGCTCCTCGCGGCGGGCCAGGCCGGTGGCGGCGGCGATCCAGCCGGCGTTTCGGCCCATCACCTCGTGGACGGTGCAGGTGTCGTGGGTGTAGAGGCTCTCGGTATCCCGCCCGGCCTCCATGACGGCGGTGGCGTTGAACTTGGCCACGCTGCCGTAGCCGGGGCAGTGGTCGGTGTAGGCCAGGTCGTTGTCGATCGTCTTGGGCACGCCGATGGCGACCATCTCGTAGCCCATCTCGGCGGCGAGCTTGGCGACCTTGTCAGCGGTGTCCATCGAGTCGTTGCCGCCGGCGTAGAAGAAGTAGCGGATGTCGTGGGCGCGGAAGACCTCGACGATCCGCTCGTAGTCGGCGCGGTCCTTCTCGAGGCTCTTGAGCTTGTAGCGGCACGAGCCCAGCGCGGCCGAGGGGGTCCGCTTCAGGCGGTCGATGGCCTCGGGCGTCTCCTGGCCGAGGTCGTAGAGCTCCTCGCGCAGCACGCCGAGGATGCCGTTGAGCGACCCGTAGAGGCCCGTGAAGGTCTCCGGGTGGGCCAGGACCGTCTGGATCACGCCGCAGGCGCTGCTGTTGATGACCGTGGTGGGGCCGCCGGACTGGGCGACGATGGCTCGACCGCGAATCTTGCTCACGTTGGGGACCTTTCCGCTATCCAGAAACCACCTCGTCGGGCCCATCCCCGCCACGCGGGCGGCCCGGAGCCCATACTGTAACGAATCACCCGCAAAATGCCAGTCATCTGTGCCCAGTAGGGCGGGCCCTGGCCCGCCGTCGAAGGCGCCAGGCGCCACCCCCGGCGTCTTCGAGGGCGCTCGGCCCGGCCTACCCCCGTCGCCAGCCGGCGCGCCAGGCGCGGAGGATCTCGGCCGAGCGGGCGGGCTGGGGGGCGGGCTGGCTGGCGGCGATGGGTTGGGCGTGGTGGGGCAGGGGCAGGCGGCAGACGTGCTGGAGCGGCTGGAACTGGCTGATGCCGATCTCCTCGAGCACCGCCTCGACGGGCTGCCAGCCCTCCAGGCAGGCGGCCACGGCGGGCGGCACGGCCTCGGTCGCCAGGTCCATCGCCAGCGTACAGTGGGGCATCCACAGCCCCGGCCGATAGATCGCCCAGGGCCGGGCGCCGAACCGCTCGAGGCTGCGGTGCAGGCCCGCGTGCAGGTCCAGCAGGGTCTCGGTGACCGTCACCGCCAGGTAGATCGACCCATGGGGCCCCGGGAACACCCCCAGCGAGGGCATGCGGATGGGGATGACCGTGAGGTCCTGCGCGTAGCGGACCATCGCCAACTGGGCGGCCGGCACGTTGAGCTCGTCGAAGATCGCCAGCGTCACGTGGGGCCGATCCACCGTCGAACGCATGTGCAGCGCGAGCTGCCGCTCGGCCAGGCGGTCCCAGAGCGCCTGGATCTGCCGCGTTGCCTTCTCGTCCAGGAACAGATTCACTGAAAAGGCCATGCCCTCTCCCTCTCCAGGGTCCCTCCCGGGCCCGTCCTTCATTGTAGGCCCCGGCCCCGGCAGGGTCTGCCCGATGGCGCCTTGACGGCCCCGGCGGCCGAGGTATCCTTCAGCCAGTGCCCCGGCCACGCCGGCCAGGGCCAGACGCCCAGGAGAACCGCCATGCTATGGACCGACCTGACGGGCGAGCAGTTCGCCCGCGCCGTCACCGACACCGCCGGCGTGTGCATCGTGCCGATGGGCTGCCTGGAGCGTCACGGCCCGCACCTGCCGCTGGGAACCGACCAGATCGCCGCCGACGCCGTCGCCCGCCAGGCCGCCCAACGCGAGCCCGCCATCGTCTTCCCCAGCTACTACCTCGGCCAGATCGCCGAGGCCCGCCACAGCCCCGGCACCTTCTCGCTGCCCAACGGCCTGCTGCTGGAGCTGCTGCTGGCCAGCCTCGACGAGATCGGCCGAAACGGCCTGAGCAAGATTATCCTGTTCAACGCCCACGGCGGCAACGGGGCGCTGCTGGACCTGGCGATGTTCACCCTCCTCCAGCAGCCCCGCGACTACACCGTCTACATCTGCCCGCGCTGGCGCACGCCCGAGCAGACCCGCCAGTGGGAGCAGATGCGCACCGCCCCCGCCGGCGGCCATGCCGACGAGGGCGAAACCAGCCTGCTGCTGCACCTGCGCCCCCAGGCCGTCAATATGGACGCCGTCACCGGCCCGGACGACTGGTCCGCCCGGGGCCACCAGCAGCACCTCGGCGGGGCCCGCAATCCCATGTGGTGGTACGCCGACCACCCCACGCACTTCGCCGGCGACCCCACAGCCGCCACGGCCGAGAAGGGCGAGTTCCTCACCCAGTGCGCCGTCGGGAGTCTCGCCGAGTTCATCCGCACTGTCAAGGCCGACGACGTGACGCTTCGACTCCAGCAGGAGTAC
>JAWLCG010000102.1:0-13465 GCA_041687295.1 Phycisphaerae bacterium | reverse complement strand
GTTCTGGTGGTCCAGGTACGACGTGCAGATCGGGGCGGCGATGTAGATGACCTGACCCTCACCGACGGTGCGGACCGTGATGGCCGGGCCGGTCGGCTCGGCCGGCGGGGCGAAACCGTGGCCGAACTTCTGCCCGCCGGCGCCCGCGTGCATCGGCTCGAGGGCATTGACGAGCGTCTGCACGTCGGGCCCGGGCGTGACGCGGGCGAAACGCCCCCGCATGACGATGGGCGGCTCGGTGCCGATGTAGCCGTAGGGCAGCTCGCCATGGCCCTGGTACTCCACGCCGGCCAGGGCCAGCAGGTCGGCGTCGACGGCCTTGGGCTCGCCGGTCTGGGTGAGCAGCAGCGTGCCGCCGGCCTGGACGTAGTCGGCCAGGGCCTGCTTGGTCGCCTCGTCGAGGTACTCCTGCTCGGGCACCACGATCAGCCCGTACTCGTCGGCCCGCTGCTGGAGCGTCTCGGCGTTGAGGACGGTGAAGTGGCGGGCGTGTTCCATGAACAGCCTCGTGATGCCCTCCCAGCTCTTCATCCGCTCCTTGCGGGCGTTGGGGTCGGGGAAGAATTCCATCTGGCTGCCCATGACGTGCGAGTAGGCGTACAGCACGCCGATCTGCGGCACGTGGGCCGTGTCGACCAGCCAGGGCCGGCGCTCCTGCAGGAAGCCGAACACCGTGTCCATCATGGCGTAGGCCCGCTCCTCGAGCGAGCCGTCGGGCAGCTGGCGGTCGATGATGTAGAACCCGCCGCCGTTGGCGACGGTGGCCGAGGCGGTGTAGAGGATCGACTCGGGGGTGTTGCTGTTCCAGTCGCCCAGGCCGTGGAGGAACCGCCCGGTCATGTAGTCGTAGGGCAGGCCCGTGCCGGCGAAGTAGCGCGTCTGCATGCTGGCCATGGTGCCGGTGGGGATCAGGTCGGCGGCCAGCCGTTTGATGTGCTCGGGGGCGGGCCGGGGCTTGCGGATGCCCCACTCCCAGTTGAACGTGACGGCCACGTCGGGCTTGGCCTGGTGGATCTCGCGGGCGACGCGGGCGAAGAAGCCGTCGAACTGCTCGGCGTACCAGCGGACGTACTCGAGCCAGTGGGGGTCGTCGGGCCCCTCGGGAATCGCCTGGCCGAACGACTCGCGGCAGCGGGGGCAGAAGCAGGGCTTAAAGCCGGTCATCGTGTCGTAGAACATCTCGTCGACGTCGTACTGCGTGACGACCTCGAGGCTCTGGGGGATGAGCAGCTGCTCGGCGTAGGGGCTGTTGACGCAGACCGGCAGGAAATTGCCGCTGTCGAAGCCGGCGTCGGTGGCGTGGCTGGTGGCCTGCAGGGCCCAGTCGGGGTGCTGGCGGATGGCGGCGGTATCCAGGAAGACGCTGTAGTAGGCCACGATGCCCACGTCGTGCCTGCGGCAGCCGGCGACGAGCTCGGCCAGCATGTCTTTCTTGAGCCGCGGGTGGCGGTAGCCGACCTTCGTGTCGTAGTAGGAGTGGCCGTAATGGCACTTGGCGAAGAAGGCGACCGCGTCCACGCCGCAGGCCTTGAGGCGCCGGGCGTAGGCGTCGCCGTCAAAGCCCTCGCCGACGTCGACGTCTTCGGGGATGTGGAAATCGGGGTGGGACTTGCACAGAAACGTCTTACGGGCCATCACGGTCTCCTGGTGTCTCGGTCCGCAGGGCATCGGTGCCCGTTGGCGAACCCTAGCGCGTCTTGCCGGCCTGCCAGGCCGACCAGCAGATGTCGATGAAATGCACGGCCACGGCCAGGGCGCTGACCTCGCTCTGCTGCAGCGACGTGGTGACGAAGGCGTCGGTGTCGCCAGGCGCCCCGCCGGGCGGGGGGCCGATGCGGCACCGCCAGCCCAGGTCGCCGCCGTCGATGGCTGGGTAGGTCTCTACAGGCAGGCCGCGATAGTTCTTGATGTTCTGCATGGTCAGGCCCCCGCCGAGTGGAGGAAGTACTCCATCAACTCGTGGCCGAACTCGACGTGGAGGTCGCTGTCGGTGGCGGCGGCCTCGGTGAAGGGGGTCCGCAGGACGGCGCGGACGCCCTTGCCGGCGACGGCGAAGGGGACCGGCTCGGCGGTGTGGGTCCGCAGCGAGCAGGGCGTCGGGTGGTCGGGGCTGACGAGGATCCGCCAGTCGTCGCCGGTCGACTCGAGGTGCTCGAGGATGGGCCCGACGATGTGGCGGTCGATGTCCTCGAGGCTCTGGGTCTTGAGGCGGGCCTGGGCGTTGTGGCCGCACTCGTCGGGGGCCTCGACGTGGACGACGACCAGGTCGTGGGTCTTGAGGGCCTCGATGGCGGCCTGGCCCTTGCCGGCGTAGTTGGTGTCGATGTAGCCGGTCGCGCCGGGCACCTCGATGCGGTCCATGCCGACCAGCGTGGCGATGCCGCGGACGAGGTCGACGGCCGTGATGACCGCCGCCCGCAGGCCGAAGCGGCCCTCGAAGGGCTCGAGGGTGGGCATCTGCCCCTGGCCCCAGAGCCAGATGCTGGTGGCGAGGTTCTCGCCGAGGTCGCGGCGGACGGCGTTGATCTCGTGCTCGGCCAGCAGGTCCTGGCTGGCCTGCATCAGGCGGATGAGCCGATCGCTGCCGGGCCCGCTGGGCAGGTGGCGGGCGACGGGCTGGCCGAGGATGTCGTGCGGGGGGGTGGTCTGGACGTCCAGCGGCCCTGGTAGCGTCAGCAGGTGGCGGTAGCCCACGCCGGTGTAGAAGCGGGCCTGGTCGCTGCCGAGTTGCTGCTGGACCTGCTCGATGAGCTGGCGGGCCTCCTCGGTGGAGATGTGCCCGGCCGAGTAATCCTCCATTACCCCCTCGACGATCGTGACGAGGTTGCAGCGCAGGACCCACTCGTCGGGGGCGATGGTGAGGCCCTGGGCGGCTGCCTCGAGGGGGGCTCGGCCCGTGTAGTGGGCGCGGGGGTCGTAGCCCATCAGGCTCAGGATGGCCACGTCCGAGCCGGGGCTCAGGCCGGCCGGCACCGTCCGCACCGTGCCGATCTTGCCCTCGATGGCGATGCGGTCCATGTGCGGCGTCCTGGCGGCCTGCAGCGGCGTGCGGTCGCCCAGCTCGCCGATCGGCCCGTCGGCCGCCCCGTCCGGAATGATGATGGCGTATTTCACTGGCAGAGCCCGTTCATGGGTTAATTCGTTAATCGGTTAATTGGTTAATTGGGTGGGAACACCGTCTCCCATCAAACCGGGGGCGGACACCGGACAGTCGGCCTCAAACGACCGCTCACCTGCGGGCCACTCAGTTAACCAGTCAACCAATTAACCAGTTAACCCATTAACCCTCTTCTCACACCTGCGGCTCGGGGTACTCGTCCACGATGCGGATCATGACGGCCGGGGCGCGGACGACGTCCAGTGCGTCGATCTCGGCTCGGGCCTTCTGCACGTCGCCCTCGACGGCGGAGTGGGTCGTGATGACGACCGGGACGGTGTTCTGGGTCTCCTCGTCGGCCTCGTGCTGCAGGACGCTGGCGATGCCGATGCGGTGTCGGCCCAGGGCGGCGGCGATCTCGGCCAGGACGCCGGGGGAGTCCTGGCTCATGATCCGCAGGTAGTATCGGCCGCGAACCTGGTCGATGGGCAACTGGTTCGCCGGTGGGGCCACGTCGGCCCAGACACCCAGTTGCTCGAAGCGGCGCTGGGCGTTGCCCAGGGCCACGTCGACCAGGTCGGCGACCACGGCCGAGGCCGTCGGCATGGAGCCGGCCCCGCGTCCGTAGTACATGGTATGGCCCGTGGCGTGGCCGAAGACGCTGACGGCGTTGAAGGGCCCGCTCACCCGGGCCAGCGGGTGGTCGTTGGCGATGAAGGCCGGGTGCACCCGCAGGCTCAGGCCCTTGGCCTGGCGCTGGGCGATGGCCAGCAGCTTGACCGTATAGCCGACCTCCTGGCCGTAGCGGACGTCGATGAGCCGCAGGTCGTCGATGCCCTCGACGTGGATGGTGTCCAGGTCGATGGCGTGCCCGAAGGCCAGCCCCGCCAGGATCGTCAGCTTATGGGCCGAGTCGATGCCCTTGACGTCGAGGGTGGGGTCGGCCTCGGCCAGACCGTCGGCCTGGGCGGCCGCCAGCACGTCGTCGTAGCTGGCGCCCTGCTCGACCATGCTGGACAGGATGAAGTTGCACGTGCCGTTGACGATGCCGTAGAGGGCCTCGATGTCGTTGACCAGCAGGCCGTTGAGCAGCGCCCCGATCACCGGCACGCCGCCGACGCAGCTGGCCCCGAAGCCGATGCACACGCCATGCTGCCGCGCCAGGGCCCACAGCTCGCGCCCGTGGTGGGCCAGCAGGGCCTTGTTGGCCGTCACGACGTGCTTGCCGGCGGCCAGGGCCTGCTCGAAAACGGTCTTGGCGAAGGTCGTCCCGCCGGCCAGCTCGATGACGATAGCCGTCTCCGCGTCGGTCAGCACCGGCGCCAGGTCCTTGCGCAGGATGGCCTCGTCGACGCCCAGGCTGCGGGCGCGGGTGAAGTCCAGGTCCACCACGTGGCGCAGCTTCAGCCGAAGGCCGCTCCGCGTCGCCAGCAGTTCGGCGTGCTCCTGCAGCATCCGCACCACGCCGCCGCCGACCGTGCCGCATCCGACCAGGGCCACACCTACCGTCTTGCCGTCACTCATCACACGCTCCTGCGCACCTTGGGGAACTGCTACGGGACCTCCGCCGCCGCTCGCACCGGGCAGCGAGTCGCCCATGGTACGCCCGGCCCGCCCGGCGGTCAAGGTGGCGATTGGCCCGTGGGGCGGCGACGCGTTTCTCCAAGCCCACGGATGCAATCCGTGGGGGTCTCGTCCGGGCCGTTCGTTGTCGGCCCAACGACAGGGTGGGGGACAACGTCCCGTCCTGCCCCCCAAGACCCCGGGCATGCCCGGGGCTATATGGGCCTCTACTGGTTGGCGAACTCGGTGCCGGCGTAGGCTCGGCCGCCGAGCAGCCAGTACCACGTCAGCAGGCCCACGCAGACCAGCGACCAGATGAGCACGAAGGTGGGGTCCAGGCCCGGGCTGCCCATGCCCAGGATCCGCAGGTAGCGCAGCAGGATGCCCAGCGCACCCAGGACCACCGCGTAGGGCAGCGAGACGGCCGAGAGGTAGCAGGCGATCTTCATCGCGCCCCGTCCGCCGAGCCGGTCGCCGCGGCGCCAGCTGCCGCTGGCCAGGGCCCCGGCCGAGAGCATCGACAGCACCGGCACGGCCGCGGCCCAGAAGCCGCCCAGGATCATCCCGGCCATGAGGGCCTCGGCGATGGCCGAGCGGTCGATGGCATGGTCCCGCGCAACCGTCAGCGTCAGGCCGCCGGCGAAGGTGACGGCGGCGAACAGCACGCCCGAGGCCACGCTGGTCCCCAGCAGGAACGCCCGGGCCGGGCGAACGTTCCGCCGGACGGGCACGGTGCGGAAGAAGGCCTCGGCGTTGCTCAGCACGGCCCAGAGGGTGCGGGCGAAGGAGCGCTGGTGCACCTCCCAGGCGTTGACGCGGCGGGTGGGCGAGAGGCTCCTCGCCGCGGGCAGGCCGCACTCGGGGCAGCGGGCGTCAAAGGGCGTGGCGTGGAGGTTGTAGCCGCACTGCTCGCACAGGCCGTCGGCTGGGGGCGGTGTCACCGGGCCGGTCAGGGCGTCGCCGAGCCCCCCGGCCAGGCGCAGGGCCATCGCCAGCATGCCCGCGGGCAGGGCGGCGATGCAAGCGGCGGCCGACAGCGACAGGGCCAGGTCGTGGCCGGTGGTCTGGCGGGCGAGCATGAGCAGGGCCCCGGCGCCCGACCAGCTGGCCGCCAGGGGGATCAGCCACAGCGACGCGTAGCCGGCGGCGATGGCCGATCGGTGGAGCATCTGTCGCCGCCCGCCGTCGAGGCCCATCCATGGGCCCAGCACCACCAGGCCGAGGGTCCAGTAGTACAGCTCGCCGATGAGCAGGGCGATCCCCAGGGCCACCATCGGCGGCGCCCCGACCGCCCGGGCCGGGCCGGTGGTCAGCAGCAGGCCCGCCAGCGTTCGGCCCAGGTCGTAGTAGATGCCGCCGCCCTGGAGCCGCTGCTCCAGCCAGGCCACGGCGTACGCCCCGGCCACGAAGGTGGCGATCATGCCCAGCAGGCCGATCGCGTGCACCAGCAGGGCGCTGGGCAGGCCGCGATGGGCCAGGCGTCGCCCGGCCCGGCGGGGGGCCAGCCACACCGCCAGGACCGTCCACACCAGCCAGTCGCGTCGGGCGGACGGCTGCGAGCGGGGGCCATCAGGGCGGCTCATAGCTTGGGCACCTGCGGCGGGGGGGTGTACTTGGCGATCAGCTGGGCGAGGTCGGGCTGGTTGGGATTGATCTCCAGCGAGGCGGTCCACTCGGCCAGGGCCTTGTCGCGAAGCTCGGCCTGGGTGGTGTCCAGCAGGTACTGGGTCATGTAGACCACGCCGAGCCCCCGGCGAGAGTCGGCGTGGCGGTCGTCCAGGGCAAGGGCCCGCCCGTAGGCGGCGACGGCGGCGTCGTAGTCCCGCATGTGGTAGTGGCAGAAGGCCAGCCGCTCCTGGGCGGCCGGTGAAGTCTCGTCCATGGCGGCCGCCAGCTCGTAGTTGCTCAGGGCGGCCTTGAAGCGCCCCTGCTTGATGTAGACGTTGGCGAGGTTCATCAGGACGGTGGGCTGGTCGGTCTCGAGCTCCAGGGCCCGCTTGTAGGCCTGCACGGCCGGGTAGAGCTCGCCCCGCTCGTCCAGGACGGCCCCGAGGTTCACCCAGCCGCCCGGGCGGGCCGGGTCGAGCGCGACGGCCTGGCGGCAGTAGTGCTCGGCCTTGTCCAGTTGGCCCATGCGGAAGTAGCACACGCCGAGGTTGAGGCTGGCGTCGTAGTCGGCCGGCTTGAGCGCCAGCGCCCGCAGGTAGACCTCGACGGCCTGGCGGATGCGGGCCTGGAACTCCGGCAGGGTGGGGGCCGCCTCGGCGAGCATCTGGCGGAGCACGCCGAGGTTGTAATGGCTGCGGAAGCCGTAGGGGTTGGCCTCGCAGGCCCGCTCGTAGGCGTAAGCGGCCAGGTCGATCGAGCCCTGCTCGCGGTAGATGTCGCCCATTGCCGCGTGGGCGGTCTCGAGCGTGGGGTCTCGCTGAATCGCCCGGGCCAGCTGGGCCAGGGCGGCGTCGAGTCGGCCCTGGTCGGCCAGCAACTGGCCGAGGACGTAGGCGTCGATGGCCTGGGCTTCGAGCTGGCGGCGGCGGTGCTGGGCACAGCCGGCCAGGCTGGCCAGCAGAGCAGCGGTCAGGCAGAGCGTAACGAACGGCCGGTGTCGCATCGGGGGATCCATCCTTGGGTTAGGGGGCCGGGCTTCTGTTGTATCGGCCAGCGGACGCGCGGTCAAGCAGCCGGACCGGCCGCCGGGGGCTCCGCGCCCGCCGAAACCGGGTGCAGAACCGCCCGTCGGGCCCAAGGCGGGTTTGACAGTTGGCCGGGCATGGGGATAATTAGACGGCGCGGGCGACTGGCCGCCCGCCGGACCCACCCCCCGAGCAGACTGGAGTGTGACCGCCCATGCAGGTCCTGCTGGCCATACCGGTGTACAACGAAGTGGAGCACGTCGAGCAGGTCGTGGAACAGGCTCGGCGGTACATGGCGCACATCCTGCTGGTGGACGACGGCTCGACCGATGGATCGAGCGAACTGCTGGGCAGGCTGGAGAACGTCCGCATCATCCGCCACCCCAAGAACATGGGTTACGGGCAGTCGCTCATCGACGCCTTCGACTACGCGGCCGAGCACGGCTTCGACTGGATCATCACGATGGACTGCGACGGCCAGCACGAGCCGGGGTTCATCCCGGACTTCCTGGGCATGGCCGCCGCGGACGACTGGGACATCGTCAGCGGCTCGCGCTACCTCCGCCATGAGCTGCGGACCGACTCGCCCCCGCCCGACCGCCGGGCCATCAACGCCGACATCACCCACTCGCTCAACGATCGGCTGGGCCTGGACCTGACCGACGCCTTCTGCGGGTTCAAGGCCTACCGCGTGGACGCCCTGGCGAGGCTGGACCTGACCGAGCCGGGCTACGCCATGCCCCTGCAACTGTGGGCCCAGGCCGCCCGCCGGGGCCTGCGGATCCGGGAGATTCCGGTTCGGCTGATCTACAACGACCCCAACCGCTCCTTCGGCGGGCAGCTCGACCAGGCCGACTACCGGCGACACCACTACCTCGACGTGTTCGAGGAGGCGATGGCCGTCGAGGACCGCCGCGAGGCCTGCGCCCGGGGGTGCCGGTGCCGATGAACGAGCCGCTCAAGGCCCCGACCGCCGACGGGGGCGTGCTGCTGGCCCCGCCGGGCGGCGAGTTGCCTGCGCGCATGGCGCAGGCCCGCCGGCGCTTCTCGGAGATGGACTTTGCCGTCGCCGGCCTGCCCGCCGCCGAGCTGCGCGCCCTGGCCCGGGCCGAGTTGGCCGAGCGGACCGGCCTGTCGCCCGAGGGGCCCTGGATTCTCACCGGCCACCAGGCCGAGCTGCACCACCCCGGCGTGTGGTTCAAGGTGCCCGCCATCGCCGCCCTGGCCGAGGCCGTCGGCGGCTCGGCCATCCACGTCGTGACCGACCTGGACACGCTCAAGGACGCCTCGCTGGCCGTGCCTGAAGTGCTGCCCGATGGCGAGCTGGCGGTGCGGCACGCGGCCTTTACCGACCTGGGGGCCCTGACCGGGGGCCGATGCCCCGCCCAGCTGCCGCCGCCCTCGGCCGAGCAGCTCGAGCGGATCGTCGCGCGAGTCCGCCAGTGCCTGCCCCAGCGGGGCCTGTTCGACCGCTGGGCCGACGCCGCCGGCCGGGGCCGCGCCGAGAGCCCGACGCTGGCCCACTGGATCGCCGCCTCCAGCCATGCCGTCACCAACAGCCTGGGCGTCCGCGTGGCCGACGCCTTCTTCGCCGAACTGATCCGCGGGCAGGCCTTCGCCCGCTTCGCCGCCCATATCCTGCTGGACCACGCCACGCTCTTCCGCCTGCGGGCCGAGACGCTCGCCGACTACCGCCGCGCCCACGGCCTCAAGGGCCGATCGCGTCCCGTGGCCGACCTCATCGAGCGTGACGGGGCCCTGGAGGTGCCGCTATGGCTCTACCGCCCCGACGGGCCGCGCGAGCGGCTGTTCGCCCGGTCGCGGGGGGCCACCGTCGTCCTCGAGACGCCCTCTGGGCCCGTCGCCACGCTGCCGAGCGACCCGCGACGGGCGACGCAGGAGGTGCACGCGCTGATCGAGGCCGGCCTGCTGCTGGCCCCGCGGGCGCTGACGCTGACGATGTTCCTGCGGAGCTTCCTGGGCGACCTGTTCGTCCACGGCATCGGCGGGGCGATCTATGACGAGGTCGGCGATGAATTGGCCCGGCGCTGGCTGGGGTGGCAGCCGCCGGCGTACATCACGGCCACCGCGACGCTGCGTCTGGACCTGCCGACCCGGCCCGCCACGCCGGCCGACCTGAGCCGCGCCCGCTGGGATCTGCACCACGCCCGGCACAACCCGCAGCTCTACGCCGCCGGCGACGACGACTGGGCCACCCGTCGGCTGCTGGAGCGGCGGCGGGCGCTGCTGGCGCAGCTGGAGGCGGAGGCGCGGCACTCGCCCGAGCGGGCGCAGGCCTTCGTACACCTGCACGACGTGGACGCCGAACTGTGCCGCCACTACCGCGACGGGCTAGACGCCCTGCGGGCCCGCATCGGACAGGTCGAGCACGACCTGCACCACAACGTCCAGGCCCGCAGCCGGGAGTATTTTTTCGTCTATCAGTCGGCCGAGCGGCTCGAGGGGCTCATCGACCAGGCCCGCCGCTGGGCGGCCGGCGCCGACGTGCCCGCTGTCAGCGGCCCGTGCCGGGAGGGCCGGCGGTGATGACCGACGAGGTGCATTCGGCGGAGCCGCCGGCCGGGCCGGCCCCAAGACCCACGGCGCGGGACTTCCGCCTCATCGCGTCCGGGCGGATCAGCGAGCTGTTCGACCGGGGCCGGCGCGCCCGCGATGGCCGGGCCATGCTGGTCGGCCTGCCCAGCGAGCTGCCCTGGCCCCGCCTGGCGGTGGCGGTCGGCAAGCGGCACGGCAAGGCCGTCCGGCGCAATCGGGTCAAGCGCCTGGCGCGCGAGGCCTTCCGCGCCGTCCGCGACCAGCTGCCCGGCGGCTGGGACCTGGTCCTCGTGCCGGCCGTCCGCGACGACCACACCGTCGCCGGCCTGGCCGAGAGTCTCCTCCGCCTGGCCCGGCGGGTGTGCGGGCCGGAGCGCCGACCATGACCGATCCGCCCCCCGAGGACGCCCCGAGCCTCCGCCGCCGGCCGGTGAGCTGGCTGCTGGTGGGTCTGGTTCGGCTGTACCAGATGACGCTCTCGCCGTGGGTAGGAGGGCACTGCCGGTTCTACCCCTCCTGCAGCCAGTACTTCATCGAAGCCGTCCGCCGCCACGGCCCCGTCCGCGGCAGCGCGAGGGGCCTGGCCCGCCTGGCCCGCTGCCACCCCTGCAGCCGAGGGGGATACGACCCGGTGAAGTAGGTCGATGGATCGAGGGAATTGTGCGGAAAGGCCTTGCCCGGCCCGCCGGGCTGCGGTATAAGAACCGCCCTTCGTCGGCCTGCGGGCCGGCAAGGAAGTTGTGCCGAAAAAGCAAGAACGGGCTTGACCGCCAGGGGCTGATCCTGGTACAAGACCGATCTGGCCTCAAGGCCCCGGATGGGGGCGTGGCGCAGTTGGGAGCGCGTCTGCATGGCATGCAGAAGGTCAGGGGTTCGAATCCCCTCGCCTCCACTTCATCCGCAAGCCCCGGCGTTTCACGACGCCGGGGCTTTTTTTGCGCGCCGGTTGCAGCCCCAGGCCGGCGGGGGTATAGACTGGGGCGGGACAGACCCCTCAACCAGCGTAAAGGGTGGATACCATGGCCAACGCAGACCAGCTTCCGATGGGCGGCATCAGCTCCGCCCGCCCGGCCCCGCAGCCGGTGGTGCACGACGATGGGCGGGCGAGCTTCCGCCTCGAGGCCCCCGACGCCCGCAGCGTCGAGGTCGTTCCCATGGGCGATGACAACGGCATGGGACCCGGGCCCTACCCCATGGCCCGCAACGGCCAGGGCGACTGGACGCTGGAACTGGGGTCCGTGCGCCCCGGCTTCCACTACTTCCTCTACCGCGTCGATGGCTCGGCGAGGCTGGACCCCTATGGCGAGGTCTACTTCGGCTGGAACCGCCTGTGCCACGGCCTGGAGGTGCCCGACCCGCAGCACGACTTCTACTGGCCCCGCGCGATCGCCCACGGGCAGGTCTGCGAGCACTACTACAACTCGCGACTGACCGGACGCGTCCGCCGGGCGGTGGTCTACCTGCCCCCCGGATACACTACCGGCTCGGACCGCTACCCCGTGCTCTACCTGCAGCATGGCTCGGGCGAGAGCGAGCGCAGCTGGACCTGGCAGGGCCGGGCCCACCTCATCCTGGACAACCTGCTGGCCGAGGGGCGATGCCGGCCCATGCTCGTGGTGATGGACAACGGCTACGCCGCCCCGCCCGGCCTGGCCGACCAGAGCGAGGTCGCCCGGGGCGAGAACCTCTTCGAGGCAGTGCTCGTCGACGAGATCATCCCCAGTATGCACAAGCATTTCCGTGCGATCGACGACCGCCGCAGCCGGGCCCTGGCCGGCCTGTCGATGGGGGCGGGCCAGGCCCTGCGGATCGGGCTGGGGCGGCTGGACCTGTTCGCCTCGGTCGGCGCCCTGAGCGGCGGCGGGCGGGGCTTCGAGCTGCAGAGCTCCTACGACGGCCTGTTCGCCGACGCCGACCGGGCCAACCGCGAGCTCGAGCGGCTCTGGATCGGCTGCGGGCGGCAGGACCGCGGCTACGCCGGGGCCGAGGCCATGCACATCGAGCTGGAGCACGCCGGCGTGCGGCACGACTGGTTCGCCTGCGAGGGCGCCCACGAGTGGCAGGTGTGGCGGCGCTGCCTGCACGCACTGGCCCCCCGGCTGTTCGTGGCCGGCTGAGGGCAGGAAAACCGCTCTTGGCGGGGCGTTGCGGCCAGTTGGCCCCTTGGCAGTTCCCCCAAAACCGGGTAGACTGGAAATGTCCAGGGCCGGGCGGGCTTGCCCGAGCGGCCTGGACATTCCTCTGTAGCCCGGGTCCCGCCCCGTGTCGTCTGCCAAGGAGGCGTACCATGCCGCGCATCGCGCCGTTGCCCCTCGTCGAAACCCTCGAGCCGCGTCTGCTCCTGTCGTCCAGCTTCGTCAGTCTCGACAGCACAGCCTACTACCACGTGCCGACCGATAACTCGATCGATGCCCTCTGGACCGATCCGAGCTTCGACCACAGCGGCTGGGCCTCGGGCCCGATGGGCCTGGGCTACGAGATGAACAGCGGCTACGAGTCGCTGATCCGCACGGACATCGGCTCGGCCATGTATGGCCGAAACGCCTCCGTCTACATCCGCATTCCGTTCCAGGTCAACGACCCGTCGCTGATCCACGGCCTGTCGATGCGGATCCAGGCTGACGACGGCATGGTGATCTACATCAACGGCAAGCCGGTGGGAGCCATCAACGCCCCTGCCCAGCCCGCCTGGAATTCCAGCGCCCTGGCCACCGCCACCGAGGTGCTGCCGAGCTTCTGGACGACGCTGGACGTATCAGGCGGCGTGTCGGAGCTGGTGGCCGGCACGAACGTGCTGGCGATCCACGGCCTGAACGCCGGCTCGACGAGCAACGACATGCTCATCCGCGCCGACCTGGCGGCCTCGAGCCTGACGGTGCCGGAGTTCCGCGTCACCAGCTCCACGCCGATGGACGAGTCGGCCGTCGGGACCGCCCCCTCGCTGGTTACGGTGAATCTCTCGCGTGAAGTCGACCTGGCGACCGTCCAGCCGGGCGACCTGACGATCGACGGCGTGCCCGCCACGGCCGTGACGCAGACCGGCACCAAGCAGCTCGTGTTCACCGTGCCCGCCGCCGGGCCCGGGGTCCATACCATCGAGCTGGCCGGCGGCTCCCTGGCCGACATCAACGGCACGCTGCTGGCGCCGTACACCGGTATCTTCACCGTGGCCGTCGCCCCGAGCCTGGAGGCCCTGCCGGCCAGTCAGGTCTACAGCGCCTCGGCCACGCTCCATGGCCGGGTCAGTGACACCGGCGGCGACGCCCCCGACGTGTACCTCTTCTGGGGCGGTAGCGACCTGGGCCAGTCCTGGTCGGGCTGGGACCACACGGTTCCGCTGGGCGAGCTGGGCTACGGCGAGTTCACCCTCGACCTGGAGGGCCTGACGCCGGGCACCACTCACTACTACCGCATGGCCGCCCTGAACGTCTCCGGCGTGGCCTGGGCCGACGTGCAGAGCTTCACCACCGCGCCCGCCCAGGCCCCGACCGTCAGCGTCCTGCCCCCGGTCCGCGTGGTGATGCAGTCGGCGCGGATCCGCGGCGAGCTGCTGGATAACGGCGGGCACGACCCCGTCGTGCGCCTGGTCTGGGGCGACAACGACGCCGGGACCGAC
>JAWLCG010000101.1:0-13487 GCA_041687295.1 Phycisphaerae bacterium | reverse complement strand
TGCATCGTGCTTCCCCTTCGTTGGTACAGACCCTCGTCACCCATCGATTCTCACGCCTCAAAGACGGCCCGCCCCTTTGGAGTGCGGCGATGAAATCGCCGCTTTGGCTTGTTCCGCAGCGAGCCAAAGCGGCGACCCTGTCGCCGCACTCCACAAGCGCCGCCTTGCAGTGAAATGTTCTTACCGGTTAACCAATTAACCAGTCAACCGATTAACGCCCCTCACGCCACGCGTCGGTGGTAGCAGTACCACTCCACCATCAGGGCCAGCGCGGCGGCCAGGGCCAGCCAGGGCCACAGGGGGCGGTCGGTGCGGATGACGTCGTCCTGCTGGGCGATGGCGGCGCCGGCGGTGGTGGCCAGGGCGCGGGGGGCCAGGTCGGTCTCGGTCTCGCTGAGCAGGTTGGCGGCGAAGGCGGTCTCGGTGTCGCCGCGGTGGACGGTGTAGAAGCCGGCCCGCCCGGTGGCGGCGAAGGCCTGGGCGTCGGGGGTGAGCGTGTGGGTCTTGCCGGCAGGGTCGGTCACGGTGACCGGCTCGGTGCCGGGCGGCAGGCGGGCGGGCTGGCCGGTGGGGACCATCTGGGCCTGTCCGACGAAGTGAGCCGCCCGCGCCCGGTCCAGGAGGTTGCTGACGAAGATCAGCAGGCCCACGTCGGTCGCCCAGGTGCTGTCGGCGAGGTGGAAGGCGACGAGGTACTGCCGCCCGCCGGGCCGATCCGCGTACGCCAGCAGGGGCCAGGGCCCGCTCTCGGCCAGCAGCACGGCCGATCCGTCGTGGGCGTACTGGCCGGACTCGGCGATGGCCAGGTCGGCGAGGTTCACGAAGCGCAGCTCATCGGCCTCGCTGCGGATGTTGGTGACGGCGGGTCGGCTCAGCGTTCCGGTGCGGCGGAACGCGCCGGCCTGGCCGGGCGGGTTGATCAGCACCACCTCGCCGGCGGGCAGCGCAGGCGGGACGGGGACGCTGTCGTAGATCGTCACGTCGGCGGGCTCGGCCTGGCCGGCCTGGCCGGGGCGGACGACGGTGGCCTGGACCATCCCGTTGTCCTGGGCGGCCGACAGCAGCGGCTCGAGCACGGGGTTGCCCTCGGTGATCAGCTGCACTCGCAGGCGGCGCGGCTCGGCCAGCAGGACGTAGCCCGTCGAGTCCACCGCCAGCACGTCCTCGGGCCCGCGCAGGGTCACCCACAGCCGGCCCGGGGGCAGGGGGGCCTCCAGCAGCGTCGAGGCCCGCCCGCCGGCCGGCACGACCAGCTGATGCGTGTCGATCCAGTGGCTCTCGCTGCCGAAGGCGAAGTTCACGTGCACGGTCTGCTCGGTACCCGTCGGGTTGGCCACGTTGACCAGCACCCGCTGGTTGCCGCCCTCGCCGGGCTCGACGGACAGGCCGACGATGCCGAGGTTCTGATCGGTGGCCCCCATGCGGACGTACTCGAGGGCCTCGGCCAGGCCGGGCAGGGCGGGGATGCTCACGCCCACGCCGTCGCTGAGCAGATACACCCGGCCGCGGAGGCCCCCGCCGGCCTGGGCGCTGGTGAGGCTCGAGGCCGCCAGGCGCAGGGCCTCCTCGACGGCCGCCGGCGCGTCGAAGGGGCGGGCGCCCCGCAGCAGGCGCCGCAGCTCACCCTTGTCGGCCGAGAACGCCGAACGGGCCCCCATGCCCGGCGGGCCGGCCACGATCAGCATCATCCGGTCGTGCGTCCGCAGGCTGTCGATCAGCCGCTCGGCCTGCCGCACCGCCTGCTCAAAGCGCGTGCGGTTGCCCGGGGCGTCGTCGGCCTGCATGCTGGCCGAGGCGTCGACGATGACGACGGTCTGGGCCCCGCCCAGGCCGCTGGCGCGGACCACGGGCTGGCACAGCGCCAGCACCAGGATCGCCAGCGTCAGCAGCTGCAGGATCAGCAGCAGGTTGCGGCGGAGCTTCTGGAAGGGCGTGTTGGCGCGGATGTCGGCGAGCACCTGCCCCCAGAGCATCGTGCTGGAGACCTCCACCGGCCGGCGGCGCATCTTCAGCAGGTACAGCAGGAGGATCGGCACCGCCAGCAGCCCCGCCGCCGCCCAGCCTGCACTGAGGAAATTCATGCACCGCCCTCGCTCGCTCGCCCGGCCCGGACGCCGGGCCGTGTCGGCGCCATCCTACCACGGCCACGCCGGCGGGCAAAGGTGCTGGGCCTAGCCTCTGGGACTTACCTCGGCCGGGCCGTATAATGGCCCGCATGAAGATCGCAGAATTCCAGGAGTTCATCCGCAAGCAGTACGGCCAGCGGGACGCCGAGCGCGGCACGCCGGCGACCTTCCTGTGGTTCGTCGAGGAGGTCGGCGAGTTGGCCAGCGCCCTGGCCGGCACCGACCAGGACAACAAGGAAGAGGAGTTCGCCGACGTGCTGGCCTGGCTGTGCACGCTGGCGAACATCAACGGCGTGGACCTGACCAAGGCCATCGAGAAGTACACCGTCCGCGGCGTCGAAGGCTACAAGTAGCCCGTAGGCCGGGTCGAGCGGAGCGAGGCCCGGCAGCGGATGCCGACCGGCGGGCGCAGGTGGACGACGCTGTGCGCGCCGTGCAAATAGGGTCTGTCCCTAGTTTAGGAATCGCCATGGACAGCGCCGACTTCCGGGACGACAACAACCCCTTCGCCAACCCCGAGGCCCAGCCCGCGCGGCGGGGGCGGGGGCGGTGGATCGTGGTCGGCGTGCTGGCCCTGGCGGCGGCGGGGGCCCTGTGGTGGTACCTCGCCGTGCCGCACTCGCCGGCCGAGCAGTTCGCCCGCGCCGAGCAGCTCGAGGCCGAGCTGATCCGCCAGGCCCCGCAACTGTCGAACGAGGAGCGGGCCGAGCGGCTCGAGGAGGTCCGCGAGGCCTACCGGCGGGTCTTCACGAAGTTCGACCCCGACAGCCCCGAGGCCCCCGAGGCCCACCTGCGCCTGGCCGAGACGCACCGCCTGGCGGGCCTGGCCGACGACGAAGCCGGCGCCCGGCAGTGGTGGGGCCGGCTCACCGAGGCCTACCCCGACAGCGAGCAGGCCCGTGCCGCCTGGTGGAAGATCGTCGCCAGCCTGCGGAAGGAGGGCGTCGCGCAGCTCCGAGGCGACCGCGCCGCCGGCGTGGCCACGCTCCGCGAGGCGCTGGCGACGCTGGAGCGGTTCGAGCAGGCCTACGGTCCCGAGGACGGTCAGGCCGCTCGGGCTGCCATAGAACGCTGCCGCATCCTCCACGACGACATCGCCGAGCCGCCCATCGACGCCATCCGGGCGCTGGAGGCCTTTCTGGAGGCCCACGGCGACAGCGAGTTCATCGACGAGGCCCTGGTCCGCCTGGGCCGACTGTACGAGCAGATCGCCGAGCCCGCGACGGCCGAGCGGTACTACCGGCAGCTCATCGAGGAGCACCCGGAGTCGGCCTTTCTACGCCAGGCCGAGGTGGGCCAGGCCCGCGCCCTGAGCCAGTACGACCCCGAGGCCGGCGAGCAGGCCTGGCGCGAGCTGGCGGCCAAGTACCCCGACGATGCCGACCTGCGGGCCCAGGCCGATCGCGAGGCCGACCGCCTCGCCCGCCAGCAGCAGGCCGACGCCCAGACCCAGCAGGCCCGCCAGGCCCGCGAGCAGGCGGAGGAATATCGCTCCAGCCGTTACGGCGGCGGGGGCGGGGGTGGCGGCGGGGCGCCGATGGACAGCGGCTTCGGCAAGCCCGTGCCGCCGGCCGAGATGCTCCGCGACTTCATCGAGCAGGGACTCGACGCCACGCACTACGTCCTGGACGTCCGCATCGACCCCGACACGCACATGCTGAGCGTCGAGGGCTCGATGGAGCTGGTCAACGGCGGCCAGGACAAGCGCGAGCTGCTGCTGATGCTCGGCCCGCTGTTCGAGGTGGAGTCGATGAGCCTGGACGGCCAGGCCGTCGACGTCCAACGGCCGCCGGGCAAGGGCGAGGTGCTGCTGCTGGGGCTGTCGGAGGTCTGGCCGGCCGGGGCGACGGGCGTGCTGCAGTTCGCCTACAGCGGCACGGTCGAGCCGCTGGAGCTGCCGGCCGGTCTGGACGATCGGCTCATGCAGCAGCTCACCGGCGAGATACCGCCCGAGTCGGCCGAGGACGCCGAGCCCATCGCCCTGCCGCCCAACATCCTGCAGGACCCGCGCCTGCAGGTGCAGCTCAACGACACCGGCTACGGCCTGAGCGGCGCGTGCTGGTACCCGGTGACGATCATCGGCGACCTGGCGACCGGCGAGATGACCTTCACGCTCACCGGCGAGCGGACGGCCTGGGTGTCCGGGGCGCTGCTGGAGCGGCGGAGCGAGGGCGGCGAGTCGGTCAGCCGCTGGCGGATGGAGAAGCCCTACTTCGGTTTCTACTTCGCCTACGGGCCCTTCCGCACCGTCACGCGGACGCTCGGGGGGGTGGAGGTGTCGGCCTCGTTCCTGCCCGCCCAGGCCGACCGGATGGACGCCTACCTCGACGCGATGGCGGAGATCCTGGCGTTCTACGTCGAGCGGTTCGGGCCCTTCCCCTTCGAGAAGATGGCCCTGGTGCAGACGAAGCTGCCGCCGATCCTGGGCGGCGTGGGCCCAGCCAGCCTGCTGCTGCTGCACTCGACCGCCATCGAACGCAGCGACGAGGTGCTGGTCAACCTGCTGGCCCACGAGCTGGCCCACCAGTGGTGGGGCAACCTGATCCCCATCAACCTCACCGACGCCGCCTACAGCCAGTGGCTCAGCGAGGGTTTCGCGACCTACAGCGACGCCCTGTACACCGAGTACACCGAGGGCGCCGAAAAATTCCGCGAGCACGTGCGGGAGATGGGCGCGCTCTATCTCGACCAGTCGCAGGCCGTCCGCGAGGAGGCCCTGGTGGACACCTTCATGGGCCAGAGCCCGCTCTACCGGGTGGTGGTCTACGAGAAGGGCGCCCTGGTGCTGCACGCGCTGCGGTTCGTGGTGGGCGACGAGGTGTTCTGGCGGGTCCTGCGGGAGTACGCCGAGCAGGCCGCCTTCCAGGCCACCACGGTCGACACCTTCCGCCGGCTGGCCAGCGAGGCCGCCGGGGAGAACCTCGACTGGTTCTTCGACGAATGGCTCGATCGGCCGGGGGTGCCCGCCTTCGTGATCGACGACGTGCAGGTCGCCGGCCCCGACGCCGCCGGCCAGCGGACCGTCACGGTGGCCGTCCACCAGCCCGACGGCCTGAGCCGCATGCCCCTGGAGGTGCTCATCGAGGGCCCCGCCGGCCAGAGCCGCCGCGTCCGCGCCGAGCTGGGACGCAAGGAGTCGCAGGTCGAGGCGACGGTGGACTTCCCCGTCCACCGCGTGACGCTGGACCCCGACGCCTGGATCCTCCGCCGCCGCGTGGGCGTGGACAGCTGGACCCTGCCGGCCGAGGAACCCGCCCCGTAGGGCACGCAGGTTCGCGCAGCGGTTCTGCGTGCCGCGAGGACGCCACACCGTTCGTCCGGTGTCCGCCCCCGCGGCGGAACCTCGCCTGCGCTGCCGCTACGGCGAGAACCCACGTGCCCTACAGCCCTGCCGGCCGAGCCGCCCGTCGCCGCCGGGGCCGACAATTGACGGCGGCCCCTGTCGTTGGGTACCATCTGTACTTGGGAGTCCGAATCGACAGGGGACCCGCCTCCGACGCGCTCGCCGGGATTGCCCGGGCGGGTTGGCCCGGCGGGGCCCGCGAAGACCGACCGTCAACGATTGGGGTATGCCGGCCGTGCGAATCTCGCCGCTACGCATGTGTGAGCTGCTCTGCCGCCGGCCGACCCTGGGCCGGACGGTCTGGCCGGTGCTGGCCCTGCTGCTGCTGGCGGGCGGGGCCCGGGCCGACGGGCCCATCCGCATCGAAGAGGTCCAGATCGGCTACCAGCAGGTCTACCGTCCCGGGCACGTCACGCCGGTGTTCGTCCGCGTCCGCAACGACCTGGCCGTGCCGTTCGCCGGCGAGCTGGTCGTCCAGCAGAACGACGACGACGGCGAGCGGCTCCGCTGGCACGCCCCGGTCAGCGTCAACCCCAACGACACCGCCTGGTGGATGGTCCTGATGATCCCCCGGCCCGGGGCGATCGACGCCGGGCAGGTCGAGTTGTCCCTGCTCGATGGCCGCGGGCGGGGCATGGACTCGCAGAACCTCCGCGCCGCCCGCAGCGCCCCGCTCGAGCCCGGCGACGCCCGCGTCGTCGGCGTCATCGGCAACACGCTGGGGGCGATGGACGTGCTCAACCGCGCCAACGCCGAGGGCTCGGGCACCTTCACGGGCGAGCCGATCCGCGTGCTGGGCGTGCCGACGGGCCGGCTGCCGGTGGTCTGGGCGGGGCTGGACGGCTTCGACGTGCTCTATTGGGACGACCCGCGGCCTCAGGACCTCTCGGCCGAGCAGCAGCAGGCGCTGATCGAGTGGGTCCGCCGGGGCGGCCAGCTGGTGGTGGGGCTGGGCTCGGGGGCGGCGGAGTTCGCCTCGGCCGACAGCCCGCTGGGGCGGATGCTGCCGGTGGCCGTCGTCCGCACGGGCCGAACGCTGAACGACCTGCACCCGCTGGGCCAGGCCCTGCTGGGCCGGGGCTACGGCGACCAGCTGGTCGGGCCGGCCACCGTCGTCCAGACCGAGCTGCGCAGCCGGGCGATCGCCCAGGCCCGCTCGGCGAGCCTGCCCGGGCCGCTGCTGGCCCGCTGGAGCTACGGCGCCGGCAGCGTGACGGCGATGGCGACGACCCTCCGTGACGGCGGCCTGGTCGATGCCCGCTGGCCCCTGGGACGGGCGCTGGCGGCCCTGCTGGGCATCCGGGCGTACGCCCAGCCTCGCGAGCAGATGAGCGTCGGCCTGACCGGCGGGCTCGGCGGGCACCTCGACAGCTCCGCCGTCGGCGGCACACTGGTGGGGCTCGTGGTCCTGCTGAGCCTGCTGTACGCCCTGGCCGCCGGGCCGGGGATCTGGCTCTACCTGCGATTCAAGAACCGCATGCACCTGAGCTGGTGGGCCTTCGGTGCCCTCGTCGCCGTGGCCACCGTCACCAGCGGGCTGCTGAGCCTGGTGGGCATCAAGTCCACCTCGATCACCCAGGCCGTCGTCGTCGACCTCGACGCAGGCTCGGCCGTCGGCGTCGTGCGGGGCCACCTGGGCCTCTACGTGCCGGCCCACCGCGACGTGCGGGTCACGCTGGGGCGCGACGAGTTCGGCCTGCTGACGCCGATGATCGACACGCAGGCCTTCTTCGGCCCCAGCGGCGGGTTCCCCGACGTCCGCACCTACGACCTGCCGGCTGAGCCCGGCCAGGCCAGCCTCGACCTGCGAACCCTCGAGGTGCCCATCCGCCGGACAATCAAGCGCCTGCGGCTGTGCTGGCAGGGCGACCTCCGCGGGACGGTCTTCGGGCAGGTCCGCGTCTTCAACGAGCACGACGCCGGCGGGATGATCCGCAACGCCCTGGGCGTCGAGCTGCACAACGCCGTGCTGGTCTACCCCGCCGCCGACACCAGCCTGGGCCTCTATGTCCTGCCGCTGGGCACGCTGGCCGACGGCAGCGACGTGAAGTTCGACTCCTCGACGCTGCCGACCAACAGCACACGCAAGCCGCTTTCGCTGTATGACTTCCACCGCGTCGTCGTCCGCGACCGCCTGGGCATCAGCTCGACGCTGTTCGGCGGCTTCGGCGGGGGCGCCGGCGAGGGCCTCCTGCCCTTCGAGCCGCTGGTGACGATGCTGAGCACCCTGGAGCTCTACGACCAGCCCGACAGCGAGAACGAGCACCGCCGCCAGCGGCTGACCCGCTCGGCCCTGGGCCGGTGGGACCGCAGTGCGATGCTCTGGCCAGGCCTGGGCGAGGGCCGGGCCCTGCTGATCGCCGAGGCCCCCGGCTACCTGCCGGCCGACATCGACATCGAAGGCGCCGACCCCGACGTCACCGGCCGGGCCGTCGTCCGCGTCCTGCTCGACGTGCCCCTGCCGTAGCTCCGCATATAGCCCCGGGCTTGCCCGGGGTCTTCGCAGAGGAAGGCGCGCCACAGAGGACACAGAGGACACAGAGAGAAGACGCACAGAGGGTTCAGAGTTTCGGAGAAAGACCGGGCACCGCGATGTGCCCATGGGGCGTCGAGCCCCCAACGGGCGCCCCGTCCGAGAAGCCCACGCAAAGCATTGCGTGGGCGTGGAAAGACAGCGCCAAGGCACCCGAAGGCGCCGTCGGGTCCCCCGGTCCCAAAGCGATACAATGTTCGACGCAGTGACGCAGTGACGCGGTGACGCGGTGACGCATCGACGCATCGTCGTGTTCCCAATTAACCCATAAACGAATTAACCAGTTAACTCTCCCCCCATGCCGATCATCCAGACGATCAACCTGACGAAGCGTTACGGCAACCTGCTGGCGCTGAGCAACCTCAACCTCGAGATCGAGGAGGGGGACTGCTACGGCTTCATCGGGCCCAACGGCGCGGGCAAGACCACCACGATCCGCATCCTGGCCACGCTGCTGCAGCCCACCTGGGGCGAGGCTCGTGTGTGCAACTACGTGGTGGGCTACGAGAGCCGCAAGATCCGCCCGCTGATCGGCTACGTGCCGGACTTCTTCGGGGCGTACGAAGACATGGCCGTCGAGGAGTACCTCGAGTTCTTCGCGGCCGCTTACGGCATCAACGGCAAGCAGCGCAAGACCGTCGTCGGCGACGTGCTTGAGCTGACCGACCTGGTCTACAAGCGCGACGCCCTGGTCAACGGCCTGTCGCGCGGCATGCAGCAGCGGCTGAGCCTGGCCCGCGTGCTGCTGCATGACCCCAAGGTGCTGCTGCTGGACGAGCCGGCCAGCGGCCTGGACCCCCGCGCCCGCATCGAGATCCGCGAGCTGCTCAAGGAGCTCAAGCGGATGGGCAAGACGATCCTCATCAGCTCGCACATCCTCCACGAGCTGGCCGAGCTGTGCAACAAGATCGGCATCATCGAGCAGGGCGAGCTGATCTTCTCGGGCACGGTCGCCGAGGCCCTGCGCCGCAGCCGCGTCGGCACCGTGCTGCACATCAGCCTGACCGACCGCCTGCCCGAGGCCGCCGAGCTGCTCCGGGCCACCCACGGCGTCAAAGAGGTGCTGCTGGAGGACTCGGTGCTCAAGGTGGGCCTGTCGGCCGAGGCCAAGGACTACTCATTCGTCGCCCGCGCCCTGCTGGAGGGCCGATTCGGCCTGCGGGAGCTGCGCGAGGAGGAGCTCAACCTCGAGACCGCCTTCATGCGCCTGACCAAGGGCCTGGTGCAGTGATGTCATCATTGACGAACAACTACTTCTGGCGGCTGGTGCCGGGCAACCCGATCTTCGTGCGGGTGGTCGAGGCGGCGGCGAGGCGGACGCGGCACGCCCTGATCCGCATCGGCTACCTCGGCGTGCTGGTGCTGGTGGCGGTGCTGAGCCTGCTGGCGCTGACGGCCCAGACGGGCGGCACGCTGACGGAGCTCTCGCAGCAGTCGGCCAAGCTGTTCCAAATCATCAGCTACCTGCAGCTGGCCCTGGCGTGCCTGCTGGCGCCGATCTTCACGGCCGGCGCCATCACGCAGGAGAAGGACAACCAGACCTACAACGTGCTGCTCTCGACGCCGCTGAGCAACGCGCAGATCGTCCTGGGCTCGCTGCTGAGCCGGCTGTACTTCGTGCTGGCGCTGCTGGCCAGCGGTATCCCGATCTTCCTGATCACGCAGCTCTACGGCGGCGTGACGGGCCGAAGCATCCTGCTGAGCTTCATGATCGCGGCCAGCACGGCCGTCTTCACCGGGGCCGTCGCCGTCGCCATCGCCGTGGTGCGGGTGGGCACGGGCAAGACGATCTTCGCGTTCTACATCGTCATCAGCCTCTACCTGGTGGCCCTGTGGGTGCTGGCCGAGAGCGCCCTGTTCGCCCCGCCGGCCGGGCAGATCAACTGGACGAGCTACCTGCCAGCCCTGCACCCGTTCCTGAGCCTCCAGGCGGTGCTGCGCCCGCCCGAGTCGCTGCCGCCGGAGCTGCTGGCCGGCAGCACGGGACTGGGTCGGCTCTGGCTGACGGCGCCGCACTACGCGTACGTGGGCTGGACGCTCTCGGCCAGTGCGGTCATGGTGACGCTGGGGACGATCTTCGTCCGCCATGCCCACGCCCGCACGCGGACGGACTGGCGGCGCAAGCTTCGGCTGTGGCTGGGGGGCAACCGTCAGACCCGCCCGCCGCGGACCGTCTGGGCCAACCCCGTCGCCTGGCGCGAGGCCGCCACCCGGGCCTCCGCCGGCGGCAAGAGCCTGATGCGCTGGGTCTTTCTCGTGGGCGGCCTGGCGCTGGGCGTGACGCTGCTGATCGCCTACACCACCGGCCAGCTCGACGCGGCCATGACCCGGGCGGCCCTGCAGGCGACGCTGTGGGTCGAGCTGGGCATCGTGCTGCTGGTGCTGTGCAACGTCTCGGCCAGCGCCATCACCCGCGAGCGCGAGGACGGCACGCTGGACCTGCTGCTGGTGACGCCCATCACCAGCCGCTACTACATCTGGGGCAAGCTGCGGGGCCTGCTGAGCTTCGCCGCCGTGCTGCTAGCCGTGCCGGTCGCGACGGCGCTGCTGTTCGCCCTGGCGGGCCTGCTGGGCGAGCAGCCGACGGTCACGCCGCCGCTGGGCGGGGCGGGGCTGGCGATTCCGCTGATGCCCATCGAGGCGGTGCTGGAGCTGGCGCTGGTGATGCTGGCGTTCTGCGCCGCGACGATCATGATCGCCCTGACGATGTCGCTGAAGGTCCGCGGCACGATCGGGGCGGTGATCGGCTCGGTGGCGATCGTGGGCACGGCCGCGTTGGGCAGCACGGCCTGCGGGCGGGTCAGCGCGGAGACCATCCCGGTCGTCGGCCCGCTGGTGGGCATGGCCAGCCCGTTCGTCGCCATCGCCCTGGCGGTGAGCCCCCACCAGGTGTTGGGCCGAGAGTTCAACTACCTGCCCGCCGAGCTGAGCCGCCTGCGGTGGTTGCTGCTGGCCTTCAGCTTCGGCTCGGCGGCCGCCTACGCCCTGGTCGTCTATGGCCTGTACAGCTCGATGGTTAAGAGCTTCGACATGGTCATCCGCCGCCAGAGCCGCTAACGGGCAGCCCCCGGGGGGCTAGGGGGTTGTGTCCCCGGCCTATACGGCGAAGACCTTAGGTGATAAGTACTTGCAGGGGAAACCTTTCTCGATGAAACGTAATTCGGTTGACACTTCGCCCGAGTGGTGGTACAAGGAAAGCTGAACATTCAGAGGACGGTTGCCGGGGGGCGCCGTCGGAAACTGGATGACCTGTCTAGCGCGGTTTCGATACAGTTCTTGGTTGTAGGTGTTCTGGACCGGATGTGGCCGATCCCGAAAGGGACCATATCAGCAGTCCTCAAATCTGCCTCACGGGGAGACATGCAATGGCTGTTGGAAGAGTGAAGTGGTTCAACAATGCGAAGGGCTACGGGTTCCTCAACGTCGACGGTGAGGGTCGCGATATTTTCGTGCACCACACCAGCATTCAGGCGGACGGCTACCGGACGCTGAATGAGGGCGACGTCGTGACATTCGAGCTGGTCGAGGGGCCCAAGGGCCTCAAGGCCGAGCAAGTCGCGATTCGCGAGGTCGCCATCTCGTAACGCGGACCGCAGGGGCCGGGCCCGCACGACCTGCGGGCCTGGCGGGCCCGGCCACTTCGACCGCCGCACGTCTTGGAGTCTCTAAAAGGCGCGAGCGCATGCCCGCATACCGTGAGGTCATGGTGCGCGCGGGCGTCGCACCCCGTAGGCCGGACGCAGTCCGGCTGGGGGGGAAGCGCTGCCTCGCGCACGCTGTCCAGCGGACCAGGGCGCCCTTCTCTCGGACATGCGCGTCCGTTGTGCCGCCAGAGGGTCGGCCCGCCCTGGATGCCCACCGATCGCAATCCGTGGGCTTGGGTCAGGCGATACCGCCAACCCGCACGCGCACTGCACAACGGGCTACGGGTGAACCCTCCAGGTGCGGATCTGGTAGGGGCTCAGCGTCAGCGGCAGCTCGGTGACGGCGTCGTGGCTGGCGCCGGCGGTCTGCTCGGTACCGTCGGTCTCGACGATCCGGGCCGGGGTGGGCAGGCGGAGCGTGCCCCGGCTGCGGGTGCCGTTGAGCTCGACCACGCGGACGACCCAGCCTTGGCCATCCTGGGCCCGCTTGAGGGCGGCCAGGTGCAGGCCGCTGCCCTCCAGTCGGACCGGCGGGGCCAACGCGGGCATGCCCCGGTCGGCCCAGGCAAACGGGGGGCGGTTGAGGCTCTCGGCCTCGGCCCGGACGGTCGAGCCGGCCAGCGGGCCGGTGTGGGGCAGCAGGGCGTAGGTGAAGCTCTGCCCGCCCCGGTCGGCCTGGGGGTCGGGGAAGACGGGGCTGCGCAGCAGGTTCAGGTCCAGCACGTTGCCCTGGGTTCGGTAGCCCCACTTGCCGTCGTTGAGCAGAGCGGCGCCGTAGTCGGCCTCGCTGAGGTCGACGAAGAACTGCGCGGCCGCCTCGAACATGGCCGCCTCTCGACTGGTGTTGCGGGTGGTGGGCCTCTGGATCGCGCCGAACTGGATATCGTAGCTGGCCCGCTCGGCCCGCAGGTCCAGCTCGAAGTGCACGCGCAGCATCTGCCGCTCCTGCCGCCAGTCGATCCGCGTGCGGAAGTCCAGCCGCTTCGAGCCGGGCCCCAGCAGGATCGTCTGCTCGAAGGGCGACTGGCCCACCACCCCGACCACCCGCAGACCCGCCAGGGCCGCCCCGCCGGCCAAGGGCTCGACCCGCTCGGCGCGGGCGGTCTGGATGGCCTGGTTCTGGTAGTAGGTGTCGATGTCCCACGCCTCCCACTGCGTCGGCAGGTCGTGGTAGAGCGTCAGGACGTTGCCCCGCCCGCCGGGCGGCAGGACCTCGCGGTCGGCCTGCTTGTCCCAGGCACGGATCATCTGCCCCGAACCGTCGAACTCGTAGCGGATCAGGGGGTTCTCCAGGACGAACCCCTCGTCGGTCGCCTCGACGACGGGGCCGGCGCTCGCCTGCGACCCCCACGGATTGCGCTGCGCTCCATCCGTGGGCTTGGAGAAGTGGAGCTCCAGGAAACTTTGGGGGCCGATGCGGACGTGCGCGACGGGGTGGTCATCGAGGGTCCCTGTCGGGACGACGTTGCCCTCGGCGTCCTGGACGGTCTGTCCGGCGACTGGGTCGGGCAGTTCGACCAGGCCCGTGAAGGGCTGGGAGAGGCTGTTGTAGAGCGTCAGGGCGTGACGGCGGGGCGGCAGGCGATCGACGCCGAACCGGACGACCATCCCCGCGCAGCGGTCCAGGCAACCCTGCAGCGCGGCCTCGGCCTGCTCGTAGACGGCCCGGACGCTCGAGCCGGGCAGGATGTCGTGGAACTGGTGGGTCAGCAGCGTCTGCCAGAGCTCGTCGAGGGCCTCGCCGGGCCAGGCGTCCAGGCCGGCCAGCGCCCAGAGCCCCTCAGCCGCCAGCAGTTGCTGCCCGAGCCGGCGGTTGAGCCGCTTGGTGGCGGCCTGGGTGG
>JAWLCG010000100.1:0-13700 GCA_041687295.1 Phycisphaerae bacterium | reverse complement strand
AGGGCTGCAAACGTGCTACAATGGCTGGTACAAACCGATGCAAGACCGCGAGGTGGAGCAAATCGGAAAAAGCCAGCCCCAGTTCGGATTGTAGTCTGCAACTCGACTACATGAAGTTGGAATCGCTAGTAATCGCGGATCAGCTACGCCGCGGTGAATGTGTTCCTGAGCCTTGTACACACCGCCCGTCAAGTCATGGGAGCTGGGAGCACCCGAAGTCGGCCCGCTACAGGGCTGCCGAAGGTGAGCTCGGTGACTGGGACTAAGTCGTAACAAGGTAGCCGTAGGGGAACCTGCGGCTGGATCACCTCCTTTCTAGAGGATAATCTAGACCTCGGTTCGGCAGGACTTTCTAACCCCCTGCCGCCAGAGAGATCTGGCCGAGGTACGTCAGCACAGGCTCGTCCCGAAAGGGATAGATGCACGGCAACGTGCAACGAAGACGGCGTCTCTGTTTGCCTTTATACCAAAAGGCTCCGCATCGAAAGGTGCGGAGCCTTTTGCTGCGCGCTAGGCGCCCGGGGCCCTTCGCTCCTATAATGCCCACGGAAACTTCGACTTGGAGAAAGGAGCCCCCATGCCTTGCCTGCTGGTCCTGCTGGCGCTGCTGCTGCCCCGCCTGGTCATCGTCCTGCTCTGGCTGTTCTCGGACTGGCTGAGCTGGGCCTTCAACAGCTGGCTGCTGCCGCTGCTGGGGTTCTTCTTCCTGCCTTACACCACGCTGGCCTATACCGCAGCCATGCTCCACAACAACCGCTCGGTCGACGGCCTGTGGCTGGTCCTGGTGATCGTGGCCGTCCTGGCCGACATCGGCGTTATCGGCGGCGGGGCGTCCAGACGCCGCCGACGCAAGTAATCCCCTGCCCTTCCGACGGGCTTGTGGGTCTGCCGGTTGATGACAACAGAAGAGCCCGCGGACCTTCGTCCACGGGCTCTTTCCGTTGGCTCCTCGTCGGGTTGGGCTTGGGGACTCCGAGGGCGCCCCGTCAGAGATGCCCACGGATCGCAATCCGTGGTCTTGGGCGTCAGACGCCTCGGCGAAATCTCGAGTCCAGCCCACAATCTTTCAGTGCGCGTGCTCGGCGTGCGGTGACGGCTCGAGGTTCTTCGGCACCGGCCGATCGTGCTTGCGGAGCCAATCGGCGATGGCGGCTTTGACGGCGTCGGCGGCCAGGACGCTACAATGCACCTTCACCGGGGGCAGGTCGAGCTCCTCGACGATCGCCCGGTTGTTCAGCTCGGCGGCCTCCTCGAGCGTTCGGCCCTTGAGCCACTCGGTCGCCAGTGAACTCGACGCGATGGCCGAGCCGCACCCGAACGTGCGGAAGCGGGCCTCCACGATCCGCTCGGTCTGCTCATCGACCTGGATCTGCAGCCTCATCATGTCGCCGCAGGCCGCCGAGCCAACCACGCCGGTGCCCACGTCGGCCGACTCGGTCTCGAAGGACCCGACATTCCGCGGGTTCAGCACGTGCTCCATCATTTTTTCCGAATACTGCATGGTGAACTCCTTGTCAGGCCCGGGCCTTCACCGGCCGAAAACCTCGTTCAGTTCGTCAATCTGGCTGATGTCGCGGACCCGCTGGACGGCCTCGGCCGCGTGCTCGACGGTGTAGTCGACTTCCTCGGCCGTCGTGAACCGCCCCAACGAGAAGCGGATGGACGCATGGGCCCAGCCCGGCGGCAGCCCCATGGCCGCCAGGACGTAGCTGGGCTCCAGGCTCGCCGACGTGCAGGCCGACCCGCTGCTGACGGCGATGCCTTGGCAGTAGTGCATGAAGGCCTCGCCCTCCACGTGGCCGAAGCTCAGGTTGCTCGTGTTGGGCAGCCGATCGGTCGGATGGCCGTTGCGCCGGACGTTCTCCAGCCGACCCATCAGGCCCTGCTCCAGCCGGTCCCGCAGGGCCCCTACCCGCCTGGACTGCTCGGGCATCTCGGCCCGACCCAGTTCGGCGGCTGCACCGAAACCGACGATGCCCGGCACGTTCAGCGTGCCGCTGCGACGGTTGGCCTCGTGGCCCCCGCCGTGCATCTGGATCGCCAGGCGGACCCGCGGCGAACGCCGCCGCAGCCACAGCGCCCCTACCCCCTTGGGCCCATAGAGCTTATGGCCCGAGCAGCTCAGCAGGTCCACGCCCAGCGCGTCCACGCTCACCGGTATTTTGCCGACGGCCTGCGTAGCGTCGGTGTGCAGCAGCACGCCCCGCTCCTTGCACACCCGTCCCACATCGGCCAGGGGGTGCAGCACGCCGGTCTCGTTGTTGGCCAGCATCAGGCTGACCAGGATCGTCCGGTCGGTGATCGCCTCGGCCACCTGCTCGGGGTGGACCTGGCCGTTGCCGTCGACGTCCAGGACGGTCACGTCGTAGCCGGTCTTGCCCAGGTGGGCGACGACGTCCAGCACCGCCTTGTGCTCGGTGGCGGCCGTGACGATGTGGTTGCCCTTGTCGCGGTACATCTCGGCGACACCCTTGAGGGCGAGGTTGTTGGCCTCGGTGGCCCCGCTGGTCCAGACGATTTCCTTGTCGGGCGAGGGCGCCCCGATCAGCCGACCGAGCTGCTCGCGGGCGGCCTCGACGGCCTGGCGGGCGCGGTCGCCGTAGGCGTGGGTCACGCTGGCGGCGTTGCCGAACTCGCCGGTCAGGTAGGGCATCATGGCCTCGAGCACGCGCGGGTCCAGCGGCGTGGTGGCGTTGCAGTCGAGGTATATGGGCGTCTTGACGGTCATGCTCAGTTTCTCCCGGCCGACTTGGCCAGCTCGTCAGCGGCGATCTGCTCCAGCGTAATGCTGCTCAAAAACGCGACCAGCCGTTCGTGGATGCCCTCCAGGGCCCCATGGACCGGACAGCCCCCGCCCAGGCGACAGCCCTGGCGGGCGTGCTCGCGCTCCTCGCCGGCCGTGCCGGCACAGGCCGTCAGGTGGACGGGGCCATCGACGGCGGCGATGACCTCGGTCAGCGTGATCTCGTCGGCCGGCCGACCCAGCCGATACCCCCCCGCCGCCCCGCGGACGCTCTCGACCAGGCCCGCCCCCGACAGCTGCTTCAGCACGTTCATCAGCAGGGCGGGCGGCATCTTGGACCGCTGGGCCAGGGCCCGCGCGCTGTGCGTATTCTTCGGCTCAGCCGTAAGATACGTCAGGGCGATCAGGGCATACTCGGTCTTCTTGGACAGCGTAACCATGGGGACCTCGCGTCAGGGCTTCGGGCTTACCCTAGTATTAGTACCCTATTGGTACGAATTCAACCAAAATCCGGATCGAATCGGTACGGTTTTTCTGGTTGGCCCCTGCCCTGTCGGCCGGGCGGTGCCCGCGGAGTCCTGGCCGATTCGGGCCGGAACTACTGTTTCTGACGAGGGTTCAGATATTTGAACGATGGACACCTCGGGAGGCGATGCCATGGGGCTCTCAACTGGGACGATGGCGGCAACGATTGTACTGGCCTTGGCCGCCCAAACGGCGTGGGCAGCGACGTGGTATGTCTCGGCCGAGGGCAGCGACCAGGCCGACGGCGTCTCGCCCGGCTCGGCCCTGCGAACGCTGGGCCAAGCCGGCGAACGGGCCCGGCGGGGTGACACGATCCGCCTGCGCCGCGGAGACGTCTTCCGCGAATCCGTGGAGTTGGCCGAGCCGGAGCTGGTCATCGAACCCTACGGGCCGACCGGGGCCGATCGCCCCGTCATCAGCGGCTCCGAGCCGATCACCGGCTGGCAGCGGTGGAAGGGCGACATCTGGGTGGCCTCGACCGAGCACACGCCCGGCTATCTCTACGCCGACGGGCAACTCATGCTCATCGCCCGCTACCCCAACACCGGCTGGCTGCGCAGCCGCGACTGGCAGGAGCTGTCCGACCAGGCGGACGGCGCCACCACAGCCCTGCGCAGCCCCGGGCTGCTGGAGCACCCGCGCAAGGCCCCAGGCTACTGGACCGGCGCGACGGTCCGCTGGCGGCACCACAGCTGGTGGTACGAGACCCGCCCCATCGTCGGCTACGACGGCCAGGGCGAGCTGCGCCTGGGCGATCGCAGCGCCAGTCACAATGGCCCCCACCGCTGGGACACGAAGGGCTGGGGATTCTACCTCGACGGCAAGCTCGAGGAGCTCGACGCCCCCGGCGAGTGGTACTTCGACGCCCAGGCCGGCCGGGTGTACCTCTGGCCGCCCGAGGGCCAGGACCCCAACGCCATGCTCGTGGAGGGCACGGTTCGGCCCCTCGGGCTCGACGTGACGACCGCGACGGTCCGCGACCTCGTCTTCCGCCACCAGCAGAACGTGGGGCTCTCCATTGACGGCCGATTCGTCGTGGAGCGGTGCCTCTTCGACTCCATCGGCCAGGACGCCGTCGTCAGCCAGCGCAACCGGGGCGGCTCGGCCCTGCACGTCACCTGGAGCACGACCTCCGGGCGCATCGGGCACTGCGAGTTCCGCAACAACCTCAACAACAGCCTCACCTGGTGGCAGAACCCCGAGGCCCAGGGCTCCTCGGTCATCGAGCACAACACGGTCATTGAGAGCGGAACCGTAGCCGGCTACGGCGGCAGCGGCTCGTGGCACGGCGTGGGCATCCTGATCGGCCGGGGACGCAACGTCCGCGTGCAGTACAACCACATCGAGGGCACCGGCTACGCGGGCATCCTGCTGGGCTCGGACGGCAACTTCGCGGAGTACAACGTGATCCGCCGGGCCATGTCGACGATGAACGACGGGGCGGCCATCTACACCAACTGCTCGCGGAGCACGATCCGCCACAACATCATCCTGGATACGCGGGGTGGCATGGCCTCCAGCGGCGACTGGGCGAACATCTCGCACGGCATCTGGCTGGAGTTCCTGGGCGAGTACCACCACAGCATCATCGAGAACAACACCTGTGTCCGGTCGGGCGGGGACGGCATCTTCCTGACCAACAACTACGAGTGCGTGGTGCGGGGCAACGTGCTGTTCGACAACGACCGCTACCAGTTGCTGCTGACCGGTCGGGGCAGCGACGAGGCCAAGGACACCACGCAGGAGCACCTGATCGTGGGCAACGTGCTGGCGATGACGGGCCGGCAGCGCGGGTTGCTGTACTTCGATCCGCGGTTCGACTACGGCACGCTGCGGGGCAACGTCTACTGGTCGCCAATGCAGGACGCGCCGATCATGCAGGGCCATGGCTGGCCCGGCAGCGGCGACCGCAACCGCCTGAGCGTGTCGGCCTGGCAGGAGCAGTTCGGCTGGGCGGACGGCGAGGCGGTCGTGCCGGCCCCCCAGCCAGCCGAGCCCAAGGCCGAGCTGTTCATCAACGACAGCGAGGCCGTCCGCACGATCGAGCTGCACGGCCCCTACCGCGACCTCGCAGGCCAGCCCGTCCAGAGCCCGCTGCGCCTCGAGCCGTTCACCAGCGTCATCCTCATGCCGGCGGAGGCGAACGACTAGACGGTTTGTCCAAAACGCGGTTCTGCGGCGCTTTCCTACCCAAGCCCACTGAAGGCAATCCTGTGATATCTACACATCTCTCGTAGCCCTCGTCAGGGGCGGCCGAGTCTATCGCGTCTCCGAGAAGCAGAAAGCGTCCGGGTGCCGTGGCTACGGCGTTTGTAGCCACGTCTTTGGGCTCCCCCCGGTGGACTCATCCTCC
Organism: Phycisphaerae bacterium; assembly: GCA_041687295.1. Classification (GTDB taxonomy): domain Bacteria; phylum Planctomycetota; class Phycisphaerae; order SM23-33; family FEN-1343; genus JAWLCG01. The sequence continues at coordinate 8,079 of JAWLCG010000100.1, read as the reverse complement.
ACGGACAGGGGATCGACCTTTCGATCCCGGCCGGGCCGGCCTGGGTGTCCCTGCGCGACAGGCGGACCGCCTCTTTGGAGTGCGGCGAGTCATCGCCGCTTTGGCTCGATGGCGACCCAAGCCAAAGCGGCGATTGCATCGCCGCACTCCATACGGCGCTGGCGGCCTGGGCCTCCATCGGTTGGTGCGACTGACGAGTCGACGCCGGAAGACGTGGCTACGAACGCCGTAGCCACAGCACCCGGGCGGTCCTTGGACTTGTGTAGATATGACAGGAAGGCAATCCGTGGGCATCTCGGTTGGGCCGTCCATCCGACGGCACAACGCACCCGTACGTCGGGAAGCAGAGCGCCCTACCCCCGCCTTCGCCGCCGGGCCTCGCTGCGCTCGACCCGGCCTACGGGGTCGGTCTAGAAGACGCCGATGCGTTCGGGCAGCGGGTCGGCGGTCCAGGCCATTCGGCTGGCCAGGCGGAGCAGCAGCTCGATCTTGAGGTCCTTGTGGGCCGGGCTCGCCCAGAGGTTGCGCATCTCCCTGGGGTCTTCCTGCAGGTCGTACAGCTCGCCCTCATCGCTGCCGTGCAGGGCGATGAGCTTGTGGCGGTCGGTCCGCACCATCGTCAGCCAGGCCGGCGGCTTGTTGGGGTTGGAATTGTAGTACTCGCAGTAGACGTCGTCGCGATGGGCGTCCAGCGGCACCTGCCCGGTCAGCAGGGGCCAGAGCGAGCGGGCCTGCATGCCCGGGTCGCGGGGCAGGTGCGCGCAGTCGGTGACGGTCGGCGCCAGGTCGCCCAACTCGACCAGGGCGTCGCTGACGAGGCCCTGGCCCACGGTGCCGGGCATCGAGACGATCAGCGGCACGCGGATGCAGGGGTCGTAGAGGAACGGGCCCTTCCACGTCCGGCCATGGTCGCCGAGCAGCTCGCCGTGGTCGCTGGTGAACAGGACCAGGGTGTTCTCGCGCTGGCCTGAGCGGTCCAGGGCGTCCAGCAGCTTGCCCAGCTCGACGTCGATGTGGTCGCACATCGCCCAGTAGGCCGCCCGGAGGAGCCGCCGCTCGCGCGGGGTGTAGTCCTTGATGACGTTGCCCTTGCCCGAGGCGTAGCTGTCACGCTGGTGGGCAGGCTTGTCGGCGAGCTCGGACTCATCGAAGTCGGGCAGCGGGATCTCGTCGAGCCGGTCGAGGTAGCGCTGCAGAAACTCCCGCGGCGGGTGGAAGTTGGGGTGCGGGTCGACGATGTTCACCGAGAACAGCCAGGGCTGGGACATCTGCCAGCCGGCGTGCAGCTCGATGAACTCGATGGCCTTGTCCACGCAGAAGGCCGTGTGCGTCTGGTCGGCGGGCGGGCCGATGCTGACGTGCGGCCCGAGCTTCTCGCCGCCCTTCTCGTCGGCGTTGAGGGTCTGGGCGACGCCCCGCTGCCGCAGCCACTGGGTGTAGGCGCTGTAGGGGTTGCCCGCGCTGCTGTGCGACCAGTGGAAGACGCTGTAGCCGTCGTCGATCCGCTGCTCGACGGGCACGACGTAGTCCTGGGCGGGCCGGCGCCACCACTCGGGGCCCAGGGTCAGTCGCTGGTCGCAGGCGCTGAGGTGCAGCTTGCCCGACAGGCCGCAGACGTAGCCCCCCTGGTCGCGCAGCGCCCGCGTGATGGGGCGCAGGTCCGGCGGCACGGTCTGGCCGTTCTGCCGCAGGCGATTGGTGACGGGGTATCGCCCGGTCAGGAAGCAGCCCCGGCTGGGCGTGCAGAGGGGGTTCTGGGCGAAGACCCGCTCGAACCGGACGCCCTCGCGGGCGAGGCGGTCGGCGTTGGGTGTGCGGACGAAGGGGTTGCCGTAGCAGCCCAGCGTGTCCCATCGCTGGCTGTCGGTGCAGACCCACAGGACGTTGGGGCGTCGGTCGCTCATCGGGTGCCTCCTGTCGGACGGGCCGCGGGCATCGCGGCCCCGATGGAGGCCCAGGATACTGCGACCCGCTTTCGCGTGCACGCGCGAACCGGTTTGGGGCGAGGGCGCCTCACGGTCCGGGTACGGTGGCCGCCACGTCTGCAGAGCGAAGACACAGAGCCGGGCTCTGCCGTAGGGCGGGCATGGCCCGCCGTCGAGGGCGTCAGGCGCCAGCGCGGCGGGCCGTGCCCGCCCTACTGGAACGGCCGGTTCTCAACCGTCGAAGTGGACGATGAAGCGGGCCTTGCAGCCGGGGCGGGCGCACTGGGCGGGCAGGGCGGCGGAGCCGGGCTTGCTTTCGTAGACGGCCCGCAGAATGCCGGCGGCGGCGTGGACGCACAGGCCCGGCGGCGTGGTGCCCTCGAAGGGCCAGCTGCCCCCTGCCGAGATGACGCCGGGGCAGGTCTCGTCGCTATCGGCACTGGCGGTGGCCGTGAAGCGGTCCGGCGGCCAGGGCTTTAGCGACACGCCCGGTTCGCTGAGCGCGGGGCGTTCGGCGTCGGCGGGGGCCTCGGCGGGCGGGGCGTCTTGGGCTGATGCGTCGCCGGCGGCCATGCCGACGTGGGCCTTGGCGTCCATGGCCTTGTTGGCCAGTTCGTCGGCGCGGACGTTCTTCTCGCGGCGGATGTGCTCGACACGGACCTGGCCCAGCTGGGCGATCAGTCCGCGGGCCTGCTCGTAGTAGGGCTTGAGGCCGGCGTTCTTGACGCGGTAGCGCCCGGTGAGCTGGCGGACCATCAGTTCGCTGTCGCTGCGGACGAGCAACGGGCGGTAGCCCTGCTCGAGGGCGACTTTCAGCCCGGCGACCAGGCCGGCGTACTCGGCGACGTTGTTGGTCGCCCGGCCCAGGAACAGGCCGGCCTCGTAGACGCACCGGCCCGCGGGGTCGTTAATGGCCAGGCCCGCGCCGGCCGGCCCGGGGTTGCCGCGCGAGCCGCCGTCGGTGTACAGGACGTAGGCGATGAAGTCGCGGGGTGGGGTCACGACCGGTTGGCCTCGGTTTCGGCCTCGAGGTAGAGGATCCGGCCACAGCTTTCGCAGGTACGGATCTCGTCGCGGCTGAGCAGGGCGTTGTAGTGCTCGGCCCGCAGCCCGATGTAGCAGCCGCCGCAGATGTACTCGCCGCGTTTGGGGTCCACGACCTCGAGGTTGGCCATGGCCTCGCCCTCGTGGGCGCTGGCGATGCGGTCGAACTGCTTGAGGACGTCGGCGTTGATGTCCTTGGCGGCCTCGTCGCGCCGGCCCTGCAGATCGGCCAGGATGGCGTTGAGCTTGTCGACCTCGGCGGCGCTGGCGGCCTGGAGCTCGTCGAGGCGCTTCTGCTCGGCCTCGATCTGGCCGGTTACGGCATCGGCCTGCGTCTTGAGCGCGTCGACGCTCTGCATGGCCTTGAGGGCCTCTTCCTCGAGCTTGGCATTGTCGGCCTTCTGCGTGTTGATCTGCGTCAGGATGGCCGCGTATTCCTTGTTCGTCCGCGCCGAGTTCAGCGCGACGCGCAGCTTGGCGATTCCCGCCTCGACGCTCTTGAGGTCGAGGTCATAGCGGCCCGCGAGGGCCTGGCGGTCCTTGGCCTCCTGGCCCAGGCGGTCGCGCTGGGCAGAAAGCTCCTGGATCTTCTGCTGGACGGCACGGGTGGCGTTCTCCTTGCTGCGGAGACGCCGGCGCACGTGCGCCAGATCATGTTCAATGCTCTGCAACCTCAGTAGCGAGGCCAGCAACGGTCCCATTCGCACGCTCCCTCTTCACTTGGCAATTTCGGACCGGCGATTATCGCAGATCAGCCCGCCGATTCAAGCACCATTTGTCAGGCCTTGCCCGGACGCCCCCCCGCAGGCGGGCCTGACGGGCTGAGCCGTTGCATCGGCCGGGCGGGACGGGTAGGCTCTCGGCGCCGGGTTCAGGCCCGCGGCGGTGACGATCGGACCGACCCGCTGGAGCCAGTGAACCTGGCCGACAAGCCCGAGCACAAGGACCGAGTCGAGAAGCTCTCGGCCCAGGTTGCCGCCGGCTGGCGGGCGGCACTGCCCGGAAGTTGACTGAGGAGCCGTCATGACTGAACCGTCCGCCCCCGAGGCCGTCGCGGCCGGGCATCTGTGCCTGGACCTGATCCCCGACTTGGCCGGTGTGACCGTGACCGAGCCGGGGCGTTTCTTCGTGCCCGGGGCCCTGCTGTCGATCGGGCCGGCCACCATCGGCACGGGCGGGCCGGTAAGCAATGCCGGGCTCGCCCTGACGCGCCTGGGCGTGCGGACGGCCCTGATGGGCAAGGTCGGCGACGATCCCTTCGGGCACCTGCTGCGGCGGGTGCTGGCGGAGCGGTGGGGTATCGAGCAAGGCCTGATCGTCGAGGCCGGGGCGACGACAAGCTACTCGGTGGTGCTCAGCCCGGGCCGGCTGGACCGGATGTTCCTGCACTGCCCGGGCGCCAACGACACCTTCGGCCCCGACGATATCGACTACGAGCTGGTCGGCCAGGCGAGGCTGTTCCACTTCGGCTACCCGCCGATCATGCGGCGGATGTACGCCGACGGCGGCGTGGAGCTGGCGGAAATCCTGCGGCGGGTGCGGGCGGCGGGCGTGACGACCTCGCTGGACATGACGATGCCCGACCCGGCCAGCCCCGGCGGGCGAGCGGACTGGCGGGCGATCCTCGAGCGGGCCCTGCCCCACGTGGACCTCTACCTGCCCAGCGCCGACGAGACGCTCTACATGCTCGACCGTGCCCGTTTCGACCGCTACCGCGCGCAGGCCGCCACCGACCTGACGGACCGGTTCACCGGCGACGACCTGCACAACCTCAGCGAGCCGCTGCTGGCGATGGGGGCCGGCGCGGTGGGCATCAAGGTGGGCCATCGCGGTTTCTACCTGCGGACGGGCTCGGCCGAGCGCCTCGCCCAGGCGGGCCGGGCCGGGCCGGTCAGCGACGACCCCGCTGACCCCTGGGCCCGCCGGGAGTTGTGGCACCCCACGCTGCACGCCGAGCGGTTCGTCAGCGCCACCGGCAGCGGCGACTCGACCATCGCGGGCTTCCTGTCGGCCGTGCTGCGCGGCCTGGGCCCTCGCTCGGCCATGCGCTCGGCCGTCGGGACCGGCTCGTGCAACGTTCAGGCCCCCGACTCGCTCAGCGGCCTGCCCGACTGGGCCGACCTGCAGGCCCGCCTGGCTGCCGGCTGGCTGGCCGACCCGCTGACCGTCGAGGGCACCGGCTGGCGCCGCGCCGCCGTCGAGCCCTTCTGGGCCGGCCCCGCCGACGCCGTAGAATGACCTGCGGGTCTGTATATAGCCCCGGGCTTGCCCGGGGTCCTGGAAGGCGCCGAACGTCGCCCGCGCAGTATGGAGTGCGGCGATGCAATCGCCGCTTTGGATCGAGGGCTCAACGCCGTGGCGGCGAACATCGCAGCCACGGCACCTTCGACGCCCTCCAAGACCCCCGGCAAGCCGGGGGCTATATAAGGAACAGAAAGGGCGCAGAGGGATGCTCCAGCAGTTCGGCAAATGGCTGGCGGGTCTACGTGCCGCTGGGCACCAGCATCCTGCTGTCGCGCCTGCGGCGATGAGAACATCCCACAGAAACCGGGGACGCCACCGGGCGCCCCGCCCGAGACCCCCACGGATTGCGGTTCGCAAGCGAACCTCCATCCGTAGGCTTGGAGAAGAGAGGGTTGGCGTGAATCGGACTGATCCTGCATCATCGGTCGCACCGGATGCACCCTTCGCGTCAGAGCTCGTACCAATCAACCCGTTAACCGATTAACGGATTAACCCTCTGGCTTGCCCCATGCACTACGACTTCGACGACATCATCGACCGCCGCGGCTCGGGCAGCCTCAAGTGGGACCGCTACGCCGAGGGCGACGTGATCCCGATGTGGGTGGCGGACATGGACTTCCCGGCCCCCCCGGCGGTGATCTCGGCCCTGCGGCAGTTCGTGGAGACCGGCGTGTTCGGCTACGCCGTGCCGCCCGAGCCGCTGGTGGAGACCGTACAGGCCTGGATGCGCGACCAGTATGGCTGGACGATCGAGGCGAAGTGGGTGCAGTGGGTGCCGGGGCTGGTCTCGGCCCTGAACGTCATCTGCCGGGCCGTCGGGGCCAGCGGCGACGGCGTGGCCACCTTCACGCCGATCTACCCGCCCTTCCTGAGCGCGCCGCGGCTGAGCGACCGCCAGCTCGTCACCGCCCCGCTGGTCCGCACCGAGGCGGGCTGGCACATGGACCTGGGGGCCCTGGAGGCCAGCCTCACCCCCCGCACGGGCGTGCTGCTGCTGTGCAGCCCCCACAACCCCGTGGGCCGGGCCTGGAGCCGCGAAGAGTTGCTCGACGTGGCCGACCTTGCCCGCCGGCACGACCTGGTCGTCTGCGCCGACGAGATCCATTGCGACCTGCGCCTCCGCGGCCAGCCGCACGTGCCCTTCGCGAGCCTCGGCGACGACCCGGCCGGCCGATCGATCACGCTGATGGCGCCGAGCAAGACCTTCAACCTGCCGGGCCTGTCGTGCGGCCTGGCGATCATCCCCAACCCGGACCTCCGCCGCCGATTCGAGCGGGCCGCCGCCGGCATCGTGCCGTGGGTGAACGGCCTGGGGTACGCCGCCTGCCTGGCCGCCTACCGCGACAGCCGACGCTGGCACGGCGAGTTGCTGGAGTACCTCCGCGCCAACGCCGACCTCGTCGAGCGGTTCGTCGCCGAGCGCCTGGGGGGACTGTCGATGGCGCCGGTGGAGGCGACCTACCTGGCCTGGCTGGATGCCCGGGCGGCGGGCCTGGGTGACCCGGCCCGGCACTTCCTGGACGCCGGCGTGGCCCTGTCCGACGGGCGAGAGTTCGGCACCGAGGGATTCGTACGGCTCAACTTCGGCTGCCCCCGGGCCCTGCTGGTCAAGGGCCTGGAGCGGATGGAGCGCGCCCTGCATGCGTAGACCCGGAACCCCGGCCCCTCGCGCCGCCAGGGGCCCGATCACGCACTTTTGCCCGGGGCCGGCCGTTGCCCCCATGGGCGCGGCGGCCTACCATGGCGGCTCGGAATCCAAGGAGTCCTCGCCATGGCAGATCGTCCGTTGCGCGTCGTGTTGATCGGGTGCGGGTGGCACGCGCTGGCCAGCCATGCCCCGGCCCTGACCCGGTACGTGGCCGAGCATCCCGGCCTGGCCAAGCTGGTGGCCGTCTGCGACCGCGACGGGGCGCGGGCGAACCTGGCGGCCGGGCAGTTCGGGGCCGGTCGCGACTACACCGACATCGACACGATGCTCGACGCCGAGCGGCCCGACGCGGCCGTGTGCGTCATGCCCGTCTCGGCCGTCGCCGAGCAGGGCGCCTGCCTGCTGGAGCGCGGCCTGGCGACGCTGCTGGAGAAGCCCCTGGGCCCGGACATCGCCTCGGCCCGGCGGCTGGAGGAGGTCGCCCGGCGGACCGGCACGCCGCACATGGTCTCGCTGAACCGCCGATTCGCCCCGGCCCTGACGGCGGCGCTGGCCCAGGCCCGGCAGATCGGCCCGCTGCGGTACGTCCGCGGCACGATGGTGCGCCCCGGCCGGCGGGAGCGGGCCTTCCTCTGGGCCACCGGCATCCACGTGCTGGACGCGACGATCGCCTGCGGCGGGGAGCTGACGGGCTTTTCCGTTCGCCCCATGACGGCCGGCGACGGGCCTCGCTGGTCGGCCGTCGACCTCACCTTCGCCGGCGGCGCCCAGGGCACCGTTGAGGTATTGCCGTCGGCCGGCGTGAACGGCGAGGCCTACGAGCTGTTCGGCGAGGGCTACCGCATCTTCGTGGAGGTCCGCGTCGAGCCGCGGGTAACGCTTTGGCGCGACGGGGCCGAGCCGCAGACCCAGGCCTTCCCCGCCGAGCCCGAGGACATCGCCGACGGCACCTACGCCGAGACCTGCGCGTTCCTGGACGCCCTGGCCGCCGGCCGAGCCCCCGCCCCGACCGTCGCCGACGCCCTGGTCGCCAGCGAGATCGCCGCTCTCCTGTAGGCCGGGTCGAGCGCAGCGAGGCCCGGCGTCGATGGCGTCGCTCCGTCGGCGGGGACAGAGCCCGTAGGCGGGGACAGTCCCGTAGGGCGGGCACCGCCCGCCGTCGATGGCACCTGGCCCTGCCGTGCCGTCTGCCGCCCCCGCGGCGGGCGGTGCCCGCCC
>JAWLCG010000099.1:4222-13717 GCA_041687295.1 Phycisphaerae bacterium | reverse complement strand
CATCCCCAGCCCCTCCCGCCCCACCCGCACACCCGCCGCCCGGTGTTCGTCGCCGCCTGCTGACGTAACCAATTGAGCAACAGGCCCTGCAATCCGTGGGCATCCAGGGCGAGCCGTCCATCCGAAGGCCCAACGCCTCGCATGTTCGACAACCGGACGCTCTGACCCCGTTCGCCCTACGCCTTCCGCGCCTCGACCAGCGAGTTCATGTCGGCCGGCTCGCCGAGGGGCGCCACGCCGGTGAAGCCCGCCCACTCGAGGTCCTCTCGAATTTCGTCGAAGCTGAACGTGCCCCCGCCGGCGGTCGAGACGAGCATGTTCACCGCGAACAGGGCGCCCCCGGGCGGCTGGGTGTGCGAGGCGTCCATCACGAAGTCGCGGATGACGATCCGCCCGCCGTCGTTCAGGGCGCGGAAGACCCGCCCGAACAGCTCGCGGTTCTGCTGTCGGCTGTTCATGTGGATGATGGCCGACACGAACGCCAGGTCGGCCGGGCCGGGCAGCTCGTCCTCGTAGAAGCTCCCGCCCACCAGCTCGACCCGGCCGGCCAGGCCCGCCTGCTCGACGTGCCGCTCGGCGATCGGCAGCACCTCGGGCCGATCGAACAGGATCGCCCGCAACTCGTCGCTGCGCTGGCAGAAGGCGAGCGTCCACGTGCCGGGCCCGCCGCCGACGTCCAGCAGCGTGCCCACGCCCTCCAGCGGCACGCGGGCGACGACCTGCCGGGCCTCGGGGCTCGAGAAGACGTGCATCGCCTCGATGAACGACTCCAGCGCCCCGTGGGGGGGCTGGTAGTCCTCGCGGTGCGTGTAGGGCACGCCGGTGCGGACGACGTCCTCCAGCTCGGCCCAGCGGGGCAGGATGACGGCCTGGTGGTCGAGCCCGGCGTGGATGCTCCGCTCGCCGTCGCGGGCGAGCAGGGCGTGCAGGTCGGGCGGCAGGCTGTAGGCGTCCTGGGCCTTGGCCACCAGGTCTAGGCCGGCCAAGGCGTCCAGCAGCGTCCGCAGGCCCCGCTCGTCGAGGTGCAGGGCGCCGGCCAGGTCGCCGGCCGAGTGCGTCTCGCGCCCCAGGGCCGTGAACAGGTCCAGCCTCACCGCCGCCGCCAGCACGCACGCCGCCTGATACCCCCGCATCGTCTCCAGAAGCCGCTGCGCATCCCACTGTCGGGCCATCGGAAGTCTCCTTTGCTCAGTGTCCCCCGCATTGTAGCGCCCCGCCGGGCGCGCCGCCTTCCGCCGCTCGAACTCCCGCGACGGGGGCAGGGGTCGGTTTCTCCAAGCCCACGGATGCAATCCGTGGGGGTCTCGTCCGGGCCGCGCGGCAGGGCCCCACGCTCCCTCGCCGGTCTGCGCACCAAAGACGTGGCTACGAACGCCGTCGCCACGGCACCGGGCGCTATGGCGCCATCGCTGCCGGGCCTCGCTCCGCTCGAAGAGAGCCTACGGGCTCGACTCGACCTACGGACGGACGCGGAGGGTCTGGCCGGGGCGGAGCGTGACGGTCCGGGCGAGGGTCAGCCGTGTGGTCTTGGCGTCAGGCTCGACCGTGACGGCCACAGGCTTGCCGGCGACGGTGACGCGGGCGGTATCCAGGCCGACGCCCGTCAGCCGAAGGCTGCGCAGCGAGAGCTTGCCGCGTCGGCCGGTGAGCTCCAGCTGGCCGTCGTCGGTGACGGCCTGGCCCCAGCCGGCGGGCGTGCAGACGACGCAGCGTCGAGCGCCGTCGGCGGCGAGGGTGATCTCGCCGGCCGGCGCGTCCAGGCCGAAGCCCGTCAGGGCCAGGTAGAGCGCCCAGCTGCTCAGGGCGCGGTAGTAGTGCCCGCCGCACTCGATGTGGTTGAACCGCAGGCCGGCGCGCTCGTAGCGGTCCCACACGTCGCGGGCGACGCGGAGGGCCTGCTTCTCCAGGCCCAGCAGGGCCAGGTGGGCGGCCAGGGCATACTCGACGCCGCTCCAGGGGTCGTTGGCCTGGTCGGCGGTGTGTCGGCCGATGGTGACGGCCCCGCCGGCGGGCCAGGCGCAGTTGGCGACGTAGCCGGTGGGCCCGACGCAGTGGGCCAGCACCGCCCGCAGGGCCGAGCGGGCGCGGGCGTCGCTGACCAGGCCCTCGCCGGCCGACTGGCGGCAGAACCAGTCGCCGTTGAGCTGGTCGGCCATCACGCCGTCGTTGTCCTCGCCGGTCGCCTCGTCATGGCTGAGGCGGTAGTATTGGCCCGTCCAGAGCTGCGCGTCGAGCTTCGCCAGGGCCTCGCCCCGCCGGGCGCGGTAGCGCTGGGCGATGTCGGCGTGGCCCAGGGCGTCGGCCAGGTCGGCCGCGGCGCCCAGCGACGCGGCGAACAGGAACCCCACGAATGCGCTGGTGCCCTTGAGGGGGAACTGGTCGTAGGTCTGGTCGGGCCCGCGGTTGTTGGGCAGGCCGTCGCCGTCGGTGTCGAAGCTGTCGAAGTGCTCCAACGCCTGCTCGACGGCCGCCCACATCTCGGCTGCGTAGGCGCGGTCGTTCGTCCAACGCCAGTCGCGCCACACCAGCAGCACGAACTGCGGGATCAGGTCGATCCGTCCGCGGTGGTCCACGTCGCAGCAGGCGAAGGTGCCGGGCATCATGTGGGGCACCTGGCCGGGGCGTTCCATCGTGTCGCGTGTGAGGCGCATCTGGCTCTGCTGGATCTCGGGGAACCACTGCACAATGGGGAACGAGCCGTAGTGCGTGATGTCAGTCGTCTGCAGCCCGCAGCAGCCCAGGCCCTCCCAGATGCCGAACCGCCCGCGCCGGTCCCACCAGGAGCTCTTGACCAGCGTGGTGACCTGCGCGCCGATCGCGTGCAGCAGCCATTCCGGCAGGCTCGAGTCGTAGTAGGCGTCGCGGAACTCCAGCGTCTGGGCCCGCAGCGTCTCGTGCCGCCGGGCCGAGTAGGCTAGCACGGCCTCGGCGTCGTCGAACCACTCGCTGTAGCGATGGCCGATGGGCATCGGGCCCTTGTCCTTGGCGGGGTAGGGGCGCTCCATCATCGTCGGGAAGTGCCACGCCAGCACGAACGTCACCGTCTCGGTCTGCCCGGGCTTCAGAGTCAAAGTGCGGGCCAGCACGCCGTAGGGCAGGCCCTGCCGCAGCTGGCCGCGCCGGCTGGCGCCCATGTTGCCGACGTCGCCGCCGAAGCTGCCGTAGTCGGCGTCCTCCAGCCGGCCATCGGCCCGCAGCAGGTCCCAGACGTCGCGGACGTTCCGCGTGTGGACCGCATGGCTGCTTCGGCCGGGGCCGAGCACGCCCAGGGCCATTGAGCCGAAGGCGTCTTCCTCGGTTGGCAGGCCCTCGCGCGTGAAGACCAGGGCATCGCACCGGCCCACCCTGCGCCGCTCGATCATCGAGGGCAGCATCGGCTGGGTGTAGCCCACGAGGTTCCGCAGGGCCTGGAAGAGGCCCACCCGGGCGGGCGCCTTGCCGCGGTTGCGAAGCGTGAAGGTGAAGAACGCCACCGGCAGGCCCGAGTGCTTCGCGTCCAGCGGGATGAAGGGGCTCCACGCCTCCAGGCTCACGTCGAGGGGGAATCGGCCCAGGTCGTAGCGCAGCGTGGTGGTCGGCACGCGGGCGTCGGCGGCGATCGCGCGGGGGTGCTCCAGCCAGGGCATGAAGTAGGGGTCGTTGAGCGTCCGCTCGTCGACGGGCCGGGCGAGGATGACGGAGCGACGCTCGTCGCCCGCCTCGACGTGCAGGCCGAAGTAGCTCGCGTCGAGCCCCAGCCGCGCCTCCGGCCCGGCCCCCCAGGGGCGGTTGTTCATGATCTGCCACTCGTGGAAGAGCCCGTCCGCCCGTAGCTCGACGCTGCCCGTCCCCAACCCGCCCAATGCGATGCCGCTGCTGGCCAGTCCGTCCATGCTGTCTCCTGTCCGCCCATCTCCAAGCCCACGGATGCAATCCGTGGGGGTCTCGTCCGGGCTGCTCAGCTGTGGCGCGGAGCTTCCTCGCTCCACCGAGGCACGCCCTGGCGCCCTCCAAGACCCCGGGCAAGCCCGGGGCTATATACGCTCTGTCTCCATACGAGACCTCTGGGTTTCTTCTCTGTGTCCTCTGCGCCTCTGTGGCCCATCTTCGCCGTTTTTCCCTCGCGAAGACCCCGGGCAAGTCCGGGGCCATATACGCCATCGGCGGCGGGCGATGCCCGCCCTACGTGCGGATGTGGCCTTGGCCGGTGACGATCCACTTGTAGGTGGTCAGGTCGGCGGCGCCCATGGGGCCTCGGGCGTGGAGCTTGTCGGTGCTGATGCCGACCTCGGCGCCCAGGCCGTACTCGCCGCCGTCGCTGAAGCGGGTCGAGGCGTTCACCATGACGCTGGAGCTGTCGACGGCGGCCACGAACCGCTCTGCCGAGGCGATGTCGCGGGTGACGATCGCGTCGGTGTGCCGCGAGCCGTAGCGGTTGATGTGCTCGATGGCCTGCTCGATGTCGTCCACGACGCGGACGGCCAGGATCAGCTCGAGGTACTCGGTCGCCCAGTCCTGCTCGCCGGCGGGCTTGACGCCGGGCACGAGCTGCCGCGTCCGCTCACAGCCGCGCAGCTCGACGCCGGCCTCGATGAGCTGGCGTCCGACGGCGGGCAGGAAGGCCTCGGCGATGGTGGCGTCGACCAGCAGCGTCTCGGCTGCGTTGCACACGCCGGGCCGCTGGGTCTTGGCGTTGACGGTGATGGCGGCGGCCATCGCCAGGTCGGCCAGCTCGTGGACGTAGACGTGGCAGTTGCCGGTGTAGTGCTTGATGACGGGGATGGTGGCGGCCTCGACGACGGCGCGGATGAGGCTCTCGCCGCCGCGGGGGATGATCACGTCGACGAGCCCCTCGGCCCGGGCCAGGGCCGGCACGATCTCGCGGTCGGTCCGGTCGATCATGGTAATGGCGTCGGCGGGCAGGCCGGCGTCGGCGACGGCCACCCGGAGGATGGCGGCGATGGCCTGGTTGGAGTGCATTGCCTCCTTGCCGCCGCGGAGGATGCAGGCGTTGCCGCTCTTGAGGCACAGGCCGGCGGCGTCGGCGGTGACGTTGGGGCGGCTCTCGAAGATGATGCCCACCACGCCCAGCGGGACGCGGCGTTTCTCGATCCGCAGGCCGTTGGGTCGGCTGTAGCCGGCGAGGGTCTCGCCGACGGGGTCGACCTGGTCGGCGATCTGCTCCAGGGCCGACGCCATGGCCTCGATCCGCTTGTCCGAGAGGGTCAGCCGGTCGAGCATGGCAGGGGCGAGGTTCATGCCCCGGGCCGTTTCGAGGTCGCGGGCGTTGGCCTGCTGGAGCTTGTCGGACGCGGAGCGCAGGGCGGCGGCGGCGGCGCGGAGGGCGGCATTGCGCTGGGCGCCGCTGGTGACGGCGAGTTTCGCGGCGGCGGCCCGGGCTGCGAGCCCGAGCGACTGGACGTAGGCGATCGGATCCATGGCGTCTCCCTTGGTGGCACCCTCGGGGGTGCGGGGCGGGATTATACCCGATCGGCCGGCCGCTGTCAGGGGGGGGCTGGGACAGAGCGGAGCGGCGTGCCACCTTTGCGGGCCGATGGGCGTGGCGGACCTTCGCCGCTGCCCGAAGGTGGGACGCCGCGGCTGCGCCGCTCTGTCCCAGCCTACGGCGTGGCCGGGGTGGTGGGTGTGGTGGGCGGGCGGAAACGGAACTCCACCTTCCACGGCACGGGGCTGACGACCTTTACGCCGGGCGGCGTGAGGATCTGCACCTCGCGGTCGAGCCAGCTCTCGTCCCGGCCGATGTCGTTGGGCCCGAAGCGGACCTGGGCCTTGACCAGCTCGGGGTTGGCCAGGATCCGCTCGATCTCGGTCGGCGGGCCGACGAGCTGGATGTCCTTGCGCCACTCGTCCTCGCGCCGGGTCTCGAGCTGGTAGCCGCCGGGGACGCCCTTGAGGACCCAGTCGGTGGGGAAGATGCCCTCGGCGGCCTTGCGGGGGATCGTGCCGGGCACGAGCCGCTGATTGATGCGGAAGGTGACGCTGACGTTCCTGGCGTCGCGGAGCATGACCGGCACGCCGCTGATGGCCGACTCGAGCGGCACGGTGCGGGTAACCTCCTGGTCGCGGGGCACGCCATCGAGGTTCAGCCACTGGGTGGGCAGCGTGGGGTTCTGGCCGATCTCGCCCAGGCGGCTCTCGGGCACCAGGACGGTGACGCTCTCGGGGCTGATGGTGGGCGTGTCGAGCTGGACGTCCTCGTCGTGGGCCAGGCGGACGTCGGCTTCGACGGGCACCCAGCGGTCCAGCTCGAGGCTCAGCGTGGCCGGCTTGACCGAGCGGACGGTCAGGCCCAGGTCGCGCAGGCGGGGCCAGCGGTTGAGCACCTCGGCCAGGTCGACCTCGCGGCGGCCCAGGGGCCAGTCCAGCTCCGGCTGCAGGTCGAACACCAGCGGCTCGCCGCTGTTGATCTGCCGGCTGAGCTCCTCGAGGCTCGCCTGCGAGCCGGCCAACTCCAGGTGGATGGTCTCGCCCTCGGGCCCCGGCTCGACGATGCGCAGCCGGCTGCCAGGGGGGGGCGTCACGTTGACGGTCGCCGCCGCCGGCAGCGTGCCGGTGTGCTCCAGGTCGGCCCACAGCCAGATCAGCCCGGTGATCAGGGCGACCCAGGCCAGGGTCCGCAGGCCCGGCAGCAGGCGGTGCCAGTCCAGCCGGGTCCACCAGTGCGTGCCGTCGCCGACGACGGCGGAGGCCCCGCCCTTGCGCGACCAGTTGAGCATGGCCGACGGCGTCAGCAGGCCCACCAGCGTTTCGCGGAGGCGGTCGGGGTCCACGCCGACGGACAGCTGGCCGTCGAAGGCCAGGCTCACCCGCCCGGTCTCCTCGCTGACGACCAGGACCACCGCGTCGGACTCCTGGCTCAGGCCCAGGGCCGCCCGGTGCCGGCTGCCCAGCGAGCGGTCGACCTCGTCGGACTCGGCCAGTGGGAACTGCACGCCGGCGGCGCTGACCCGCCCGTTCTGGATCACCACGCCCATGTCGTGCAGCGTGCTGCCGGGGTAGAAGATCGTGTTGAGCAGCTCGGCCGTCACCTTCGCGTCGACCCGCGTGCCGCTCTGCACCAGGCCGCCCAACCCCACCTCACGCTCGATGGCGACCAGGGCGCCGATCTTGTTGCGGCTGAGGTAGTCGGCGGCCTTGACCAGCTGCGAAATCATCGCCTCGACGAGGCTCGCCTGCGTGCGGAAGAGCCTCGCCTGCCCGATCTGCGTCAGCGCGCGGCGCAGCTCCGGCTGGAAGACCACCACCAACGCCACGAAGGCGAAGAAGAGGAACCGGTCGTACAGGAACTCCAGCCGGTCCCAGCCCCGCTCGACCGGCAGCAGCAGGCGGATCACCAGGTACCCCACCGCCAGCAGCAGCGTGGCGCCTTTGATCAGGCGCGCCCCGCGCGTGCCGCGGAGGAAGCGCACCGCCCACCACACGACCAGGCCGATCAGAAGCATCTCGACCAGGACGATGATCGGGTCGTACGTCTGTATCCGCTGCAGATGGTTGAAAATATCGCGCATGGGCCTCGCTGTGCCGCCGGTGAACGCGCCGGCGGACCCAACAGGAACCATCGGTTCTTCCGCCCCGCCAAGCCCAGCGGAAATCCGCGCCCGGCTCGGGCAGACCTACTCTACCAGAACGACCCGTTCGGGCCCAACAGCCTGGACACCCGAGCGGCCTTTTGGTTCGTTCTTCGGTAACTACTACTGCCTGCGCGGGATAACGGTTCGATTTCAGCCGGGCCCCAGGCCGCAGGCTGGGACAGAGCCCCGCAGGGGCGGCGTTTCGCCTTCGGTGGCTTGTAACCCCGTAGGGCACGCGGAACCGCTCAGCGAACCTACGTGCAGGACCGTTTGCCCATCGGACGTGCGGGTGCGTTGTGCCGCGCTGGGAACGGCCCGGCCGAGATGCCCACAGAAGGCATTCTGTAGGCTTGGGCCGAGCCCCGCGTGCAGAACCGCCGGCGCGATCGGCAGAGGCTCTATGCGAGAGGTCGCATCCGGTGCAGGACGGCCAGGGCCTGGCGGGTGGGTCTGACGTCGTGGACGCGGAAGATCGTCGCGCCGCCGAGGTAGCCCGCGCAGGCGGCCGCCAGCGAGCCGCCGAGCCGCTCGTCCGGCTCGCAGGGGCCCGCGCAGGAGGCGATGAATCTCTTTCGGCTGGCCCCGATCAGGACCGGCACGCCCAGCTCGGCCAGACGCCCCACGCCGGCCAGCAGGGCCAGGTTGTGCTCGACGCTCTTGCCGAAGCCGATGCCCGGATCGACGATGCACCGCGCGCGGTCGACGCCGGCGGCCTCGGCGGCGGCCAGCCGCTCGGCCAGGAAGGCCCGCACCTCGCCGACCACGTCGTCGTAGCGGGGGGCCTGCTGCATCGACTTGGGCTCGCCCAGCATGTGCATCAGCACCAGGGCGGACCGCTTCTGGGCGACCAGGCCCAGCAGCGCCGGGTCGTCGCGCCCGGCGGAGACGTCGTTGACGATCTGTGCCCCGGCCGCCAGTGCCATCTCGGCCACGCCGGCGCGGGTGGTGTCCACGCTCACCGGCACGCCGAGGCGGCACAGCTCGGGCAGGATCGGCTCGAGGCGCCGTCGCTGGTCGGCCTCGCTGACCGGCTCGCTGCCCGGGCGGGTGGACTCCGCCCCGACGTCCAGCACGTCGGCGCCCTCAGCCACCATGTGGCGGGCCCGGTCGAGGGCGGCGGCGGCGTCCAGAAAGGCCCCGCCGTCGCTGAAGCTGTCCGGCGTGACGTTCAGGATGCCCATCACCACCGGCCGACGCGTGCGGTGCGACTGGAGGATCTCGTCAAGTGTCATGGGGGTTTCTCCCTGTACCACTATCTTGAGGAATCCCGATCTTCTGTAATGATTACTCCAGCCCCACCACCAGAGAAACCTTCCGGGGCAGAGCCCCCGCGCTGTCTCCGCCCAACCGCCGGTCTGCGGCACGGATTCGGGTTGGATTGCGGGCGAAGCCCGCGCTGGGGTACCGGAGGACGGGGCCGCCTGGCTGGGCTACGGCGAATCGCCGCGGACGCCGAACAGGATCATCGTCACGCCGACGAACTGGAGGGCGAAGAACACGATGGCCGCCAGGATGATGCCTCCGCCCATCCGCCCGGCCGACCGCGACCGCCCGCCGAGCCACGCGAAGGTCATGTAGGCGCACAGCGGCGAGATGCCTCCCAGGACCCACCCGATCTGTCGCAGCAGCGGGTAGGCGGCCGGGAGCTGGCCGTGGACGGCGATCCCGCTGTAGACAAACAGGTAGGCCGCCGTGGCCACGCTGGCCAGGAACCAGCCGTGCCCGGACCCGAACCGGCGTCTGCCCGGAGTCGTGGCCGTATTGTCGTGGCGGTCCATGGCAGGCTCCTCGTCGTCCCCGTGTCGCCGGTGATTGTACGCGCCGGCAACGCCGAGCGCAAGCAAAACCGGCGTGACGGGTTCGATGACCCGCCACGCCGGTGGCTGTTGGGCTATCCTTGTAGGCCGGGTCGAGCGCCCGCGAG
>JAWLCG010000099.1:0-4212 GCA_041687295.1 Phycisphaerae bacterium | reverse complement strand
CTACGCTCGACCCGGCCTACGGGGGCGGCTTAGCCGGGCTGCGGCAGGGCGCCCATGGCGGGGCCCTCGTCGGTGTCGGTCTTGGGGCTGCTGGTGCGGGCGGAGCCGCGGGCGGCCTCGGCCTCGAGCAGGTCGGTCACGCTGGTGCGGTTGAGGGGCTTGCCCTCGATGATCCGCCGGACCTCCTCGACGTCGAGGGTCTCGTACTTCAGCAGGGCCTGGGCGACGGCCTCGAGCTTGTCGCGGTTGTCCTCGATCAGCTTGACGGTGCCGTGGTAGGCCCGGTCGATGATCGTGCGGACCTCGCCGTCGATGACCTCGGCCGTCGCGTCGGAGTAGTCCTTGGCGCCGGCGTCGGGCAGGAAGGACCGGCTGTCCTCGCCGGAGTACTGCACGAAGCCGAGCTTCTCGCTCATGCCCCAGTCCAGGACCATCTTACGGGCGATGGTGGTGGCCTGCTGGATATCGGCGGCGGCGCCGCTGGAGACGTCGTCGCAGAACATCTGCTCGGCCACTCGCCCGCCGATGGCCACGTGGAGCATCGCGTTGCAGTAGCGGCGGGTATAGATGTGCCGATCGCGCTCGGGCAGGCTGAAGGTCGCCCCGCCGGCCGGCCCGCGCGGGATGATCGACACCTTGTGCAGCGGGTCGGCGTCGGTCGTCAGGATCTGCACCAGGGCATGGCCCGCCTCATGGTAGGCCGTGACGACCTTCTCCTGCTCGTCGACGACCCGGCTGCGGCGTGCCCGGCCCCAGCGGACCTTGTCGCGGGCCTCCTCGAGGTCCGCCTGGTCGACGGCGTCCTTGTTGGCCAGCGTGGCCGAGATGGCGGCCTCGTTGATCAGGGCGGCCAGGTCGGCGCCGCTGAACATCGGCGTGCCGCGGGCGACCCGCTGCATGTCCACGTCGGGGGCCATGCGGACCTTGGCGGCGTAGATCTTGAGGATCTCCATTCGCCCCTTGATGTCGGGCAGCGGCACGGTGATCTGGCGGTCGAAGCGGCCCGGACGCGTCAGGGCCGGGTCCAGCACATCCACCCGGTTGGTCGCGGCGACGACGATCACCTGGTCGGAGCTGTCGAAGCCGTCCATCTCCACGAGGATGGCGTTAAGGGTCTGCTCGCGTTCGTCGTGCCCGCCGCCGCCGTTGACGCCCGCCCCGCGGCGGCGCCCCACGGCGTCGATCTCATCCAGGAAGATGATGCACGGGCTGTTCTCCTTGGCCTGCTTGAACAGGTCGCGGACCCGGCTGGCGCCGACGCCGACGAACATCTCCACGAAGTCGCTGCCGGAGATGCTGAAGAAGGGCACCTCGGCCTCGCCGGCAATGGCCTTGGCCAGCAGCGTCTTGCCGCAGCCCGGCTCGCCCACCAGCAGCACGCCGCGCGGAATGCGGGCGCCGAGCCGCTGGAACCGCCGCGGGTTCTTGAGGAACTCGATCAGCTCGCGGACCTCGTCCTTGGCCTCCTGAATGCCGGCCACGTCGTCGAAGGTGACGTTCGTGTGCTCCTTGGTCGTCACCCGGTGTCGGCTGCGGCCGAAGTTGCCCAGGATGCCCCCGCCGCTGCCGGCGCCGCGGAGCTGGCGGAAGAAGAAGAAGTAGATCAGCACGAAGATCAGGCCCCACAGCAGCATCTGGGGCAGCACGTCCACCCACCACTCGCTGCCGGGCTGAACCGAATAGCGGATGGGGGGCTGGGCGGCGTCGATCTTGGCAATGAAGTTTTCGTCCGCGCGGTAGTCGTACTGGACGAAGAACTTCGTCTCGCCCTCCAACTCCGGCGGGGCCTCGCGCAGCTCGCCCTCGATCCGCTGGTCGCGGACCTTCAGCGTCGCCACGCGCCCGTCCTGGACGTAGGTCCAGAAGTCGCTGGCCGGGACCTCTTTCCGCGTCGACAGCTGCGGCATGACCACCGTCAGCAGCAGCAGCGCCAGGCCCACGAACACGACCCAGCCCAGGCCTCGGTTGAACTTCAGTGGGCTGGGGCCCTGCTCGCCAGGCTTGCGATTGTTGTTGTCTTGGGGTTCGGGCATAGAGAAAAACTGGCCTCCGCGCCAGGGTGTTGCCTGAGCCGGTCCGTCGGGGGGGCGCCTCGGCCCCCTGCCGTCGGCACCTGAATTCTAGCGCCCCGGACGGGGGGCTACCATGGCTTCTCGAGTGTTTCTACGATCCGCTGGGCCAGCAGGTTGACCGCGTCGGCCGACCCGAGGAAGGCATCCTGGCCCACGGGCTCCGTAGGGTAATACACCCCAGCGGCCCGGAAGTTCTCCCTTTCCGCCAGGACCTCCCCGGTTCGCAGGTCCGTCCAGCGGTAGCTGACCACCAGGCGGATCTCCAGGTCGCGGGGTTCGCCCGTGTCCGGGTTGTAGCTGAGCACCTGCTGGTCGACGGCCACGATCGAGCCCTCCAGGACCGTGTCGGCCTGGTCCCGGCCGACGACCTTGTAGGGCGTGTCCAGCTCGAGCCGCTTGACCAGGGCCTCGGTCAGGCGGAACTCCAGGTCGCGGCGGTAGACTTCCGGCCCGCGGGTCCAGATGGGCACGGCCACGGTCTGGACGGTCTCGGGGTAGAGCCCCCCGGCGACGTAGCCGCGGGTGGGGTCGCTGCCGCAGCCGGCCAGCAGGGCCCCCAGCAGGGCGATGCCCAGGGCGCTTCTCATGGGGCCACCTCCGCCGGCGCGGTCGCCGGCTCGACGGGCTCGGCCGACTCGCTCAGCGGCGCCGGCGGCGGCATGGGCGCCTCGGCCGGGGCGGCCAACTCCAGCTCCAGCAGGCTCAGTCGGCTGGCGGCGGCCTGGGGGCTGTCGGGGTAGAGGCGGATCACCTCGCGGAAGTACAGGGCGGCCGCCTGCCGATGGCCCGTGCGGGCGTAGAAGCGGGCGGTGTTGTAGTCCTTCTGGGCGCGGGCGGCCTGGATGCTCGCCAGGTACTGCCCGACACCCTTGTCGGCGGCCTGGCGGGGGTAGTGGGCCTCGTAGAGGCGGAACAGCTGCTCGGCCTCGAGGAAGGGCGTGTCGTCGAACTTGGGCCCGTGGCTGGAGCGGTAGACGGCCAGGGCGTGGCGGAACTGGGCCTCGGCGCTGTCGTAGCGCCCCCGGAACAGCTGGCCGTACTGGGCGTAGTAGTCGGCGGCCTCGGCCCACTGCTCGTGCTGGAAGTGGTAGTTGGCGATCTTCATGAGGCTCTCGGCCGCCAGGCGGGTGGCGGGGGCCCGCTCGGCGATCCGCTCGTGGATCTCCAGGCCCTCGGGCTCGGCCCCGATGCGGAAGACGCCCAGCCACTGCCGCTTCTTGCCGGCCAGGAAGGCGTCGGCGATGGCGGCCTCGCGGTGCAGGGCCCGCTCGTAGAAGTCGCTGGTGGGATAGCGGTCGATGAGCCGCTCGAACCAGTTGAACGCCGCCCAGTAGTCGCCCTTGGCCATCTCGGCCTGGCCGGCCCAGAACAGCGCCTCGTCCTGGCGCTCCGACTGGGGCCAGCGCTTGGCGAAGGCCTCGGCCAGGCCCAGGGCCTTGGAGGCCTTGTCCTGCTCGATATGGTGGCGCATCAGCGCCAGTTCGCCCTCGGGCGTGCCCTTGGCCGGTGCCGGCGCCGCCTGCCACTGCCCGTCCGCCAGACGCAGCTCCTGCTGGCCCGCCGCCATCAGCGGCCAGCCCGCCAGGACCGCCGCCAGGATCACGATTGCACGTCGCATGGAAACCCCGGTCTGTGCCGGCCGCCCGCAGGCGGCGCCTTCGATCGGCCGAGCGCATGCCCGGCGCCAGGCGGATTATACCCGCCCCGCCCCCGACTGCAACCGCGGGCTAGGACGGGCATCGCCCGCCGCCTTCCTCATATAGCCCCGGGCCTTGCTGACGCTCGACCCGGCCTACGAAGGAGGGCCCGCCCTACTTGCGGCCGGGGCGGACGTGGCGGAGCGTCTTCAGCGGCCGGCCCAGCCCAGTAGGGCGGGCACGGCCCGCCGCGAGGGCGTCGGGGCTACCGTGGCGTTGGCCGCCATCGTGGCGGGCCATGCCCGCCCTACGGCGTTGGCCGCCACCGTCGCGGGCCATGCCCGCCCTACTGCGTTGGCCGCCACCGTGGCGGGCCGTGCTCGGCACGAACCCGCGCTCGCCTTCGTCGCCGCCGGGCCTTGCTGACGCTCGACCCGGCCTACGAAGGAGGGCCCGCCCTATTTGTGGCCGGGGCGGACGTGGCGGAGCATCCTCAACGGTCG
>JAWLCG010000098.1:0-13914 GCA_041687295.1 Phycisphaerae bacterium | reverse complement strand
AGAACCAGCCAAAGCGGCGTCACAGCCGCCGCACTCCATACGGCCCAGGTTCCGCCCTACGACTCGACGGTGAGGGCGAACAGCTGCATCTCGCGGTCGCTGAGCATGGTCAGGACCAGCTCGTCGGCGCGGATTCGGCCCACCCAGGGGAAGTTCGCCAGGTGCGTCACCGCGTAGTAGGTGTTGGTCTTGAGGCCGTAGCGGACGCGCATCGGGTCGACGTAGGCGAAGCCGCCGCCGGCCCAGATGTGCTCGCCGCGGATGGCCCACCAGTCGCACAGGTGGCGGATGGCCAGCAGGTCTTCGGTCCAGACGCACCGCCCGTCGCGTCGCAGCTCGGCCCGCACGGCCGGGAGGGGCTGCTTGTCGGCGGGGCTCTGCAGCGAGACGATCAGGTGCAGGTCGTTGACCGGCTCGCCCGCCAGTTGCAGGCGCAGCGACTGGCCCGGGCCCTGCAGGGCCAGGTGCGTCTGGCCCTGCAGGGGGGCGAACTGGAAGGGCACGCCGTTGACCAGGGCCGGCCCGACCGGCAGCGAGCCGATCTCGACGTGGTTGGCGTTGTAGGGCAGCGCCAGCGGCGTATAGCGCCCCTTGGGCCCGACGGCAGGCACCTTGCGGCCCAGGGTGCGGTAGCTCTCGGCCACCTCATCAAAGACGGCCAGCGAGACCTCCAGGTTCTCAGGCCGATTGGTGGCCAGCCAGCTGGCGGCGTAGACCCTGCGGGTCTGCTGCAGCTCGCGGAGGATCTCCCGGGCCGCCGCCTTCAGGGCCGGTCCGGTGAGGCCTTCGAGCTGGCGGTACGCCAGGGCCAGGCGGTTGACCACCGACAGTGTCCGCCGCAGGGCGCTCTCGACGTGGTCGAGGTGGCGCTTCTCCTTCTTCACCTTGGCCCGCAGGCCGTCGAGGGCCTCCAGGGCGGCCTGGAGCTGCCGGCGGTCGTCGGCGAGCTTCGCGCCCAGCTCGGGCTGGCTGTGGACGAAGCGGAGCATCCCTACGGCGCCGAGGCGGTGGAGCTTCCAGTACTGATTGGGCGCCAGGCTCAGCCTCTCGGGCAGGGCGTAGACGTGCTCGGTCAGCTCGGGCAGTTCCAGGCCGTAGAAGGTGGTCTGGAAGCGGGCCTCGAAGCTGTCCATGGCGGCGGCGGGGCCGCTCCAGGTGTGCTCGCCGAAGGAGGCGTAGAGGTTCCAGGTGAGGTCGCGGTGGTTCTCGTAGCCGTTGTCGCCCCACATCGAGCACATCAGCGACGCGGTGGGCGTCCGCTCCAGCTGGGCCATCCACTGGGCGAAGTGGGCGTAGGTGGAGCGGCTCTTGGGCAGGAACGCGCACCAGTTGCTGTAGCCGGCCAGGCCCCACACGGGCCGGCCCTGGGCGACCAGTTCGTCATGGTGCTTGACGCGCCCCTCGTTGGTTCGCCCGCCGTACTGCCAGTTCACCGCGATAATGGCCGGGTGGAGCCGGTGGATCTTGTCGTAGCCGTAGTGGTTGTAGACCATGTCGACCCACATCACCGGCGTCTTGCCGTGGGCGACCAGCTGCTCGGCGCACCAGTTGGCGTGGGTGAAGAACCGCTCCTCGTCCAGGCCGATGACCTCGTCGAAGGCCATGTGGAAGTATTTGCCGGCGAACATCCTGCACACGTCGTCGATGGCCTGGGCCAGGTACTCGCGCACGGCCGGGTTGGCCGAGTCGAGGCTGCTGGGCGGCTGAAAGGTCTTGGCGGCGAGGTGGCGGTAGCGGGGCAGGGTCAGCAGGTTTTCCTGGTGGCCGGCCAGCGAGAAGGTGGGCATGATCTGGACGTTGTGCAGGGCGGCCTCGGCGTGCAGCTCGGCCACCTCGTCGGGCATCAGCTTGCCGCGCCCCTCGCCGATGTCCGGGAAGCTCTCCAGGTGCAGCACGTCCTCCATGTAGGGCGTGTAGACGTTGAGCTTGTAGCGGCTGAGCAGGCGGACGATCCGCTTGAAGTCCTCGAGTTTGGAGATCTGCTTGCGGGAGACGTCGTCGTGATGGCCGCGGAGCAGCACCTCGGGCCAGTCGCGGATTTCCAGGGCGGGCAGGCTGCGGGCGTCGTCGGTGGCCTGCTCGAGCAGCTGTTCGAGGGTGACCAGGCCCCAGAACAGCCCGTCGGCGTCGGCGCCGGCCAGGGCCAGGCCCGTCGGCGTAATGGTCAGGGCGTAACCCTGGGGCTTTTCGGGGGCCGCGATGGCCGGGGCGTCGCCGGCCGTCAGGGCCCAGCCGGGCCGGCCCTGGCTGTCCGGGCGGAGGCGCAGCGTCGCCAGCTTATGGGCGATGGCCCGATGGCTGCCGGCCTGCGGGCTCAGCTGCCAGCGGGCGCTGCGGGCGTTGAACTGGCCGGCGGCGAGGGTCATCTCTCGCGGCTGGGGGACGATGGCGGGGGCGGTCTCCATGGCTATCCTCTCAACGATTGAATGATCTGGTTCCGACGGGGCCCCAGCCTACCCGGCCGGCCGGGCAGCGTCCAGCCCCCAAAACCGGATTCGGCCCCCGACCGGGAGGTAGGGTGTGCAGGTTCGCGCAGCGAAGCGGAGCGGGCTACCTTACATTCCAGCCTGGGCGGTCTACTACGCCGGGTCCGTCACCCCCACGCCGAGCACGGCCCGGGCGAGGGCGTCGAGCTTATCGACGTCGCCGGCGAAGTGCATCGTGCGGTGGGTGTGGATCAGTCGGCCGCCGGGGTTGAGGTCGGCGGCGGGGCTGGAGGTCTCCAGCTCATAGAAGGGGCCGAGCTGGCCCTCGCCGGGCACCTCCTCGCCGTCGTTGTAGACGTTGACGACGTCGCCGGCGAAGGGGTCGTCCTGGATCTTCCAGAGGCTGTTGACGTAGGGCCGTCGGCCCGCGTCGTCGGGCAGGCTGAACTGCACCAGCGTCAGCGTGCCGGCCTGGGCGTCGTAGCTGCCCAGCACGTCGCGGGCGCGGTGGGGCGAGATGCCCAGCTTGCAGCGGTAGCGCCCGTCGCCGGTCAGCCGCAGGTGGTCGTCGGCGACCGTCAGCCGCTCGGCGGGTACGGGGCCGAAGTAGTCCGTCGTGGCCCGCGGGCCCATCGTCGAGTCGGGGCCGGGGCGGAAGGGCACGACGATCCGCCCGGCCGAGAGGGGGATGAACTGGCCCACGATCCACACGCTCAGCAGGCCGTGCCGGCGCGTCCAGGCGTCGTGGCCCGCGTTGGTCAGGACGTTGACCGACTCGAAGCCCACCGCGGATAGCCCCTCGGGCATCTCCACGGCGAGGGAGCGGGCCAGCTGGGCCGGCTCGAGCAGGTTCACCTCGCGCCGGATCGCGCAGTCGAAGGCGGTGCCAATGGCGTTGACGACGGTGAAGACCTTGGTCATGTGGACGGAGTGGTCCGAGCGGCTCTCGAGGTTGAAGCTGCCCTCGTTGAAGCCCTCCGGCGTGCGCCAGTGCTCGGTGTCGAAGGGCTCGCCGCGGCGGAACCACAGGCCGAACTGCCCGGCCTCGGGGCCCAGCCAGAGGCGGTCCTCGCCGCCGAAGTTGTTGAAGCGGCGGTCGACGGTGTCGCTGGCGATGTGGTCGCGGTTGAGCCAGCCGAAGCTCTGGCCGTCGCCGCCGGCCAGCGTGCTGGTCATGATCCGCCCCTGGTAGTTCGGGGCGATGGCCACGCGGGCCGGGCCGAGGGTCAGCTCGATGACGTCGGTATGGTCGCGCAGCAGCGCGAGGTCGTCCTGGTAGCGGTGGGCCATGGCGGTATCTCCTTGTCGGCACCCGTGTGCCCCTCTCACTGTACCGCCCCGGCCGCCCAGGGCAAGGGCCCCCTGCGGCCCGTCCATATAGCCCCCGGCATGCCGGGGGTCTTCGTAGGCCGGGTCGAGCGGAGCGAGGCCCGGCAGGATGGAGGCCGGGTCCGCCTTCGTTGCCGGGCCGCGCGACGCTCGACCCGGCCTACAAGTCGACCGGCCTACGACTCGACCTGGGGAATCGCTGGGCCCGCGTTGACGCGAGGGGCGGGGCGCGCGTATGCTGCGCCCAGTGCCGGCCGGGGCTATCCGGCCCGGCGATGGACCGTGATCCCCGCACCCCCGCAGGAGATAGGCCAATGTCCCTGAGCCTGGAATGGCACAAGCGGCTGGACCAGTGGCGCAAGGAGCTGCCCAACCACTTCTACACCGAGCTGGCCGAGCTGGCCCTGGAGGGGTTCGTCACCAGCGACCAGCTCACGCCCGAGCAGGCCCGGCAGCGGTCGTTCGAGCCGTTCCCCCCCGGCAAGACCTGGGGCGCCAAGTGGGAGTACGCCTGGTTCCGCTGCCATGCCGAGCTGCCCGCTGAGGCCGCCGGTCTGCGGATCGCCCTGCGCCTGGGCGTCAACGCCCACAGCGTGGTCTGGATCAACGGCGAGCTGGCCGGCGCATGGGACGGCCAGCACTGCTTCATCACCCTGGCGACCGACGGCAAGCCCGGCCAGGCCTACGACATCCTCGTCGAGAGCTACGCCGGTCACGGCCCGACGCCCTGTGCGGCCGGCCCCATGCCGCCGGGACGCGTCAGCGTGCCAGAGCCGCCGGCGGCCCAGCGGCACGTCGCGCCCAGCAGCATCGGCATCTGGCAGGAGGATACCTACCAGCTGGCCATGGACGTCGAGACCCTCGCCGAGCTGCGCCACGCCATGGACGACGACAGCCTGCGGGTGCAGGAGATCGACGCAGCCCTGCGCGACTTCACGGCGATCGTCGCCTACGAGCTGGACCGCGACGCGTTCGCCCAGCGCGTCGCCGAGGCCCGCAAACGGCTTGCCCCGCTGCTCGAGAAGCGCAACGGCTCGACCGTGCCCACGATGTACGCCTTTGGCCATGCCCACCTCGACGTGGCGTGGCTATGGCCCCTGGCTGAGACCGAGCGCAAGGCCGCCCGCACACTGGCCAACCAGCTCGCCCTGGCCGCCGAGTACCCCGAGTACCCCTTCCTGCACAGCCAGGCCCACCTATACTGGATGGTGCAGAACCGCTACCCCGCGCTGTTCGAGAAGGTCAAGGCCGCGGTGAAGAAGGGCAACGTCATCGCCGACGGCGGTATGTGGGTCGAGGCCGACACCAACGTCTCCGGCGGCGAGGCCCTCATCCGCCAGTTCCTCTACGGCAAGCGCTACTTCCGCGAGCAGTTCGGCGTCGAGAGCGAGCTGCTCTGGCTGCCCGACGTGTTCGGCTACAGCGGCGCGATGCCGCAGATCATGGCCGGCTGCGGCGTGAAGTACTTCAGCACGCAGAAGATCTTCTGGACCTACAACGGCGGCGACCCGTTCCCCAAAGAGACCTTCTGGTGGGAGGGCATCGACGGCTCGGCCGTGCTGGTCCAGCTGCATAACGACTACAACGCCCAGCTCAAGCCCGTCCAGACGATCAAGCGATGGAAGGAGCGGCGGCAGAAGGACGGCTACTCGATCCGCGCATTCCCGTTCGGCTGGGGCGACGGCGGCGGCGGGCCCACCCGTGAGCACCTCGAGATCGGCCGACGGATGGCCGACCTGGAGGGCTGCCCCAAGGTCAAGTTCGCCAGCCCGGCCGAGTTCTTCAGCGACCTGGTCAAGCTCGGGCCCCCCGACGACCGCTACGTCGGCGAGCTCTACTTCCAGTGCCACCGCGGCACGCTGACCAGCCAGGCCAAGACCAAGAAGGGCAACCGCAAGAGCGAGCTGGCCCTGCGCGAGGCGGAGGCGTGGTCGGCCATCGCCTCGGCGCTGAGCGGCTACGCCGTGCCGGCCGAGCGGTTCGAGGCCAACTGGCGGGCGGTGCTGCTCAACCAGTTCCACGACATCCTGCCCGGCTCGTCGATCCAGCGCGTCTACGAAGAGGCCGAGGCCAGCTACGCCCAGGTCATCGCCGACGCTCAGACGCTTACGCAGCAGGCGGCCGGGGCGCTGGTCGGCGACGGCCAGCCCGGCGGCGCCGTCACGGTGCTCAACTCGCTGAGCTGGCCGCGGACGGAGGTGGTCGCCCTGCCCGGGGCGGCCGGCGGCGCCGTCGACGCCGAGGGCCACGCCCTGCCCGTGCAGGTGATCGACGGCCAGAACTTCGTCGAGGTGACCGTGCCGGCCTGTGGCTGGACGAGCGTGAAGCTCGCCGAGGCCGGCCCCGCCGTCAAGGGCGGTGTCAAGGCCACCGCCGCCGGCCTGGAGAACGACCAGCTCCGCGTGAAGCTCGACCGGTTCGGGCGGATCACGAGCATCTTCGACAAGCAGACCCGGCGCGAGTGGGCCAAGGGCCTGTGCAACGAGCTGCTGATGTTCCGCGACGTGCCGACCAACTTCGAGGCCTGGGACATCGACAGCACCTACCAGGCCGTGCCGGTCCCGCTGGACGCGCCGGCCGAGATCGAGGTGCTCGCCGAGGGCCCGCTGCTCGGGGCCGTGCGGGTGCGGAGGAAGGTCAACGAGTCGATGATGGAGCAGGTCATCCGCCTGCGCCGCGGAAGCCGGCGGGTCGACTTCGACACCGTCATCGACTGGCAGGAGCGTCAGAAGCTGCTCAAGGTCGCCTTCGACGTCGACGTCCACGCCCACGAGGCGATCCACGAGATCCAGTTCGGCCACCTCCGCCGGCCCAACCACGCCAGCCGACCCTACGACGCCGACCGCTTCGAGGTCGCCAATCACAAGTGGTCCGCCCTGGCCGAGGAGAACCGCGGCTTCGGCGTGCTCAACGACTGCAAGTACGGCCTGAACGTCATCGGCTCGAGCATCCGCCTGACGCTGCTGCGGGCGCCCCTGGCCCCGGACATGCACGCCGACCGCGGGCGGCAGAGCTTCACCTACTCGTTCTACGCCTGGAACGGCTCGCTGGCCGAGTGCGGCGTCGTGCGGGAGGGCTACCAGCTCAACGTGCCGGTGGTCACTGTCGACGGCGACGCCGGCGGCCGGTGCGTCCTGAGCCTCGACGCGGATAACCTCGTCCTGGAAGCCCTCAAGGTGGCCGAGGACGGCTCGGGCGACCTGATCGCTCGGCTGTACGAGTCGAAGCGCTGCGCCACCCGCGCCACGCTGCGGACCGACCTGCCGATCGTCTCGGCCGGGCGGTGCGACATGCTCGAGAACGTCCAGAAGGAGCTCAAGGTCAAGGATGGCGCCGTCCAGCTGGACTTCCGCGCCTTCGAGATCCAGACCCTCCGCCTGCGCCTGAAGTAGGCTCCCTTCGAGCGAAGCGAGGCCCGGGCGGAGAAGAAACGGCGAGGATGGGCCACAGAGGACACAGAGGACACGGAGAGAAGAAGCACAGAGGGTTCCAGAGTTCCAGACAAGCAGGGCGGCCCTCGCCCGGGGGCGACGGCGTCCGTCACCGCCGTATGTCCCTATATAGCCTCGGGCTTGCCCGGGGTCTTCGGAACTCCCCCGGAGCATCCGGGTGCCGTGGCTGCTCGGAGGGGCCGGCTGCAGTAGTGGAGCGTCCAGCTGGAATGCTGAGTTCCGCCCCTGCGGTTCTGCCAGCTCACGACTGAGCGCCTCGGCGTCCCGAGGCCGGACCGGCCGGTTCGGAGCCTCTGAAAGGGGCGTGGATCGCAGCCCTGAAAGGGCGGCAGTCTTTAGCCGGGGGCGTAAGCCCCCGGTAAGTCGTATGTTACGAGTTGAGCTCCGAAGGGGCGGCAGTGCGCAACGGTACGGCACTGCCGCCCCTTCGGGGCTCTGCGCATTGGGGGACGCCTGTTCCGGGGGCTCACGCCCCCGGCTAAAAACTGGCGCCCCTTCGGGGCTCCGATCCACGGCCCTTGAGGGCTCGAGCGGGGGGTGGGTAGATGCCTCTGCCCAACCGCCTGCAGGCTCAGCAGCGCCCGGGGATGCAGCCTGCACCCTCCCCTGGCGGACAGGCGGAGCGGGCTACCTCACATTCCAGCCTGGACAGTCCAGTAGGCTGGGACAGAGCGGCGAAGCCGCGGCGTCCCACCTTCGGCCGCTAACGAGGCCGGCAAAAGCAGCAGGGCGGCCCGTCGTGGGACGGGCCGCCCTGTTTGTTGAAGTCGGCGGCGATCAGTCGGGGATGGTGATCTTCTGGCCGGCGAGGATGCGATCGGGGTTGAGGCCGGGGTTGGCCTGGACGATCTTCTGGACGTTGTCGCGGCTGGAGCGGCCAAAGTAGAGGCCGGAGATCTTCCAGAGCGTCTCGCCGGGCTGGACGGTGTGGGTGCGGCCAGCGGAGGCCGGCGGGGCCATCGGCACGGGCGTGGGCGTGGCCGGCGCGGGGGCGTAGGTGTAGGCCGGCGCCCGCGAGGCCTGCGGAATGGGGGTCGGCATGGGCTCGGGCGGGGGCACGTCGGCCGGCGTGAAGGTCATCGGCTCGGCGGACATCTCCGGCTCGGTGGTCTGGGGACCCTTGTTGTTCTGGCAGCCGCACAGGCCAACCAGGCCGGCCAGGGCCAGGGCGAGGGCGAGGGCGATTCTCATCGGGCACCATCCTTGGGCTTGAAAGGTTGCTGCATCCTATTCGGCGGCCCCCAGCATACCGCCCGCGCCGGGCCTGTCAAGTGCCGCACCGGCGGCGCTGGACGGGTCCGGAAGGCCCCGGGCATGCCCGGAGCTATATGGAGACACGCGGCGGCGCGGGCGCCCATCTTCGCCTTCGCCTACGACAATGCTACACTTACGGCACAGGAGGCGAGCATGGCCCGGCAGACGATCATCACGCTGACCAGCGACTTCGGCGAGCGCGAGGGGTACGTGGGGAGCATGAAGGGCGTGATCCTCTCGGCCCTGCCCGGCGCGACGCTGGTGGACGTGACCCACCAGGTGCCCATGGGCGACGTGCTGGCCGGGGCGTTCGTCCTGCGGCAGATCGTGGACTACTACCCGCCCGGCACGGTGCACCTGGCGGTGGTCGACCCCGGCGTGGGCACCGATCGGCGGGTGCTGGCCGCCCGCTACGCCGGGCAGACCTTCGTCTGCCCCGACAACGGGTTGCTGACGCTGGTGGACCAGTGGCTCACGCTGGAGGCGATGGTCTCGGTCCGCAACGAGCGGTACTTCCTGCCCCGCCGCGTGGGCCGAACCTTCGAGGGCCGAGACGTGATGGCCCCCGCCGCCGCCGCCCTGGCCGGGGGAGTGGCCATCGGCCAGCTCGGCCCGCCGCCCGACCGCTACGAGCTGCTCGAGCTGCCCGCGCCGACCTGGGACGGCGAGACCCTGGCCGGGCAAGTGCTCTACGTGGACGGCTTCGGCAACTGCATCACCAACATCAGCCGAGGCGAGATCGAGCGGACGCTGCCCCGCTGGGCCGCCATCCGCGTGCAGACGGGCCCCCGCCCGCTGGGGCCGCTGCGGGGCACCTACGCCGAGGTCGAGCCCGGCGAGCCGCTGGCCCTGCTGGACTCGCTGGACCGCCTGGAGCTGGCCGTCCGCGGCGACAGCGCGTCCGACCGCCTGGGCCTGGGCGTCGGCACCCCCGTCGCCATCCGCTACGGCCCGGCCATTTGACGGGGCCGCCCCCATCGGGTATAGACTGACGCCCCGTAGGCCGGGTCGAGCGGCAGCGAGGCCCGGCGGCGAAGACGAGGATGGGCCACAGAGGCGCAGAGGACACAGAGAGAAGAAGCACAGAGGTTTCTGGAGTCTCAGGGAAGACAGAGCGTCCGGGTGCCGTGGCTACGGTGTCTGTAGCCACGTCCTTGGACGCCGTCGACGGCGCCAGGCGATTCCGTGTGTCCCTATATAGCCCCGGGCTTGCCCGGGGTCTTCGACGGCGGACCCCCCTATGACGCGTGGCTGCAAACGCCGCAGCCACGGCACCCGGACGGTGGTGGGAGCTCCAAGGTGGGACGCCGCTTCGCTCTGTCCCAGCCTACGGCCCGGCCCCCAGGAGTCGCCGATGACCGACCCGCACAACGCATCGCCCCGCACCCGTCGGCTGCAACAGGCCGACCAGCGGTGCGTGTGGCACCCCTTCACGCCGATGGGCCTGTGGTGCAGCGAGTCGCCGCTGGTCATCGAGGCCGGCGAGGGCTTCGAGCTGATCGACACCGACGGCCGGCGCTACATCGACGGCGTCTCGAGCCTCTGGTGCAACGTCCATGGCCACCGCGTGGCCGAGCTGGACGCCGCCCTGGCCGACCAGGCCGGGCGCATCGCCCACTCCACGCTGCTGGGCCTGGCCGGCGTGCCCAGCATCGAGCTGGCCGAGGCCCTGCTGCCGGTGGCCTCGCCGGGCGGGCAGCTGACGCGGGTGTTCTACAGCGACGCGGGGGCCACCAGCGTCGAGATCGCGACCAAGATCGCCTTCCAGTACTGGCACAACCGCGGCCAGCGGCGGCGTCGGCTGTTCGTGGCCCTGCGCGAGGGCTACCACGGCGACACGATCGGCTCGGTGAGCGTGGGCGGCATCGACCTGTTCCACAGCACCTACCGCCCGCTGCTGTTCGAGACGCTTTTTCTGGACACGCCCTGTCCGCACGTGCACCCGGAGGGCGAGCGGGGCCCCGAGGCGGTGCTGGCCGAGCTGGAGGCCGTGCTGGCCGAGCGGGGCGAGGAGATCTGCGCGGTCCTCGTCGAGCCGCTGGTGCAGGGGGCGGGCGGCATCCTGACGCACCCGGAGGCGTTCGTGCGGGGCGTCCGCGAGCTGACGGCCCGCCACGACGTGCTGATGATCGCGGACGAGGTCGCCACCGGCTTCGGGCGGACCGGGGCGATGTTCGCCTGCCATCGCGCCGGCGTCGAGCCCGACCTGATGTGCCTGGCCAAGGGCATCACCGGCGGGTATCTGCCGCTGGCGGCCACGCTGACGAGCGAGGCGATCTTCGACGCCTTCGTCGCCCCGCCGGCCGAGGGCAAGACCTTCTTCCATGGCCACACCTACACCGGCAACGCCCTGGCCTGCGCGGTGGCCCTGGCGAGCCTGCGGCGGTTCGAGACTCACGCCGTGCTGGCCGACGCCGACGCCCGCATCGGCCAGATCGCCGAGGGCCTGGGCCGGATGCAGGCCCTGCCGACCGTCGCGCGGACCCGCCAGTGCGGCTTCATGGTCGGCATCGACCTGGCGAGGCCCGACGGGCAGCCCTTCCCGCCGGCCCAGCGCACCGGCGCCGCCGTCTGCGCCGCCGCCCGCGCCCGCGGGGTCATCATCCGCCCGCTGGGCGACACGGTGGTCCTCATGCCCGCCCCGGCCATGGACGCCGACGCCCTGGGGCGCCTGCTAACCGCCGTCGAGGAAACGATCGCCGAAATGTAGCCCGTCCCGCCCCGTAGGCCGGGTCGAGCGAATCGAGGCCCGGCAGCGAGGGCGCCCGGCGTAACCGTGTGTCCCCATATAGCCCCGGGCTTGCCCGGGGTCTTCGAGGGCGAAGATGCCGGACGTTGTGCCTCCATCGCCCGCCCCGGACGAGACCCCCACGGATTGCATCCGTGGGCTTGGAGAGAATGCCCCGGCGCCCCGGGACGCGGACCTTGTTGCGGATCTTTCACGATGAGCAAATCCCAGCAGAAGCTGACGCACTATGTGCCCGACGGGCCCGCCCGGCCCATGACGGGTTTTTTCGTGACGGCCACCGACACCGAGGTGGGCAAGACGGTGGTGGCGGGGGCCCTGGCGGCGAACCTCGCCGAGCGGGGCCTGCGGGTGGGGGTCTTCAAGCCCGCCGCCAGCGGGTGCCGCCGCGTGGGCCTCGGCGGCGAGCGGGTCAGCGAGGACGCCGAGTTCCTCGCCCGCTGCGCCGACAGTCCCCACCCGCTGCACGAGATCGTCCCCCAGCGGTTCGAGGCGGCGCTGGCGCCCAACGTCGCCGCCGAGCGCGGCGGCCGGGCCGTCGACGTGCCGGCCATCCTGGCCGCCTATGACCGCATCGCCGCCGAGAGCGACTGCATGGTCGTCGAGGGCGTCGGCGGGCTGCTGTGCCCCATCGCCGACGACTTCTGGGTGATCGACCTGGCCCGCCATTGCCGCCTGCCGCTGCTCATCGTCGCCCGGCCCACGCTGGGGACGATCAACCATACGCTGCTGACCCTCGCCGCCGCCCGCTCGGCCGGGCTGGAGGTCGCCGGCGTCGTCATCAACCGCTACCAGGCCGACCCCGCACCGCCCGACGGGCCCGGGGCCGAGGACGCCGTCGTCGCCATGGCCACCAACCCCGCCCAGATCGCCCGCCTCGGCGAGGTGCCCGTGCTCGCCCTGGTGCCCGACGAGCCGGCCACCAGCGTCGAACGCAACCAGCTCGGCCCCGATGTCCGCTTTGCCATGAGCACCGTCGACTGGCTGAGGCTGCTCCGCCGACACGCCCGGCCCGGCTGATCCGGCCACGGCGGGCGGGCCTGCGGGTCCGCCCGCCTTGTTGCGTGCGGGGGCTTTGCGGACCGCCCCGGCCCGGGTAGGCTCTGGGCCATGGCGATCCGCGTGTGCGAGATGATCACCGAGCTTCGCCCGGCCGGCGCCGAGCGATGCGTCTACGAGCTGGCGACCCGGCTGGACCGGGGGCGCTTTGCCGTCGAGGTGGCCGCCCTGTCCGGCGGCCCCGTCGCCGATGCTCTGCGCGACGCCGGCGTGCCGGTGCACCTGCTGGGAAGCACCCGCGCCCGCGGCGCCCTGGGCGGGTTCGGCTTGGCCCGCTGGCTGCGAGAGCGCCGCTTCGACCTGCTGCACACCCACCTGTTCCACGCCGACCTCGTGGGCCGACTGGCGGGCCGACGGGCCGGTGTGCCCCACATGGTCCACTCCATCCACGTGGCCGAGAAGCGCCGTCGCCCCCTGCACTTCCTCTGGCCGAGGCTCTCGGCGGGTTCCTGCGACCGTTTCGTGGCCGTCTCGGCCGGGGTCCGCGACTGGCACGCCGCCCGCGCCCACCTGTCGGCCGACCGGTATACCGTCATCCACAACGGCATCGACGTCGACCGCTACGCCCCCGACCCGGCCGCGCGGGCCCGGCTGCGGGCCGAGTGGGGCCTGGGCGAGGGCGAGCTCGCCTGCGTCTTCACCGGCCGACTGGACGTGCAGAAGGGGCTCGACACGCTGCTGGAGGGTTTCTCGCAGGCGGCTGGGCTGGACGGGCGCCTGCGCCTGGTCCTGGCGGGGCGGGGCCCGCTGGAGGCCCGGGTGCACCGGCGGATCATCCAGGGCGACCTG
Source organism: Phycisphaerae bacterium (assembly GCA_041687295.1). Taxonomy (GTDB): domain Bacteria; phylum Planctomycetota; class Phycisphaerae; order SM23-33; family FEN-1343; genus JAWLCG01. Next base: position 859 of record JAWLCG010000098.1, on the reverse strand, counting down.
GCGGGTCGGGCGCGGGCGCTGGGGTTCCGCCCGGACGTGCCGGCGATCCTGTCGGCCGGCGACATCTTCTGCCAACCCAGCCGGTGGGAGGGCTTCTGCCTGGCCGCCGCCGAGGCCCAGGCCGCCGCCCTGCCGGTCGTCGGCACGGACGTCGAGGGGCTCAACGAGGTCGTCGCCGACGGGCAGACTGGCCTGCTGGTGCCCGTCGGCGACGCCGCCGCCTTCGCCGCCAGCCTGCTCCGCCTGGCCCGCGACCCCGCCCTGGGCCGAGCCCTCGGCCAGGCCGGCCGGCAGCGCATGCGGAGCCACTTCACCCTGGACCGCTTCGTCACCGCCCACGCCGCCCTCTACGAGCAACTGGTCACCGCGTAGCCCCCCGCCACCCGCCGGATCTCTCCACGCCCCATATCCTAACCCAAGCCCACGGAATGCCTTCCGTGGGCATCGCGCCGGGCCGTCCCTGACGCAACCCAACGCCCCCCAGCCCCCCAGGAACGCCGCCCCGATGGGCGCCAAGCCCCTTTGGACTGCGGCGAGCCATCGTCGCTTTGGCTTTGCCGCCCACCAGCCAAAGCGGCGTCAAGGCCGCCGCACTCCATACTGTGTCCGTGCCGTTTGACATCTTTTTTGACTCTACCACCAATTCTGAGTTGACAGAATACGCGGATGGTGTATGATGAACAACGTACAGGAAGTCGTGCACGGGTTGAGGCGTGTTGTGGGTGTCAGAGCGCCTCGCTTGGATCGGCTGGCCTAGGCAGCCCCCACGGGCGGCCGCGAAGCAGGCCGGGGCACGGCGGTCGAGCGTTCGCCCAGACCCCAATGCAGTGGCCGCGGCACGGCGGGGCGCAGGCGGAAG
>JAWLCG010000097.1:0-13937 GCA_041687295.1 Phycisphaerae bacterium | reverse complement strand
CCGGTGGGTGCCCGGCCGGTGAAGTCGCGGTACTGCGGGCCGAAGAACTGCCACGCCGCCAGCTCCTCGATCGTCGTCTTGGACTGGGCCAGCGTGCTCTGGGCGATGCGGACGAAGTCGATCGCGCCCGTCAGGCAGCGCCCGCTCGGCGTGCCGCCCATGTGCAGGTCGCCGGGGTTGCTCAGCGAGACCTCCGCCCCGACGCCCGGGCCGGTGGCGTGCTGCCGGCCGTCGATGTAGAGGGTCATCGTGCCGGCCTGGCGATCGAGCTCGGCGATCACGTGGTGCCACTTGCCGTCGGTGAGGATGGCCTGGCTGGCCAGCTCGGCGCTGGCGCCGTTGCCGACGACTTTGAACACGACCTGGCCGGCCGAGGCGAGGTGCAGGCTGTAGCCGGCCTGGTCCATCTTCTCGACGAGCACGGCCTGGCCCTGGGGGCTCTGGGCCTTGAAGATGACTTCCACCATGAGGTTGCTGGTGTGGATGTCGGGGGTCATCAGCTCGGCGCCCACGATGGTGCGCTCGATGACGGTGGCATTGGCCCCCCGGCCGATCGTGTGCTTGAGCTCGTAGGGCGCGGTCATCGTCTCGTGCGAGGCGAAGGCGTAGCGGTCGGTCCCGTTGAGGGTCAGGGCGCCGTCGATCCAGTCTTCCAGGGGGCTGGGGCCGTAGCTGTCGGCATCGGCGTTGGCGACGGTCAGCGGGATCTGCCGGTGCTGACGGTCGCCCAGGTTGTAGTCGGTCTGCAGGTGGTGCTCATCGAGGATCACTGTCGGGTCGTTGCCGGCCGGGTAGAACAGCCACTCGCCGACGGTCGCGTAGAGGGCCCAGGGCACGAAGACCCGCACGCCCTGGTCGATGGCGGCCGAGCCGGGCCGCGGGCGGAAGTCGTGGTTGGCCGGGTCCTGCAGGACGGGCCCGTCGGCCATCACGCCCAGGTCGGTGGCCAGGGCCTGCCGCTGCTGCAGGGCCTGGCGGAACGACTCGGCCGATTCGTGCAGGCGGGCGTTGTTCTCGAAAGTGCCGAACTGCTCGCTGATGTTATGGAAGACGTTGCGGGCGTAGGCGATCGTGTGGTGGGGCCACTCGTTCTTCTCGGTGCCGGGCGCGTCTTCCTTGGTCGGGCCATGGATGAAGACCCACGAGCTGATGTCCTCCCAGACGTTGCCCAGCGCCCAGTGGTAGCCGCGGGCGGGCGACCACTGCGAGCCCAGGCGGAACTTATAGGCCGTGTTGTTGAAGTAGTTGTTGAGGTAGCGCGGGCCGGCCTCGTAGAAGGCGACCTCGTTGGCGTACTTGCTGTCGGGGGTGTTGTCGCGGCCCCAGGCGATGTTGTTGAACAGGTAGTTCTTGTTCGAGCCGTCCAGGTAGAACGCAAAGCCCAAGCGGGCGTTGTACTTGTCGTAGCGGTACTTCCAGTTCCAGAAGCCGCCGGGGTTGCCCGAGATGTTGTTGAAGACGTAGTGGGGCCCGCCGTGCCAGGTCTCGATGCCGCCCCAGTCGTTGGTGTTCAGCAGCGAGTCCTCCACGCGGTTGTGGTGGATCAGGATTCGGCTGAGGAGGCGGTTATCGATGACGTTGCCCTCCCGGCCGCCGAAGACGAAGATGCTCGCCCCGCCGGTGCGGCTGATGATGTTGCCGGCGACCTCGGCCGTCTGGGGGTAGTTGAGCTCCACCGTGTGGCCGAACTGCCGGCGGATGGGCCGCACGCCCGTCTGGTGGATGCGGTTGCGCAGCACCTTCACGTCGCCCAGACGCCCGAAGGGGGGCTGGGACTTGCCGAAGCGGCTGGAGTCTCCCACTTCGATGCCGGCGCCGTCGAGATCGTACATGTCGTTGTCGCGGATCACGACCTGGTCGCCCCGGCCGGTGTCGCTGGCCTTGAACCGGATGGCCTTGTTGACGTGGCCGAAGCGGCAGTGGGCGACCTCGACGTCCTCGAAGGTGCCCTGGATGCGGATGCACGCACCGTCGATGTCCGGGTGGATGAACTCGCGCTGCGTGTAGTCCCAGAAGGCGTTGGTGAAGTGGAAGCTCAGGCCGCTGACCCGCAGGTGGCGGGCCTCTTTGAGGTCGATCAGGCTGATGTGGCGGGCGGCCTCGATGCGGACCGTGTTGGGGTCGGCGTCTTCGGGCAGGCGGACGTAGAGGCGTCCCCGGTTACTCTCGCCGTCGCGCTCGAACCAGAACTCGCCCGGCTCGTCGAGGTAGTGGGGCTTGTCCTCGAGGAAGTAGCGGTGGCCCGGGCGGATTACCTCGCTGTCGCCGTAGTAGGGGCCCTGGAAGCCCAGGCCCCTGCGCTCGGTGTCGACGGCCTCGACGCGCGTGGGGTAGGGCGTGGCCATCACGATGCCCCACTCGGTCCAGACCACCGCGCCGAGGTAGTAATCCGGCTTGCGCGTGATGTGCTGACGGTCAATGCCCAAATGCACTCGGCCATTGACGCCCTGGGTCTTGTAGACGTTCTCGGGCTTCCAGAACTCCGGCTGCTCCCAGACCCACCACTCGCTCTTGATGTCCTCGGGGTCGCTGATGACCCAGTTGGGCGTGCGGGCCAGGCGGAGGCGCGTGACCTCGCCGGCGTCGTTCACCATCCAGACGTTTCGCGGCAGGGTGTCGACGGCGGCGACCCAGACTTTGCCGGCGTCGGGGATGTCGCCGTGCCGGGCGCCCTGCGTCCAGCCAGTAACGGGGACGGAGCCGGCGATGACGGCCTCGCCCTCGCCCCATGCCGGGTCGCTGGTCAGGATGATGGGCTGGTCGGGGGTGCCCGATTCACTCCTGGTGAGCTGTCCCCGATAGATCACGCCGCGCTTGAAGACGTAGGTCTGCGGGCCCGAGCAGGCCTTGGCGTTGCCGGCGGCGCTGCGGTCCCAGGGGTGGTGTTTCCAGGCCGTCTCGGGCGTCAGGCCATCGGCGGCGTCGTTGCCGCCCTCAAAGTCGATGTAGCGGACGGACGGCCCGGCCTGGAAATCGAAAGGCTCCGGGGCCCACTCCAACTCACCAGTCTCGAGGACCCTGGCGTAGGACTTCTGCCACGAGAAGGCCGGCTCCTGTCCCCAGGCCGTCGCCCCGGCCAGCAGGCTCACCAGCAGGCTCACCGCCACCATGGGGGCCCAGACCGCCCGTCGCTGCACTCCGCGAACGTCCATCACGCTCTCCCTGATCCAGAGAAATGCCCGCCCAGGCCACCGATCCGATCGGGCCCGGTCAGGAGTTCCTGCCACCCCCGCTCGCGCGGAAGTTTCCTCGGGTGAAACCATGCATCATGGGGGCGGTTCCTGTCAACCGTCCATTTTGGAGAGGGGGGGATTACCGCCGGCTGTCGACCCGCCGGCCTCGCAGGGCCAGGAACAGGGGGATCTCCCGGCGGGCGCGGTCGAGCTCGGCCGCCCGCGGGCCCGGCTCGCTGACGCGATGGCTGGGCCACTCCTCCAGGGCGTCGATCAGCAGGCCCGCCTCGGCGAAGGCCTTGACGTAGGTCTGCATCGGCCGATGCCACGTCACCGTGGTGATGGCCGGCTGGCCGTGGGCGGCCTGGCCGGGGTTCATCACGATCTGCCGGTGCATGGCGGAAAGGTACGCCTCGACCCGCCGGAACTGCTTGAATGGGCGAGGCTTGGACCCGCGCCGCCCGCCCGGGCCCTTGCCGCGGGGCGGGGCCTTGGGCTCGGCCGGCTCGGTCCAGCCCCATGACGTGTGGCCCGGGTTGCGAAAGGCCGGGTGCAGAATCACCGCCGTGAACGTGCCGCCCGGCCGAAGCAGGGCCGTAACCCCTTGCAGCACAGGCTCGAACGGTTCGATGTTCATCAGCGCCAGCACGCAGCAGGCCGCGTCGAACGCCCCTCGGCCCTTGGCCAGGGCGGGCAGCTCCAGCAGCTTGCGGGCGTCGCCGACGAGCAGTTCTGGCCGGGCCTTCGTCGCCAGCGGCCGGGCCAGCCGCCGGCCGGCCTCGATGAGCTGCTCCGACGCATCCACACCGACGGCCGAGACGCCTAACTCCGCCAGCCGGCGGCACAGGACGCCCTCGCCGCAGGCCACGTCGAGCACCCGCTCGCCGGGCCGGGCCGCCATCAGCCGAAGCACCCCCGGCAGCACCAGGGCCTCGTGGTAATCGCTCCGCCGCTCGCCGACGAGCCGCTCGTACCAGCCGGCGACGTGGTCCCAGCCGGCCTCGGCCTCACGGGCGGGACGGGCCGGGGCCTCGCGACCGGCCGGCGGCGGGGCGGGGGCTTCAGGTGGCTGCTCCGCCTCGACTTGCGAGAGAATGGACGCGTCCAGGCCCGGCGCGCGGAACAGCTCGGCCGGCGGCGCGGAGGTGAACCGCAGCGCCTCGCCGGTCACCGGATGGGCGAAGACCAGCTCCCACGCGTGCAGCGCCAGGCGGTCGCCGCGGGGGCCGTAGAGCCGGTCGCCCACCACCGGATGGCCGAGGCTGGCCAGGTGGGCGCGGATCTGGTGCTTGCGTCCCGTCTCCAGGCGGACCAGCACGAGGCTCCGCCCGCCGCCGACGGCCAGGACGCGGTAGTAGGTCACCGCCCGCTGGGGGCCCTCGCGTCCCGGCCCTATCGCATTATCCGGTGGTGGCTTATGGCTCCACCGCACCGGGCGGGTCGGCCCGGCGTCGGTGAGGAACGCGTCGATGAAGGGCCAAGGCCCCGCCGGCGTCACCGGCATCTCGCCCTCGACCAGGGCCAGGTACCGCCGGCGGACCTGCCGCCGCTTGAGCTGGTCCTTGAGAGCGAGGTAGGCCGGCTCGGTCTTGGCGAAGACCAGCAGGCCCGACACGTCGCGGTCGAGGCGGTGGACGACCCACCCCGCGTCCCGCCGGCCCGGGCCCTGGCGGCGAAGGTACCGCCGAACGTGGTGGAACAGTGTGCTGCCGGTCGTGTCGTTGGGCCGGGCCGAGATCAGGCCGGCCGGCTTGTCGACGACCAGCAGGTCGGCGTCCTCGTGGACGATCCGAGCCCCCCCGCCGAGGGGGCCCGTCCCGGCCGGCTCTTTGCGTCTGTGTTTCACGAGCGGTGGCGTCTCCTCGCCCAGCCGGCGTGGCCAGGCCAGGGGGATTCTCGCACCGCCGCCGCTCCGGCACAACGCCCCGCTGCCCAATTGGGTTCGTTTCGCCACTTTCGCCAGACACGCCCCGCCCGCCGCCGAAGGCGTCCCCGTGCCCCGGTGACGTGGCTGCGCCGTCCGCAGCCACGTCTTCGGCCCGCGCGGATTGGCTTCGTTTCGCGGCGCGGATTTGCGACACAAGCCATTGCAGTGCAGGCACCTGCTCTTTGTCGAATTGGGTTCGTTTCGCCAGAACCCCCCGGTCGGCCCCCCGCTCAGTCCCCCGCCCGCGTTCCGTTCCAACCCGACCCCGTGCTCTGCGAGATCTCGATTGTATACAATATGCAATCCTCGGCCGCACAGGGCGTCCGGGGAGTATGGAGTGCGGCGACCGAGTCGCCGCTTTGGCTGGAAAGCGCGTAGGCCGGGTCGAACGCAGTGAGGCCCGGCAGGGGGGGAAGACCCAGAAAAGGTTCCTGACCCCTTTCCGGCCCCCAGAAAAGGTTCCTGACCCCTTTCCGGCCCCCCCTTTCCGGCCCGAACGCAGTGAGGCCCGGCAGGGGGGGAAGACGCAGAAAAGGTTCCTGACCCCTTTCCGGCCCCTGGGCCTGAGCCGCCTCGGGCCCCGCGGCCAGGGACGCCAGGGCCGCGGGGGTTGGCCGCATCGGGCGAAGGGTCTGCCCATCGCCCTGTCGAGCCCCGACGGCGGGAGGCGTGCGGGCGACGTCGGGCAGGACGGCCGTGGGGGCGGCCACCGCCTCCGTTGTCGGCGCCTGGGCCAGCGGGGCGGGGGCGGCCAGCACCTCGGCCGGGGCGGCGGCGACGTCGGGCGGGGCGGCCAGGGCGGCCAGGTCGACCAGCGAGTCGCCCCAGTGGCCCAACAGGACGCTCAGGTCCGCGTCGTCGACCCGGCCATCGCCGGTGGCGTCGCCGTCGGCGGCCGCGGCGCCACTGTCGCCCCAGTGACCCAGCAGGATGCTCAGGTCGCGGTCGTCGACGACGGCGTCGCCGTTGACGTCGCCCCGCAGGTTGCCCACGCGGAACGTCTGCGGCTCAGCCAAGCCCAGACTGGTGTTGGCGGTGACCTCCAGCCAAACGTCGCTGATCGCCCCGTCGGGCCAGGTGAGCGTGACGCGGTCGCTGCCGCCGTCGCCCGCGCCGGGCCGGACGCTGACGGCCGGGCCTGGCCCGGTCGCCCAGGTGGCCCCGTCGGTGCAGAGGCGGACGGTGAAGTCGCCAGCCGTCACGCCCCGGCCGCCGAGGTCGGCGATGTCGAACATCAGCCCGTTGAGGCCGCGGGCGTAGCTGGTGAGATTCGCCGCCGACACCGCCTGCCCCGCCAGCATGGGCTGCTTGGTCGCATCGATGGCCGCGTCATCGCCGACGTTGGCGGCTGGGTCGAAGCCGTCCAGGCCGCTGTTGTTGTAGAAGACGTGCGAGGCCGTCACCGTCGTCGGCGGCCGCCATTCGAAGGCGCCGATGTCCACGCGGACGACGCTGTCCCCGTCGCCGTCGAACCACGCCAGGCCCCGCTGGTCGGCAGTCAGCCCCGCCTCGGCGGCCCGCTCGTCGCTGCCGGCGTCGATGGCGGGGCTGTCCGCCAGCAGGGAGTGGGTCCAGGTAGGGCCGCCATTGTCGGCCAAGGGGCCGAGCAGGGCGTCGAATGGGATATTGCTGGTGCCTAGACGGTTGCCCTGCACGCCGTCGACCAGCCCTACGGCCTCGATGGCCACACCGACGAGGCTGTGCGAACTGCCTTGGCCAACGACGCCAACCAGGTCGGACGGGCCTCTCTCCTCGCCTGCGGTGTTGCCAGCCAGCAGCGTGTTGTGCAGCGTCGACTGCCCGTAACTTCGAAGACCGCCGCTCGCCAGCGAGGCATGATTGGCGCTGACGGTGACGTTGATGAGCGTCAGCGTGCCGCTGCTGTGAATTCCGCCGCCCTCTTGGGCGGCCGAGTTCCCACTGACGGTCGTATTCGCCAGCATGGCCTCGCCCGTACCGTGCAGGTAAAGCCCGCCACCCCATGAATGCAGGGCCGCATTGCCGCTGACCTCGCTGTCGATGACAACAAGACGACTCAGCGAACTGGAGCCGCCGCTGACGATCCCGCCGCCCGACCAGGCTGAGTTGCCGCTGACCACAGCACGGACGAGGGTCAGGCTGCCCGAGTTGATGATCCCGCCCCCGTTGAAGTAGGCCTGATGGTTGTCGAGGATCGCAACGTCCCGCAGTTCCATGGTCGCGCTGTTCAGAACTCCGGTGCCGCCGTTCTCGCGGATGACGCCGCCGATCATCCGCAGCTGTCCGCCAGTCTCGTTATGAACAGCGTACTGGGACGATGTGCCGCTGACCTCCACGTCCGTCAGTGTCATCGTACCGCTGTTATGAATGCCACCGTGTCCGCCGGCGTTCCCGCTGACGGTCACGGACTCCAGCGTGGCCGTGCAAGGGTTTCCCCAGTTGTTCATCAGGTCCACGCCGCCGCCGGAGTTGTCGCTGACGGTCACGTGCCTCATCGTGAGCGTTCCGGGGATCACGGCCTGGTCGCCGGTGATGCTGCACCAGACGCCCCCGCCGTTTGGAGCCGTATTCTGGCTTACCAGGCTCTCCGTCAGAACCAACTCACTGCCTTCCACGGACACACCGCCACCCCACCACCCAGCGGTGTTGTGCTGGAACTGCGTCCGGGACACAGTCGCTATAGCGGGCCAGTTGTGCCCGCCCGCGACCGCGACGCAGCAGAGGCCTCCGCCACCGCGCCCCGCGGTGTTCCACGTGAAAGCGGCTTGCGTCACGCTCAGGATACCCCTGCTGTAGACTCCCCCGCCCGACCAGGCGGCGGTGTTGGCACTCACGTCGACATTCTCGAGGATCACCTTGGCGGCGATGTGGCCGTAGATGCCTCCCCCGTTGCTCTGGGCGGCATTGCCGCTGACGGTGACGTCGGACAGGGCCAGTTCGCCCTGGGCGGCGTACATGCCGCCTCCCACCGATGCGGCATTGTTCAGAACGGCCCCATGGGCCATCGCCAACAGCCCCGAGGCGTGGTGGATCCCGCCCCCGGAGTAGCCGCTCTGGTTGCCGCTCACGATGACGTTCGACAGCCTGAGACTGCGGCTGGCGTTGTAGAGGCCGCCTCCGCCCAAGCTGGCCCGGCACCCGCGGATTGTCAGGTCAGTCAGCGCCGTCTGGGCCGCACCGATGTGCAGCCCGCCGCCATAGGTGCTGTTGCCGTTAATGATCGAAAGGCCGGACAGGGCCACGGCCCTCTCACCGCTGATGGCGAACACGCCGCTCTTGCCGGCCGCGTCTACGGTCAGGACGTCGGCGCCGGGGCCCGACAGTTCCAAGCCGTCCGAGACCGTCAGTGCCGTGCCATCCAGCGCGATGACCAACGGGTTGCCCGGCCCCACCTCGGCCTGCAGGGCGGGCACGTCGAAGGTGATGCGGTCGACCTCGCCGTCGCTGCCGGCCAGGACGTCGGCCGTGACGGCCGTGTTGGTGTTGGCGGCCTGCAGAGCCTCGCGGAGGGTCACCACACCGTCGTCGGCCACCACGTCGGCCAGGCTGTTCACCACGTACTGCGTGCCCGACAGCATCAGCCGCGGCTCCAGCAGCTCCGACAGGCAACCGGCCACGCCCGACACCGCCGTACGACGCTTCCGCGAGGACTCCGACATTGCATTCCCCTTTGTCTATTGCCGGCACTCATCAGGCCACCGCGGGCCCTACTCCTGCCAGTCCCGCTGCCATGGCCAGCGGCGGCCGCCATTGTACGGCCACCCGCTCCAAGCGCCTACTTGCAGACTCCCATCCCCTGCAGCCCGCAGAGCCACGTGAAAAGGCGGGACAGTCACGAATGTCACTGCCGTCTGTAACCATCGCCCGGTCTTTGCATTATGCTTTTGTGAGCTCTTTCCGCAATGTGTCACGGGGTTTTTTCATCAGGGGAGGGGAAAGGGGTCAGGAACCTTTCTTGCCCATCGGGCGAGCGGGTGGGTTGTGCCGCGTCAGGGACGGCCCGCCGCGATGCCCACGGAAGGCATTCCGTGGGCTTGGGCAGAGACCACCTGCAGACCTGCAGGCACAGTCGCTACTGCGCCCTGGGGCGGCCGGGGGGCTTGCGGTGGCCAGGAGGGGGGCGAGCGGGTAAGATATTTGGAAACAGGGTGATGGAAACGAAAGGGGTTCTGTGAGCTTTTACGATCGGCTGGCATCGGACTACGACCGGATCGTGGACGTTCGGCGGCGAGAGGCGGCCGCTGAGCGGTTCGCGGGTCGGCTGGTGGCGGATTTCGGGGTCCGGCGGGCGCTGGAGGTGGCCTGTGGGACGGGGCTGTACGCCCGGGCCCTGGCCGGGGCGGGCGTCGAGGTGGTCGCCAGCGACCTCTCGGGCGAGATGCTGGCCGAGGCGCGGCAGGCGGGCGGGGGCGGCGTGACGTGGATCGAGGCCCCGATGGAGCGTATCGCTGACCACGTGGCCGATGGGTTCGACGCGGTGCTGTGCATGGGCAATTCGCTGCCGCACCTGCTGGAGGACGACGTCTTGGCCGAGGCCCTGGCCGGCTTCGCGCGCCTGTTGCGGGAGGGGGGGCTGGCGGTGATGCAGCTGCTCAATTACGACCGCGTCCTGGCGCGGGGGGAGCGGTTCGTCGGGGCCAGCCGGCGCGGGCAGACGGAGTACGTGCGGTTCTATGACTTCGGGGCGGATCGGCTGCGGTTCAACATCCTGGAGCTTCGCTGGCAGGGCGAGCGGGTCGAGCATGCCCTGCACGCGACGGAGCTTCGGCCCTACCGGGCGGGCGAGCTGGCCGAGGCGCTCTCCTCGGCCGGGTTTGGGCGGATCGAACGTTTCAGCGGCCTGGGCCTGGAGCCTTTCGACGCGAGGGATTCCGACGGGCTGTTGATCGTCGCGCACCGGGGCGGGGGCCGCCCAGGCCATTTCGCCGACGGGTGATGACAGGGGAGGACAATAGGAAAGAGAATGAGTATGATGTAAGGTACGGGCTGAACCCCGCCCGAGGGGGCCGATGAATGGCACGCAAGGCCGGCAAGACCGAATCGACCGTTCGCATCCTGCTGATCGAGGACAATCCCGCCGACGTGGTGCTGCTGCGCCACATGTTACGGCAGGTCCCGGATGAGTCGTTCGAGCTGGTCTCGGCGGCGTCGTTGAGCGAGGGGCTGGCGATGCTGCAGGGGCAGGAGCAGGGGCCCTTCGACGTGGTGCTGCTGGACCTGACGCTGCCGGACAGCCAGGGCCTGGACACGGTCCGGCGGGCGAACGAGGGCGACGGCAGCTGCCCGGTCATCGTCCTGACGGGTGTGTCGGACGCAGCCGTCGGGGTCGAGGCGGTGCGGGAAGGGGCCCAGGACTACCTGATCAAGGGCGAGCTGAACGGCTGGCAGCTGTGGCGGACGATCCACTACTCGATCGAGCGGAAGATCGCGGCCGAGGAGCTCAAGGCCCTCAACGCCACGCTGGAGCAGCGGGTGGCTGAGCGGACCGCGACGGCCCGGCGGCGGGCCCAGCAGCTCGAGCGTCTCTCGGCCGAGCTGACCGGGGCCGAGCAGCGGGAGCGGCGTCGGCTGGCGCACGTGCTGCACGACCATCTGCAGCAGCTGCTGGTGGCCATCCGCATGCGGGGCCAGGCCGCCGCCAACCGCGCCGGCGACGAGCCGACCCGCCAGGCCCTGCGCGACATCGACGCGCTGGTGGGCGAGTCTCTCGAGGCCGCCCGCGACCTGATGATCGACCTGAGCCCGCCGGTGCTCGACCGCGCGGGCCTGCCGGGCGCCCTGGAGTGGCTGGCGGGCTGGATGCGCAGCAAGCACGGCCTGACGGTGGAGGCCTGTGTGGACCCCGAGGCCGACCTGGAGAACGCCGACCTGCGGGCGTTCGTGTTCCAGGCGGTCCGCGAGCTGCTGTTCAACGTGGTCAAGCACGCCGGCGTCGAGCGGGCCGAGCTGGAGCTGGCCCGGGCGGACGGCGCCGTGCGGGTGACGGTGGCCGACGCGGGGGCCGGCTTTCGCCCGGGCGACTGGCGCCAGCCGGGCCAGGCCCACGAGCACTTCGGCCTGGCGACTCTCCGCGACCGGCTGGACGTGCTGGGCGGGCGCATGGAGATCGAGTCGAGCCCGGGCCAGGGCACGCGGACGACGCTGAGCGTCCCGGTCCCCAGCCGCGGCGGCTAGAGCGCTTTGCCGATTGCGCCTGAGGGTCGACGTGGACGCTCGGACCAAGCCCACGGAATGCCTTCCGTGGGCATCGGGGCGGGCTGTCGGTCTGACGGCCCTGCACCCGCACGTCCGACGGGCAAACGGTCTGGACCGTTTTTTGCTCGCGAACCTGCGGGAGCGTTGTGCCGGGTCAGGCACGGCCCGGCCACGATGCCCACGGATGGCAATCCGTGGACGTGGGCCGGAGGCGCTTTGGGACCCGCGGGCGCAATCGCAAAACGGTCTAGCAGCCCGGTTATTGCGTCTCAGGTAGGCAAGTCGCCCCGAATCGGCGGCCCATCCCGTAGGCCGGACGCAGTCCGGCCTACCCGGTCACTTGCCTGCCTGGGACGCTATATCAACGGATGGCTCCACCGTCGAGGCCTGCTGGCCTTCTTCAACGGACGTCTCGGCCGCCATGTAGCCTGTGGCGGCGCGGGCGGGAAGCTGGTAGGATAGTGCTTCTGGCGCCAGGCCCGCCGACGGGGCGAGGCCGGCGGCGGACGGCGGCTGGCGAACGGAGAGGCCATGCGTATCGACGTGACCCGCGAAGGCGACGTGGAAGAGCGGCTCGACCGCGCGATCCAGGACCTGCAGCGACGGGCCTTCCCCCACGAGGCACGGTTCGAGACGAGCCGCCATTATGTGCACCCGGCCGGCCCGGACGACCTGCGGGTGCTGGGCTGGTCCGGCGGCGAGCTGGTGGCCCAGGTGGTGGGCTTCTGGATCCACGCGCGGGCCGGCGAGCGGACGCTTCGGCTTCTGGGCCTGGGCAACGTCTGCAGCGACCCCGACCGCAAGGGCCAGGGGTTCGCCGGGCAGCTCATCGAGCGGACCCTGGAGGAGGCCCGGCGGGGCGGGGCGGACTTCGCGCTGCTGTTCTGTCGGCCAGCGCTGGAGAGCTACTACGCCCGCTTCGGTTTCGTCAAGGTGGCCAACCCGATCCTGCTGACCCGCCCGGACGGCACGACCTACACCCGCGAGGCCCGCGACAGCCGCATGGCCGCCCCCCTGACCGACGCCGCCTGGCCCGAGGGCCCGCTGGTGCTCGACGTGGACGACTTTTAGCCCGGGCCCCAGGCTCGGCGACCCGCCCATGAAGCTCACGCACCCGCTGGCGATGCGAGCGGCCTCGGCCACGATCAGCCACGTGCTGCGGCTGTGGATCGCGACGCTGCGCGTGCGGGTGGTGCTCGACGAGCCGTCGCTGCTGCCGCAGGTGGCCCCGCGGCGGAACCTGTACCTGTTCTGGCACGAGGTGCTGCTGCTGCCGGCGGCCCTGTACGCCAAGCCGGACATGGCGGTGATGGTCAGCGAGCACCGCGACGGCGAGCTGGTGGCCCAGGTGTTCGAGCGGATGGGCGGCGCGACCGTGCGCGGCTCGACCACGCGGGGCGGCGTGCGGGCGCTGCGGCGGATGATCGAGCGTCAGACCAGCCACCTGGCCCTGACGCCCGACGGGCCCAAGGGGCCCCGGCGGGTGGTCCAGGCCGGGGCGGTCTACCTGGCCGCCAAGACGGGCCGGCGGATCGTGCCGGTGGGCTTCGGCGTGGACCGCTCCTGGCGGGCGCCCAGCTGGGACCGCATGCTCCTGCCGGTGCCCGGGTCGGCGGCGTGGGTGGTCTTCGGCGAGCCGCTGGACGTGCCGGCCGAGCTTGACCGCGAGGGCCTCGAGCACTACCGCCGGCGCGCCCAGGAGATCCAGGACGCCGCCCAGGCCCAGGCCGAGGCCCGCGCCGCCGGACGGGCCACCGCCGATGCGGGCCGTGTGTACCGGTTCCACCAGGCGATTCGCCTGGCCGGCGGTCGCCCGGCCGAGGTAGGATGAACAAACCCATGACGGGTGCCCGTGGCGCCCGTCTTGAAGAGCGGAGTCGTGGCATGACGCAGTACGAAGCAGCCCGAAACGGGCAGATCACGCCCGAGATGCACCGCGTGGCCCAGCGCGAGAACGTGACAGCGGAGCTCATTCGCGATGAGCTGGCCGCTGGCCGGCTGGTGATCCCCGCCAACCGCCGCCACCTGGCTGGCTCGGCCCAGACGGGCGTGAAGCTCGACCCGTGCGGCATAGGCCGGGCGATTACCACCAAGATCAACGCCAACATCGGCGCCAGCCCCGTCGCCAGCTCCACCGAGGGCGAGCTGTGCAAGCTCCGCTGGGCCATCCGATGGGGCGCCGACGCCGTGATGGACCTCTCCACCGGCGGCGACCTTGACGCCACCCGCCAGACGATCATCGACCACAGCCCCGTGCCCGTCGGCACCGTGCCGCTCTACAGCATGATCCTTCGCCCCGACGGCACGACGAGGCCCATCACCGAGCTGACGCACGAGGAGATCCTCCGCCAGATCGAGCACCAGGCCGCACAGGGCGTCGACTTCTTCACGATCCACGCCGGCCTGCTCCGCGAGCACCTGCCGCTGGTGAAGGGCCGCAAGATGGGCATCGTCAGCCGAGGCGGCAGCCTGCTGGCGCACTGGATGGTCCACCACAACCGCCAGAACCCCATGTACGAGCTGTTCGACGAGATCTCAGCCATCCTCCACGCGCACGACGTGAGCTACTCGCTGGGCGACGGCCTGCGCCCCGGCTGCCTGGCCGACGCGTCCGACGCGGCCCAGTTCGCCGAGCTGGACGTGCTGGGCGAGCTGACCGGCCG
>JAWLCG010000096.1:4483-13938 GCA_041687295.1 Phycisphaerae bacterium | reverse complement strand
TCTCGCCCCGACACCGGCGGGGGCCGGGGGTCCATTGGTCGGGGTGGTATCCCCGACCTACCGGCCAACCGGTCGCCGGCCGGCGGTCAGAACCGCACGGCGTACTTGAGCAGTCGGCCGGGGTCGTCGCGCATGGCGGCGAAGACGGCCTGGCCCTGCTCGATCGGGACGATCGGGTCGATCAGCCCCTCGCAGCGCAGCAGGCCGCGGCGCATCATCGCGACGATGGCGTCGTGGGCCCGCTTCTCGGTCCAGCCGGGGTAGTCGCGCGGCGGGTGGCCCCAGCCGCAACCGTGGGGCACGATCATCGTCAGGCGGTTGTGGTGGAACTCGCGGCCCAGCATCAGGCCCTGGCCCTCGCCCTGGTAGAAGCCGGCCGCACAGACCGTGCCCGCCACGCGCACGCAGCGGGTCGCCAGGTTCAGGGCAGGGTATGCGCCGGCCGTCTCGATGGCCACGTCCGCGCCCCGCCCGCCGGTCAGGCGGCGGATCTCCAGGGCCACGTCGCCCTCGCGCGGGTCGAACACCGCGTCGGCGCCGTGCCCGGCCGCCCAGGCCCGCCTGTTGGCCAGCATGTCCACGGCGAAGACCTGCTGGGCCCCCGCCGCCCGGGCCATCTCCACCGCAATCAGACCCAGCGCCCCCAGGCCGATGATGACCACCGCGTCGCCGTAGCGGACGTTCGACTCGCGGACGCAGTGGATCGAGACGTACGCCGGCTCCAGCAGCAGCGCCGTCTCTGGCGCGATCTCGCCCAGCGCGTACAGCCCGTCGGCCCCGCAGGTGTTCGTCTCGCGGACGTCCATGTGCCCGAAGACGCGGTCGGCCACCTTCCACCGCTCCACGCCCGGGCCCACCTCGCGGACGACGCCCACGCCCGTCGTGCCGCTGTTGCCCGGAGCCTCGGCCGTGCCGCCCGGCGCGATCGCCCCGGGCTTATCGACGAACAGCCGAAGCTCCGGGTCGAACTGCTGGTTCTGGTAGGCCCTGCCGTCGAACATGCCCGTCGTCGTGCCGTGCTTGCCCGAGGCCAACTCCGTCCGCACGCGGACCTGCCCGGCCTGCAGCGGCGGGTCCTCGTAGTCAAGCACTTGCACTTCGTACGGCCCCACAATGGCCAGACGTTTCGGCATGGTGGATCCCCTTTCTACGCTTGCTGGTCGCACACGGTGAAGGTGTGGCGCAGGGCCTCGGCGCGATCGCCCTTGGGGAACAGCTCGTGGCCCATGAAGTACCCGTAGCCGGCCGCGGCGATGGCCCGGCAGATGCCGACGTAGTTCATCTCCTGCGTGTCGTCGAGGTCCTTACGCCCCGGGTTGCCGGCCGTGTGCATGTGGCCAATGTAGGGCATGGCCTTGCGGAGGTAGCGGATGACGTCGCCGGTCATGATCTGCATGTGGTAGATGTCGAACAGCAGCTTCGCCCGCTCCGAGCCGACCATCTCGCACAGGGCAATGCCCCAGTCGGGGTGGTCGGCCTGGTAGCCGGGGTGGTCGACCTTGCTGTTGAGCAGTTCGACGTTGAGGTTGACGCCCTTGCGCTCCGCCTGGCCGATCACCCGCCGCAGGCCCTTCGCACAAGCGACCAGACCGTCCAGATCGCTCTGGCCGGGGTTGCGGTTGCCCGGGAAGCAGATCACCCCGGGGATGCCCCACTCGGCGGCCTTGTCGATCGAACGGATCAACTCGGCCTCGATGCGGTCGTGGTTCTCGACCTTGTTCAGCCCGTCCTCCAGCGTGCCGTGCCCGCAGATGCTCGCGATCGCCAGGCCGTGCTTCTTCGCGGTCGCGGCGATCTCGTCGAGCGACTCGTCCCAGCCCCACAGCTCCGTGGCGGGATAGCCGATCTCGGCCGCCAGGGCGAACAGCTCGTCGAGGCTCTGGCCTTCCTTGCGGAAGCAGGGGTAGCAGAAGCTTTGGCGGATGCGTGCCATGTGGAGTCCTTCTCTGTACGGGGTTCAGCTCTCGTCGGTGAGGGCGGCGTCGAAGTAGACCTCGCCGTCGGGTCCGTTGACGGTCGCGCGGTCGCCGTCGATTCGCACGGCCGGCGGGTTCTGCCAGGCGGCCTCGTGCTGGCCGGGGCCCGGCAGGCCCAGCACCGCGCAGGCGAGGGTGTGCGTGCCGGCGGCCAGCTCGCCGGTGAGCATCGGCAAGACGGTCACCGGCTCGATGAGGTTCGTGTTGGCGGCCGGGCTGATCAGCAGTCCCGCCCGCCCGTCATAGCCGCGGATGCCGCACAGGCCGAAGCGGTTGGCCACCCGGGCCTCGTCGGGCCCCTCGGCGCGGGCGGTGTCGCCGGGGCGGAGGTCCTCGTTGTCCTTTTTCAGCGCGAAGCCCCCCTCGGCCGACTGCAGGGTCCGCGGCGTAGTCAGGCGGTGGATCCGCACGTGCCATCGGCCCGCGGGGATCAGCCAGGTGGTGATCTCGACGTCCGGCCAGGGCCGCCAGCGGCAGACGTGGCTGGTGCCCTCGAACCGGCCGGCCTCGGTGGACCATCGGCTGCGGTAGTGCCGGCCGTCGTCGCTCAGGGCCAGCATGCTGTCGTAGGCGCCGTAGAACAGGCCCAGGCGGTCCTGCGGCAGCGAGAAGCCGAACGCGCTGGAGTAGGCGAACTTGGCGTACTTCGCGTCGCCGTAGCGCAGGTGTCCCTCGGACTTCTCGTCCAGCTGCCCGCCGCCGTTGAGGGCGACGACGTGGCCCGAGGCGCGGTCGCGGCAGAGGATCATCCGCGGGTGCTTCTGGACCACCACGGCCGGCAGAGCGGGCAGGGGCTTCTCCTCGGCCTGCCAGAACGGATGGCTCGCCGCCAGGGCCAGCGGCAGGAAGGCCTTGAACGCCCAGTAGGGCGAGCCGGGGCTGGAGTAGGTCTCGGGCAGGTTGAGGTTGGGGTAGCCGTAGCCCAGCGTCAGCAGGCCCGTCTCGGTGAAAATCGGCCGGCGGAGCCACCACCGCAGGTTGCGCAGGTACAGGCCCTTGATGACGCCCCACGGCAGGGCCTCGACGCCCGCCAGGGCCAGCGCCCCCCAGAAGCTCGCCACGGCGAAGCGGTAGATCAGGCTGCGCCCGAAGGGGAACGACGAGCCGTCCGGCGCGAACCAGTGGATGTACTGCTGGGCGAACTCGGCCGCCCGGCGGCGGAAGCGGTCGGCCCGCTCGGGGTCGCGCTCGCCGGCCAGCGTGGCGTAGATCAGCCCGTAGAAGTGGAACGCGAAGGCGATGTAGTAGTCGCACCGCCCCGTGTCGCCGTCCTGGTACCAGCCGTCGCTGAGGTACCAGCCCTCCAGGCGCTGGAGGTCCTCGGCGACCTTGGCCTCGTCGGTCGGTCGGCCCACGCGGGCGAAGCCCAGGTTCACCAGTACGCGGAAGAACAGCCAGTTGTTGGGCCAGAGGTGCGTGCGGTTGATCGGCTCGAGCCAGCGGTAGAGGTTCTCCCGGCCCTGCGGGGGCAGTTGGCCGTAGAAGGCCTCGGGCTGCAGGGCCATTGCGAAGCCCAGCGGGGCCATCTCGACCGAGCGGATGCAGGGCTGAGTGACCGCGCCCCAGTACTCGGGGTGGGCCGGGTCGGTGCCGTGCGCCAGCGCATCGCCCAGTCGGCCCGCGACGGGGTGGGTGCCCCCGCCGGCCAGCAGCGGCGCCAGGCCCCAGATCATCCGCGACAGGGCCTCGAGGCTCTGCGAGGGCATGTCCGTATTGGCCCCGGCCGCACTGACGACCAGCTCGGCGGCCCCGGGGCTCAGCCTCGCCTGCATCGGCGTGAGCAGCGCCTGCAGGGCGACCTCGACGCCCTCCCGGCCCTGCAACGACAGACTCGCAACCGGCGGGTACTCCATGGCGGCTCTCCTTTCCGGGCCTCGACGGGCCACCCGAAATACCTACCCCATCGCCCCGCGGGCCGCAAGGGTCGATTCGCCACCGCCGGGGCCCCATGACGGGGGACCGCCTCCGGCCAGAGCCTGTCCGACGATTCGGCCGCGTGCGAACACAGGCTTTAAGCCCTCACCTTTACCCGCAAGTCCGCAAGAACTGTGAACCCATCGCCTCAGGAAGCCCAAGCGCCGCAGGGTTGCGGACGGGCCAAAGCCTTTTCCTGTAGGCCGGACGCAGTCCGGCTTGGGAAAGAGGCCCCATGTGGCGCTTCGGCCCAGCCGGACTGCGCCCGGCCTACCAGGACGGGCGCTCGCCTTCCTGCCGGCTGCGGTTGGGGCGACGGGACGGCAACACCTTTACTTTGCGGTTTTTTCTGCTAAGGTACTCGGGCTACACGCGGCGCCGGGGCCGGCCCGGCCAACCCGAGACCGAGGGAGCACTCATGAGCACCATCGTGATGAAGTTCGGCGGCACGAGCGTGGCCGACGCGGACAAGATCCGCGCCGCGGCCAAGCGGGCCATCGCCGCCCAGAAGCAGGGCCACCGGGTCGCCATGGTCGTCTCGGCCATGGGCAAGACGACCGACGTCCTGGACGACCTGGCCAAACAGGTCAGCAAGAGCCCGTCCAAGCGCGAGTACGACCAGCTGCTGACCACCGGCGAGCAGGTGACGATCAGCCTGATGGCGATGGCCCTGGAGGACCTGGGCGCCAAGGCGATCAGTTTCACGGCCGGCCAGATCGGCATGGTCACCGACGACGCCCACACCAAGGCCCGGCTCAAGCGGATCAACGCCCGGCGGCTCAACCAGGAGCTCGACGGGGGCAAGATCGTCATCGTGGCCGGCTTCCAGGGCGTCACCGAGGCCGGCGACCTGACAACGCTGGGCCGGGGCGGCTCGAACGTGACGCTGGTGGCCATCGCGGCGGTGCTCAAGGCCGACGTCTGCGAGAACTACACCGACGTGGACGGCGTGTACACCGCCGACCCGCGGATCGTGCCCAATGCCCGCAAGCTCGACTCGATCAGCTATGACGAGATGCTCGAGCTGGCCAGCCTGGGCGTCAACGTGCTGCACAACCGGGCCGTGGAGTTCGCCAAGAAGTACGACGTGCCCATCCACGTCCGCAACAGCCAGAACAGCCGCAAGGGAACCATGATCGTCGCGGAGACCACCGCCATGGAAGAGATTGTTGTCCGCGGGGCGGCCCTGAAGGAAAAGCTCGCCCGCGTCACCCTCAAGAACGTGCCGGACCAGCCCGGCGTCGCCGCCCGCGTCTTCCACGCCATCGCCGATGCCGGCATTGTCGTGGACGACATCATCCAGACCACCGCCGACGACAAGACCGCGACGCTGAGCTTCACGGTCGACCTGACCGAGCTGGGCGACGCCAAGGCCGTCTGCGAGAAGCTCTGCACCAGCCTCAAGGGCGCCGAGGCCGGGTACGAGACCGACCTGGCCAAGGTCAGCGTCGTCGGCGTGGGCATGCGGGTGCACACCGGCGTGGCCGAGCGGATGTTCGGCGCCCTGGCCAAGGCCGGCGTCAACATTCGCAACATCACGACCAGCGAGATCAAGATCTCCTGCATTATCGACCGCGAGCAGGGCAAGGACGCGCTGCGGACCGTCCACGACGCGTTCAACCTCGCCGGGCGGTCGGGCGGCAAGAAGGCCAAGGGCGCCAAGGGCTAACGTTCGATGACACGCCGGCGCCGCCCCCGCTACCGCGCGGTCAACTGGCGAACCCTGGCCGTCGTGGCGGCCGTGGCGGCGGTGCTGGTGCTGCTGGAGCACGCCGGCCTGCTGCAGACGGGCCGGGACGACCTGCAGCGCTACGACGGCCAGAGCTTCGTCGTGGCATCGCACGTCGACGGCGACACCTTCCGCCTGGCGGCGCCGGACCGGCGGAAGGCGACCACGACGGTGCGGCTCTGGGGTGTCGACACGCCCGAGACCCGCAAGCCCAACACGCCCGTCCAGCACTACGGGCCGGAGGCATCGGCCTTCACCCGCCGGACGGTCGGCCAGGGGCCGGTCCGGCTTCGGCTGGTGCCGGGCGAGACCCGCGACCGCTACGATCGGCTGCTGGCGTACGTGTACCTGCCCGACGGGCGGATGCTCAACGCCCTGCTGGTCGAGCAGGGCTACGCCTACGCCGACCCGCGCTACGGGCATCCGCACGCGGTGGAATTCGAGCGGGCGATGCGGCTGGCCCGCCGGCAGGGCTGGGGGCTCTGGGCCGAGGTCGAACCCGAGGAGCTGCCCTACTACCTCGAGTCGCGCGGCCCGGCCCGGTAGCGTCCGATAACCAGCATTCGTCGCGCCTGGCCCTGGGCGGGGCGTTGGTTCTTGACGCTGCTATCGGCGGCCGCTACACTTGCATGGACGTGGGAGGCCGACCACGACCGCCTGCGGTTATTGCGTTGAACGCACACAAGATATTGCTGACGTGGAGTTTCCGCCACGGGCGCCGGTGCGGTGGGGCGCGTGATCCATGGATCGCGTACCCGGCTGGCTCCGCGCTGCCGCTGGCCGGTCCGGCGGAGACAGCGTGGGCAGGAGCATTCGGTGGCAACGGGCTTCTGGACTGACTTTCGACGCCGTTTTTCGCGAGGTCTGGCTGCGATCCTCCCCACCATCCTGACGATCGCGGTCCTCGTCTGGCTGTTCAATATCGTCAACGACCATATTGGCCAGCGGATCATCAGCGGGGGCAAGTGGCTGGCCGGGTGGGGCTACTCGTTCTTCTGGAACGTGGAGCTGACCAACGCCCAGGCGCGGGTGCGCGAGGCCCTGGACACCTTCTGGGTGGACATTGCCGGGTTCGTTCTGGCGATCGTGCTGATCTACATCCTGGGGCTGTTCGTGGCCAGCATCATCGGCCACACGGTCTGGCAGTCGATCGAACGGCTTCTGATGCGCCTGCCGCTGATCCGACAGATCTACCCGTCGGTCAAGCAGGTGACCGACTTTGTGCTCAAAGAGCAGCAGGTGGCCTTTCAGCGGGTCATCGCCCTGCAGTACCCGCGTCAGGGGCTCTGGAGCCTGGGCCTGGTGACCAACACGGGCCTGGCGTCGCTGATGGCGGCGACGGGCGAGGAGTTGCTGACGGTGTTTATCCCGTCGAGCCCGACGCCCTTTACCGGCTACACCATCACGGTGCGGCGGGACGAGGTGATCGACCTGCCGCTGTCGATTGAAGAGGCCCTGCGCTTCACCGTCAGCGGCGGGGTGATTATGCCGATGACAGAGACAAGTGCGGAGGCCCAGGTCCGCCAGGCGACCGGCCGAGCGCCGGTGGGGCGCCTCGAGGAGCTGACCGGGGCCACGCAAGGTCAACGAACAGAGGAGAGTTCGACTTGAACATCATAGTCAACGCCCGCCACATGGAAATTACCCCGCAGATGCGGGATTACGCACTGGACAAGGCCTCCAAGCTGCCGCGCTACTTCGATCGCATCATGAGCATCGAGGTGATCCTCGACCAGGAGGGCGGCGCGCCGACGTGCGAGGTCATCGTCGACGCCTCGCGGACGGCCCGGTTCATTGGAACCCACCGCGGCGAAGACGTGTACGGGTGCGTGGACAACGCCATCCACAAGGTGGAAGAGCAGATCCGCCGCCACAAAGACAAGGTCCGCGACCGCAAGGGTCCGACCCACGCCGAACAGGCCGAGCAGGCCGAGCAGAGCCCCACCTCGACGCTCGAGCCGCCCGAGCAGCCCTAGCCTTTTCCCTCGCCGCGACGGGCCGGGCCGACGTGGATCGGCCCGCCGCGGCGCAGCCCCATACAGGGCGCCGGCCTGAGCCGACCGCCCCCGAACGCCAGCACCGGCCGGCTGAGCCTCCCCCGCTCCCGGCGGCATGCAGCTTCAGCGAGTAGGAGTTGCGGATGAAGCTATCAGACATCATGGTGACCGACGCCATCCTCCCCGAGCTCAAGGCCACCGACCGCGACGCGGCGATCCGCGAGATCATCGAGTCCATGGCCGAGGCCGGCGCGATCCCCAAAAAGCACGTCGAGGAGGTCGTCCAGGCCGTCCTCGAGCGCGAGGGACAGGCCACCACCGGCATCGGCAAGGGCGTCGCCCTGCCCCACGCCAAGCTCAAGATGATCAAGAAGGCGATCGGCACCATCGCCCGCAGCAGCGAGGGCATCGATTTCGCCGCCCTCGACTCCAAGCCCGTCTACAGCGTCATCCTGCTGCTGTCGAGCCCGGAGGACCCCGACGAGCACCTCCAGGCCATGGAGACGATCTTCAAGCACGTCCAGCGGGAGATCTTCCGCAAGTTCCTGCGCCAGAGCGAGACGCGGGATGCGATCGTGGAGCTGATCCAAGAGGCCGACGAGATCGGATAGCGCCGGCCAGGCCGGTGGATGGGACCAACGGTGAGCGTACAGGAAGGATCGGTAACGGTGGTCAACAAGTACGGGCTGCACGCCCGGCCGGCCATGCAGTTCGTGGACACGGCCAGCCGTTTCCGCAGCCGAATCCTCGTGTCCAACGGCGACACGGAGGTCGACGCCAAGAGCATCATGAGCGTGATGCAGCTGGCGGCCACCAAGGGCACCGTCCTGAAGATCCAGGTCAACGGCGAGGACGCCGAGGCCGCCCTGGCCGCCCTGACCGAACTGGTCCAGACCGGCTTCGGCGAGGACTGACCCCGGGCCCCACAGCCTGGGGCCCCAACCAGACGGGTTCGCCCGGCGCGGGATGCGACTGTCGATGAGCGGGTCCAGCAGACCAATGGAAATCAAGAAGGGGATCGGCGTATCCCCGGGCGTTGCCATCAGCGACGCCTTCGTCCTCGACGCCAAGGACATGCCGATCCCCGAGCGCCACATCGCTGCCGACCAGCTGCGCAGCGAGATTGCGCGTCTGCGCCGTGCCATCGCCGCCAGCAAGGCCGAGATCGTCGAGCTCCGCGACCGCATGACCGACCGCATCGGTCAGGAAACCGCCTCGATCTTCGATTTCCACCTGCGGATGCTCCAGGACCGCGTGCTCATCCGCCGGATCACCGAGCAGCTCCGCGACAACCACTTCACCGCCGAGCGGGCCGTCGCCGCCGTCTTCCGCGACTACGCCAAGGAGTTCCTCAACATGCCGGCCTACATGGCCGAGCGTGTCAAGGACGTCAACGACATCCAGAAGCGCCTCCTGCGCAACCTCATCGGCCAGAGCCGCGAGACCCTCGACCTGCTTAACCGCGACGTGGTGCTGCTCGCCCACGACCTGACGCCCAGCCAGACGGCCAACCTGGACAAGGCCCACATCCGGGGTCTGGCCACCGACGCCGGCGGGCGGACCAGCCATACCTCCATCGTGGCCCACGCCCTGGGCATCCCAGCCGTCGTGGGCCTTAACGACATCACCAGCTCCGTCGAGCCCGGCGACCGCGTCGTCATCGACGGCAACCGCGGCGTGGTCATCGTCAACCCCGACCAGGCGACCCTCGACGAGCACCTCCAGTACATCCAGCGCCTCGAGGCCCTCGAGCGCGAGCTGGACGAGCTGCGGGGCCTGCCGGCCGTCACCCGCGACGGCCACGAGGTCACGCTGCTGGGCAACATCGAGTTCCCCGTG
>JAWLCG010000096.1:0-4473 GCA_041687295.1 Phycisphaerae bacterium | reverse complement strand
GAGGTCGCCAACGTCCTCCGCAAGGGCGGCGCGGGCATCGGGCTCTACCGCACCGAGTACCTCTACCTCGGCTCGAGCGTCGAGCCCACCGAGGCCGACCACTACGAGGCCTACTGCCAGGCCATCGAGCTGGCCCAGGGCCGACCCGTCGTCATCCGCACCCTCGACCTCGGCGCCGACAAGTACACCCAGGCCCGCGCCCGCATCCCCGAGCGCAACCCCTTCCTGGGCCTCCGCTCGATCCGCTACTGCCTGCAGAACATCCCGCTGTTCAAGACGCAGATCCGCGCGATCCTGCGGGCCGCCCGGCTGGGCCCGGTGAGCATGCTGTTCCCCCTGGTCAGCAACCTCATGGAGCTGCGCCAGGCCAAGATGATCGTCCGCGACGTCGTCGAGGACCTCGAGGACGAGGGCATCGAGTTCCAGCACGACGTGCCCATCGGCATCATGGTCGAGGTGCCCTCGGCCGCCCTGATGGCCGACGCCTTCGCCAAGGAAGTCGACTTCTTCAGCATCGGCACCAACGACCTGACGCAGTACACCCTGGCCGTCGACCGCGGCAACGAGCGGGTCGCGGCGCTGTTCAGCAGCGCCCACCCGGCCGTGCTGAGGCTCATCAAGGAGGTCATCCGGGCCGGGCAACGCCACGACGTCAGCGTGAGCCTCTGCGGCGAGATGGCCGGCGACCCCGAGTACGCCCTGCTGCTGCTGGGGCTGGGGCTGCGGATCTTCTCACTGGCCCCGCCGGCACTTCCGGAGATCAAGAAGATCATCCGATCGGTTACCATGGAGCACGCGATGCAGGTCGCCCGCAAGGTGATGACCTTCGACTCGGACAAGCAGGTGCTCAGCTACCTCCGCGACCAGACGCGCCAGATCATCCCCGAGGCCTTCTAGGCCCGCGGGGGTCCGGCGGGCGGAGGTCGACCCGAAAAGCCGGTGCAACGGCACCGGCGCAGCGACAAAACGCACAAGCCGCGCAGCCCGGTGAACTTGGCCGGGGCGGCGTCCATAGAACATGCAGGCCCGCTGTGGGCCGCAAGACAAACTGCCTTCGGGCGTGGGTTCACCGACGAGGCCCCGGACGGGTTCGCCGGCGCGACACAAACAACAGAAAGGAAACAGCCGAAGATTGCATGATCGATTGGGGATCTGGTTCGAGGTCCGCGGCGACGCCCGCTTCCTCTCTCACCGCGACATGATGCGGGTGATGGAGCGCGCGGCGGCCCGGGCAGAGCTGCCGATGAAATTTTCTCAAGGGTTCAACCCACGTCCCAAGCTCAGCCTGCCCTTGCCGCGACCGGTGGGAATCGCCAGCCAGACCGAGCTGCTCGTCCTGGAGCTGTCCGAGCCGGTCGACCCGGCGGCGGCCCTGGACCGGCTTCGCAGCCAGCTGCCTCCCGGCGTGACGCCGACGGGGGCGGCCCTGCTGGAGCCGGGCAAGGCGCCTCAGCCGCGATGGGCCGAGTATGGCCTGGACCTGGACGAAACCCGCGCCGCCGATGTCGAGCGGCGCGTGGCGGCCCTGGCGGATCAGCCCACCTGGCCCTGGCAGCGGGAGAGCCACAACGCCCCCCGCAACCTCGAGCCGATGGACCTCAGGCCCCTCGTGGCGGCTCTGGCCCTGTCGGGCCGATCGCTGCGATTCCGCCTGATCCCTCGCGACCAGTCGTGGGCGCGGGTGGACGAGGTGCTGGCGCTGGTGGGGCTGGACGATCCAGCCGACCGCGCCGGAGTCGTCCGCCTGGCCGTGAGCTGGGAGGGGGCCCCCGATCGACCGCCGCCGTCTTCGGCCACTGAGTGAGACATGGCCAAAGAAATGCTGATTAACGTCGCCGAGGGCGAGGAGTGCCGTATCGCCGTCCTCCGCGACGGCGTGCTGGACGAGCTGTACATGGAGCGGGCCTCGAGCGGCTCGCACGTGGGCAACGTCTACAAGGGCCGAGTCACCAACGTCGAGCCGGCCATCCAGGCCGCCTTCGTCGACTTCGGCGCGCCCAAAAACGGCTTCCTGCACATCTCCGACGTCCAGCCCAAGTACTTCCCCAAGGGCCAGCGCAGCAGCGAGGCCGTCGGCAAGAAACGCTCCCGCCGCGACCGCCCGCCCATCCAGGAGTGCCTGCGCCGCGGCCAGGAGGTCGTCGTCCAGGTCATCAAGGAGGGCATCGGCACCAAGGGCCCGACGCTGACGACCTACCTGAGCATCCCCGGGCGCTTCCTGGTGATGATGCCCGGCATGGAGCGGATGGGCGTCTCGCGCAAGATCGAGGAGGAGGACGTCCGCCGCAAGCTCCGCGCCCTGCTGGAGGAACTGAACCCGCCGGACACCTTCGGCTTCATCGTCCGCACAGCCGCTCTGGAGCACCCCAAGAAGGAGGTCCAGAACGACTACAACTACCTCATGCGGATCTGGAGTTCGATCGAGCGTCGGCTGCGCGAGACCAAGGCGCCCGCCGAGCTCTACCAGGAGAGCGACCTGGTCATCCGCACCATCCGCGACATCTACACCGCCGAGGTCGAGCGGATCGTCTGCGACAACGAGTGGGTCTCGCAGAAGATCGTCGAGTTCCTCAGCGTGATCATGCCCCGCGGCAAGCACGAGGTGAAGTACTACCCCGGCCCGACGCCGCTGTTCCACTACTACGGCCTGGAGGAGGAGATCGAGAAGATCTACTCCCGCCGCGTCGAGCTGCGCAGCGGCGGCTCGATCGTGATCGACCAGACCGAGGCCCTGGTGGCCATCGACGTCAACAGCGGGCGCTTCCGCGACAGCAAGAACTCTGAAGACACCGCCCTGAAGACCAACCTGGCCGCCGCCGCCGAGGTCGCCCGCCAGCTCCGTCTGCGCGACATGGGCGGCATGGTCGTGGTCGACTTCATCGACATGCGCGACGACAAGCACTGCCGCCAGGTCGAGAAGGCCCTGCGCGACGGCGTCAAGGACGACCGCGCCCGCACCAAAATCCTCAAGATGTCCGCCTTCGGCATGGTGCAGATGACCCGCCAGCGGGTCCGCCAGAGCCTCCAGACCAGCATCTACCGCGAGTGCGCCCACTGCCGCGGGGCCGGGCTGATCAAGTCCGACGAGTCGCTCGCCCTGGACGTGATGCGCAACCTCCAGCTCGCCTGCACGCAGGAGAACATCGCCACCGTCGAGCTGGTCGTCGCGCCGGCTGTCAGCGAGTACCTCAACAACCGCCGGCGGATGCAGCTGGCCCACCTCGAGCGGGCGGCCGACAAGAAGATCATCGTCCGCGGCGACCCGAACCTCGCCGGCGACCAGGTGGTCTTCCACGCCACCGACTCGCGGGGCAGCCAGATCGTCTGGAACGCGCCGCTGCCGGGCCGGCAGGGCCCGACCGCCGGTCCCGACTCCGGCCGGGTGCAGCTGGTGGACGTCGCCGACCTGCAGGCGCCCCAGCAGCCTGAGGAGGAGCTCGACGCGCTGGAGGAGAGCGAGGCCCCGGCCATCGAGCCCGCCCCGGCACTGGCCGAACGGGCCCCGTCGATGGAGAGCTACCGGCCTCAGGCGCTGCCCACCGGCCAGCCCACCGACGGCCAACCGGCCGGCACCGAAGAGGGCCAGCCCCGCAAACGCCGTCGCCGCCGCGGCGGACGCCGTCGCCGCCACAAGGGCGAACCCCAGGGCGCCGAGGCCCAGCAGGGCCAGTCCGCCGAGGGCCCCTCCGAGCGCCAGGCCGCCCAGCAGGCCGCCACCGGCCCCGAGGCCCAGGCCGCCGCCGAGCACGCCCGTCCCGAGGGCCCCGCCGAGTCGGCCCCCCAGGCCGCCGCCAAGGAGCCCGCCGACGAACACGCCGACGAGCAGGCCCCGTCGGCCAAAAAACGCCCCCGCCGCCGCCGGCGCCGGGGCGGCAAGAAGACCGCCGAGCAGGCCGCCGAGGCCCAGGCCCAGCCGACCGAGGCCCAGGCTGAGAGGCCCCAGGAACCCGCCCCGACCGAGAGGCCCCAGGAACCCGTGCCGGCCGAGCACCAGCCGTCCAGATTCGAACGGGCGCCCGAGCCGGTCCAGGCCCAGAAGACCCCCGAGCCGGCCGAGGCCGCGCCGATCCCGGCCAAGGTCGAACAGGCCCCCCAGCCCGCGCCGGCCCAAAAGCCGGCCGAGGCACCCCAGGCGGAGCCCCAGCAGGCCCAGCCCCCCGCAGAGGCCGAGGCCCGACCGGCCGCCAAGACCGCCGAAGGCGCGCCGGCCGAGGAGGCCCCCACCGCCAAAAAGGCCAAAAAGGCCAAGACCCGCCGACGCACCACCACAACCACCACGCGCAAGCGGGCCAAGAAGGCCAAGAAGACCAGCAAGTCCGCCCAGGACGAAGCCCAGGCCGAGCCTGAGGCCAGACCCGAGGCGGAATCCCAGGAGTAGTCCCCCGCCACACACGCCAGGCCGGGCGATGGGCCCCCACCCGTCGCCCGGCCTGCGTTGCGCGCCGTGCTCCTCTGGATGCCGTGTCAGGAATC
>JAWLCG010000095.1:0-14019 GCA_041687295.1 Phycisphaerae bacterium | reverse complement strand
TGTCATTGATCCACTGGGCCAGGCGCTCCTGCAGGCGGTAGCGGACCGACCAGTACCGGCTGTTGTGGGCGTGGTTGACCAGCTCGTAGGGGTCATCGTTGAGGTTGAACAGCAGCCAGGGCTGGCCCTCGAGGCAGACGTACTTCCAGCCGTCGCGGGTGACGAGGCCCCGCCAGGGCCGATCGATGCTGTCGCCGTGGCCGGTGGGTACGACCGACTGGATGTAGGCCGAGTCGGGCAGGTCGGCGGCGGGCTTTCGGCCGCGGACGATCAGGCTGGAGTAGTCCGTGCCGGTCATCCAGTCGGGCACGTCCAGGCCGCACAGGCCCAGGCTCGTCGGGGCGATGTCGACGTGGTTGACCGGCACGTTGGGCACCGTCCAGTTGTGGGCGCAGTACTTGCTGGGCGCGCCGGTGACGAAGAAGGGCACGCGGATGGACTCCTCGTAGGGCCCGGTCTTGCGGTACTGCCCGTGCGAGCCGTGCATGTCGCCGTGGTCGCTGAAGAACAGGATCCAGGTGTTGAAGGCCAACCCCAACTCGTCGAGCGCCTCGCGGACGCGCCCGACGTTGAAGTCGAGGTTCTCGATCTGGGCGTAGGCCCCGGCGAGGTCGCGGCGGACCTGCTGCTGCAGGGCGGGGATGGGCGGCACGTTGGGCCGCAGCTGGATGTCGGCGGGGTTGTGTCGGCCCATGTACTCGGCGGGGGCCAGGTACGGGTCGTGCGGGGGCTGGACGCTGAGCACGGCGAAGAAGGGCTCCTCGGCCTCGGGCGTGCCGCCGTTGGCCCGGCCGCGGAGGTAGTCGATCAGCAGGTCGGTCAGGCAGTCGGTCTCGTAGCCGGGCAGGCGGTAGTGGAAGGCGTCCTCGCCACGCCCGCCGTGGACCCAACTGTCCCACTGGCTGTTGTTGTTGTCGAAGCCGGTCCAGGTGTCGAAGCCGCCCCGGCGGTCGGGGTCGGTGATGTGGAAGGCCGCCCGCCCGTCGCGCTCCTTCCAGCCCGCCAGGTGCCACTTGCCGAAGTAGGCCGTGTGGTAGCCGGCCTGCTTGAAGGGCTCGGCGACGGTCGGCATGCCCTCGGGCAGGGGGTACTCGTGGCCGGGCACGCAGTTGTGGGGGTACTGGCTGGTCAGCAGCGAGCCGCGGTACGGGCAGCACAGCGGGAAGCCGGACACCGCCTGGGGCATCCAGACGCCCTCGCTGGCGATGCGGTCGAGCTCGGGCGTGTTGACGTTCGGGTCGCCCGCGCAGCTCAGGGCCTGGCCACGGTGCTGGTCGCCAAAGATCCAGATGATGTTCGGTCGGCTCTGCTGTGCGTCGGCCATCGTCGCCTGCTCCTCTGCCGGGGTCGAAAGGGGCGCAGACCGTCCCCGCGCCGTCAGACCCCTTATACCCGCCGGCGGGGCGGTTGTCACGCTGGGACGTGTCCTCCAAACTACGGACTCGGCAGGCGAGGCCAACGGTGGTACACTGGGCCCCGGGGCAGGCGATGATGAACGAAAGGGGAGACGCATGCAGGACGTACGGATGGAGCCCACTGGGCCTGGACGGTGGCGATACGTGGTGGCGGGTCTGCTGGCGGCGGCGGCACTGGCCGTGCTGGGCGTGGCCCTTGTCGGCTGGGGGCGGAACCTGGCCAGCCTCGGCCAACAGCTCCAGCGCGTGAGCGTGCCGGGCGAGGCCCACGTCGAGCTGCCCGAGGCGGGCACCTACGCCGTCTTCCACGAGTACCACACCGTTCTCGACGGCCAGCCCGTGGCGAACCCCAGCCAACTGCCGGGCCTTCGGCTGTCCGTGACGGCGCCGGACGACCCGGCCATCCGCCTGCCGGTCGAGACGCTCGACGGGCCGGGGCGGGGCTACCGCATCGACGGCCGACGGGGCGTGGCCGGATGGCACGTGGAGGTCTCCGAGCCGGGCCAGTACCGGCTGCGGACGTCCTACCCGCCCGACGCCCAGGGCCCCCAGGCCGTCCTTGCGCTGGGTCTGGGCATCGACGATCAGCTCGAGGACGCCACCGTCTGGCTGGTCACCGGCATCATCGGCTTCGTCATCCTGGCGACCTCCGCCGCCGTCATCTTCGTGCTGACGCTCTTCCGCCGCCGCCTGGGCCTGCGCCACTCCGCCCGCCGCACCCCCGTGCCGGAGGCGTGAGTTACGTACCGGCCGCCTGGCGGTGCTGGCGGAGGCGCTGCTCGGCGACGGCGCTGACGACGGGGCGGTACTTGCCCGACGGGGCCGGCGCGATGTCGTCCACCACTTCGACGCTGACCGCGTCGTCGCTGGCGAGGCGCTGCAGGGCCTTATCGCGGATGATCTCGGGGCCGTTGGCGGGGAAGTTGCCGTCGACGGCCACCACCACGTGGATGGCGCCGGGCCGCTCCTGCCGCACCTGGAACTTCACCACGCCGGGCACCGAGCGGCAGATGTAGATAAACGCGTAGCCGGGGATCCACGTGCCGTTGGTCGTGACGACGAAGTCCGCCACGCGCCCGCCGGAGATCTTCAGGCTGCCCAGCGTTCGGCCGCAGGGGCAGGGGGCGTCCGACAGCGTGACGATGTCGCCCGTGCGGTAGCGCAGCACGGGCATGACGGTGCTGACGAGGTTGGTCAGCACCAGCTCGCCCTCGCCGTCGGTCGGCTCGAGGGTCTGCGGGTCGATCGTCTCGAGGATGAGCTGCTCGTCCATCGTGTGCATCGTACCCCGATCGCACTCGTGGCCGACCAGCCCGCCCTCCCGCAGGCCGTAGGAGTCGAACACCGGCACGCCGAAGGCCTCGGCGATGGTCGCGCGGTCGATGTCGGTGAGCATCTCGCTGGTGGTGCTGATCGCCCGCAGGCCGCGGGCCTTCAGGGCCGTCAGGTCCAGCCCCTGCTCCCGGGCCATCAGGGCCATCAGCAGCAGGCTGTTGGGGTAGCCGAAGACGCACACCGGGCGCCAGCGGAGCCAGTCGGCATAGTACTGTCGCACCCGCTCGGGCGTGACGGCGAAGCCGTTGCTCAGGCCGTCGTTGATGAACCAGTCGCGCAATCGCTTGATGCGGTCCTGCTTGCTCAGCTCGACCGGCGAGCCCCAGAAGTAGAGCTCCTTGTCGCCACGGCGGACGCCGATCCACTCGTGGCCGCGCATGCGGGCGGCGTTGATGTGGGCCTCGCGGGTCGAGTTGGTGTAGAACTGCAGGGCCTCGTTCGTCGAGCCGCTCGTGCGGACCAGCGTCAGCCGGGGGCCCGCCTCGCGCCAGACCATATCCTCGCGGCGGGTGCGGAGGGTGGATTTCTCCAGCAGCGGCAGGCGGCGCAGGTCGTCGAGGCGGCGGATGTCGGTGGGCAGCAGGCGCTGGGCGTCGAAGACCTCGCGCCAGTAGGGCGTGCGGGCGTAGGCGTCGGTCACGAGCGTCTGCAGGCGCTGCAGCTGGATCGCGCGCCGCCGCTCGACGGGCCAGCGCTCGCTGTCGCGCAGCTCGGCCAGGATCGCGAAGCTCGGCCGATTCAGCAGCCGCTCCTGCATCCGGAAGAATGTGCGGGCCAGTGTGGGAAGCATCGGTTCTCCCTCCGGCTTGTGCGCTACACCCAGTAGCAGTTGTTGACGCCCTGGACGAACTTCCGGGCCAGGGCGCGGGTGACGTTGGCGGCCCCGTCGAACAGCGGCGGCTCGACGGTGCGGGCGGTGTACTGCTCCTGCCGCACGGCCCCGGCCAGCTGCTCGAAGGTGTAGCAGGGATGCTCGTCGCGATGGCGGCCCAGCCACTGGCAGAGCCAGTCGAACCGCTTGGCCACGACGCGGTTGAGCTTGCCTGCGTTGTACTGCTTGTCGCGGACCTTGAACAGGCTGAAGCTGTGCAGGATCACCACCGCGTCGGCGCCGGCGGCGTTGATGGCGCGGATGCCGTCGCGGCACTCCTCGAAGCTGATGCCCACCAGGTCCAGCGGCTTGGCAGGCCGAAGACCGGGCACGCTCGGCTGGCGGAAGCCCGACAGGGCCAGCTCCAGCACGCCGCCGTACCACTTGGAACCATTGTAGGCCTGCGTCTCGGCGAAGTCGCACTGGCCGCCGAGGTACATGAAGGTGTAGCTGCTGTCGATCAGCAGGCCGACGGCCTCCATCTGGCGCAGGGTTTCCTCCGAGGCCCCCATGTTGCCGGCCCGGAAGGCGACCGGCGCCCGGCCGGTCCACTCGGTCAGTCGGCGGACGCCCTCGGCGAGCATCGCCCGCTGGGCGTCGGGGGGCAGTCGGCCGATGTTGTCCTGCATGGGGTGCTCGCGCCCGGCGAGCTTCCAGCCATAGTGCAGGTGGTTGGGGTGGATGTGCAGCTGGACGTCGTGGCCTCGCTCGAGCAGGTAGCGGGCGATCGGCTCGCTGGTGCCGGGGTAGCCCTGCTCGTCGATGAAGGCCTCGAGGAAAAACGTGCCGGGCAGCTGGCGGCGGCCCAGCGTGTCGACGATGAGCGGCAGGCCCAGCTCGCGCCGGCCGAATCGGCCCCAGATGGCCCGCTCGGGGCTCACGGGGCGGCGGTCGGGGTTGTCCCACGCCCCGCCCATGGAGCACTCGACGTCGAAGGTGATGTACACGCCGGGCTTCACGCGCGGGTCTCCTGGGTCTGGGGGTTGCCGATGATGTCGAACTTCTCCCCGCCGAGCCGCCGAACCATCTGCCGCAGGTCGGCCAGGAAGGGCCTGGGGTCGCGCCACAGGAACGAATCGTCGTGCGTCCAGGGCCCGGCGTGCCAGGCGAAGCTGGCCAGGGCCGACAGTTTGCCGACGCGGCGCTGGCCGGGAGGCAGTTGGTCGCCGCGCACCATGCCGAGCGTCCAGTTCGCGTCGCCGCCGAGGATCCGCGTCCGCAGGCCCAGGCGGTAGCGGGGGCGTTCCATGCGCTCCGGCTCGAAACGGCTCTGCCAGAGCAGGTAGGGCGCGTGGAAGCCAGCCAGGATGACCGTGGGCAGCCCGCCGATGAAGCGGGGGTTGATCTCCAGGAAGATGTAGCGGTCGGTAGCTGGGTCGTAGTGGAACTGCACGCCCGCGATGCCCTGCCAGCCGATGGCCTGCAGCAGGCGGACGGCGTCGGCGACGAGCGGCTCATGGCGGCAGCTGACGCGGCGGACCGTCACACCGCCGGCCAGCGGCATGTGGTGCTCGCCGATGTACTCACCGGCAGCGAAGGCCTCGCCCTCGTGCATGAGCACCTGCACGTGGTCCTCGGCCCCGGGGTGGTACTCCTGGACGACGATGTTGTCGGCGATGGCTCGGACGGGCTCGGCCAGGCTCGCCAGCTGCTCGGGCGACTCGGCGTAGGCGGCCTTCCACGGGGCGGTGGCGCCGGGGAGGTTCTGGCGGCGCGTCCGCAACACCAGCGGGTAGGCCAAGGCGTCCCCGCCGCCGGCCTGCAGGCGGTCCAGCGTCGTGCCGCGGGCGACGGGGATGCCCAGCTCGCCGCAGAGGGCCTGCATGGCGTCCTTGTCGGTGGCGCGGTCGAAGGTGGCGGCGTCGGGACTGAACAGGTGGATCGCGGGCTCGAGCTGGTGGCGGACGGCGATCAGGCCGGTGTGATAGCTCTCGGCGATGGGCATGACCGAGCCGACCTGCAGCTCATGGGCGAGCGCGACGATCTGGCTGGCGCGGTCGGGGGCGTCGGGGCCGCTGTCCAGCAACCAGGCCGAGGCGCACCAGCGGCTGTGGGCGGCCTGGCCGGCGGGGCTGTGGACCACCGCGTGCACCTCCAGGCCGTGCATGGCCAGACTGCGGAGCATCCACAGGCCCACCTGCGTGTCGCCGCACAGGGCCAGCACGCGGCGCTGGCGGTCGGTCTGGCGGAGGCGGGGGCGTATCGGGCGGATCAGGCTAGCCATGGGCAACTCCTTGAGGGGCACCGGCCAGGGCCCGCCCCAGGGCTTCGCGCACGTCGGCGGCGACGGCGTCCCACGAGCGGACCGCGGGGCTGTGGCGGATTCGGTCGGCGTCCCAGTCGTGGCCCAGCACGTCGGCCAGGGCCTCGGTCAGGGCGGGCACGTTGCAGACGGGGACGACCCGGCCCGTCTCGGGGGTGATCAGGTCGGGCACGGCCCCGACGTCGGTGGCCACCACCGGTCGGCCGGCGGCGAGGCTCTCCAACACGGCGTTGGGGCAACCCTCGCGGTAGCTGGCCAGGACGCTGGCGTCGGCGGCGGCGAAGTAGAGCCCCACGCGGTCGTGGGGCTGCGGGCCGGCGAGGATCACCCGCCCGGCCAGGCCCAGCGCGTCGATCCGCCGGCGGAGGGCCCGCTCGTTGGGCCCGCCGTCGGGGTCCGCCCCGACCAGCACCAGCCGAACGTCCGCCGGCAGGGCCTCCAGCACCTCCAGGTGCCCCTTGCGCGGGCCCAGGTGGGCGACGGTCACCAGCAGTCGGCCCGCCTCGGGCAGGCCCAGGGCCCGCCGGGCCGCGACGCGGTCGGCCAGCGCGAAGCGGTCGAGGTCCACGCCGTTGCCGATCACGCTGAGTCGATCCGGCGGGGCCCCCAGCTCCACGGCCACCCGGGCCATCCGCGAGTCCACGCTGATGACCGCAGCCGCGTGCTGCAGGGCCTCGGACACCTGTCGCCGCTGGGCGGGCACGTCCAGGCAGGGGTAGATCTTGCCCCGCAGGGTGATGGCGTAGGGCAGGTGCCGCTCGCGGGCCAGCCGGGCCACGCCCACGCCGTCGGGCCAGGCGAAGTGGGCGTCCAGCAGGTCCACGGGTCGTTGGCGGAGGTAGGCGTCGAGCCACCGCCCCAGGCCACGGGCGTAGAGCCGTCCGTCGTGGTCCTTGAGCAGCCCCGGCACGTACAGGAACCGAGGCCGATGGACTGTCAGCCCGCCCTGCTCGTCGCGCAGAGGGCCAAGCTGGCCCCTCAGTCGGCTGTAGAGCGGGAAGGTCGGCACCGGCGAGGCCACCTCCAGGTCGGTCAGCCGACCCAGCGCCGCCAGCCGTTGCAGCACGAACACCCCCCAGCTGGGCCGTCCGGGGCCGGGGAAGCAGTAGCTCAGCGAGAGGACTTTCACGTCAGCCCTCCTGCCCCAGGGCGACGCGGGCGTAGACCTGCAGGTATTGGCGGGTCATCCGCTCGACGCTGTAGTCGCGGCGGGCGCGGGCCTGGCCGGCGGCGGCGAGGGCGGCGCGCAGGTCCGGCTCGGCCAGCAGGCGGGCCAGGGCGCCGGCCAGGGCGTCCGGGTCGGCGGGCTCGACCAGCAGGCCGCACCCGTCCGCCAGCACCGCCGGGATGCCGCCCACCCGCGTGGCCAGCACCGGCAGCCCGGCCATCAGGGCCTCCAGGATGACCATGGGCAGGCCCTCGCTTCGGCTGGGCAGCACGAGGGCGTCGGCCCCGCAGTACAGGGCCAGGTCATCCGACCGGAAGCCCAGCCACCGCACGCAACCCTCCAGGCCCAGCCGGGCGTGCTGCTCGCGGAGGGCCCGGCAGTAGTCCGACTCGTCCATTCGCCCGGCCACCCAGCAGACGAAGTCCTTTCGGCCCTGTTGGCGGAGGCGGGCGACGGCCTCGAGCAGGTCCTCGTAGGCCTTCTCAGGCCGGGCGTTGCCGACGGCCAGGAAGACGAAGGCATCCTCGGGAACCCCCAGCTCGGCCCGGATGGCCCCGCGCAGGGCCGGGTCGCGCTCGACGAGGGGCACGCCGTTGGGCACGATGCTGAAGGGGCCTCGCCAGGCGAGCACCTCGGCTTGGCGGTCGGCGACCTCCTGGGAGACGGCTGTGGCCGTGGAGACCGCGCGCATCGCCAGTCGATGGCGGCGCGTCGGCTCGCGGCGATGGTGGAACAGCAGCCCGTGGGCCGAGTAGACCACCGGGCAGGGCCGAAACAGGTTCGCCAGGACGACGTCGGCCAGGGACGCGCGGTCGTGGACGTTGATCACCTGGGGGTCCAGCCGGCGGAGGTGCCCGCGGAGTTCGCACAGGCCCCTCATCTGGCCGGGGCGGCTCAGGATGACCGGCTCGATGCCGGCCGCGCGGAGAGCCTGGCCCAGCAGCCCCTCCTCCTGCAGGCAGATCACCTGGGCCTCGACACCCAGGCGGCGCATCGTCGAGGCCAGGTGCACCACCACGCGCTCGCCGCCGCCGGGCAGCAGGCGGGTGATGACCAGCGCAACCCGCCGCAGGCCGGCCGGCACCAGAGCCGGGGGCGTCTCGCAGGGCGGGCTGACGAGGGGCTGGGCCATCCGGTCTCCGGTCAGGTCGGCGAGAGGTCATGCAGGGCCTTGGCCTGCGGCGAGGGCGGGATGACGACCGGAAAGCCCGCCGGCAGATCGGCCAGGCGGCGCTGCATCGCCCGCTCGAGGCAGACCGGCAGCAGCATGAACCACCAGTAGTACTCCACGTAGGGCAGCGACACGGTCAGCGTACAGGCCAGCAGCGTCACCAGGGCGGTGCCCATGCCGAACGCCAGCAGCGTGAAGCTTCGCTCCTCGGGCGGGGGCAACTGGTGGGCGGCGCGGAGCACCGTGCGGAGCATCCAGAAGGCATTGCCGATGATTATGCCCAGCAGCACGATGCCCTGCACGCCCAGCTCCGTCGCGCAGCGGACATAGGTGTTGTGGGCGTCCATGCCCTCATACATCGGGGCGTACCGGCCAATGGTCTGGTAGAAGTTGCCCGCCCCGATTCCGTATGGGCGGTCGCGGAGCATCTGCAGGCCGGCTCGCGCCAGTTCAATACGGCTCTGGGCGGCGGGGTCGCGCTCCTGCTCTGACCGATTGATGGTGGTCATGCGGTCGCGGAACTGCTCATCGGAGAGGTAGTAGCCGCCCGCCATGGCCACGATCAGGCCGGCGATCACGGGCAGGCGGTACTTCCGCGGCGAGACCAGGGCGGCGACCATCGCCCCGGCGCCAATGCCGACAAAGGCGCCGCGGCTTCGAGTCAGAACGATGGCGTTGGCGGCGAAAGCCCCGACGAAAAGGGTCACGGCCTTGCCCACCCAGCCGCTGCGGAGGAACATCACGCCGATCAGCGGCAGCATGGCGGCCATGAAGGCCGAGAAGAAGTTCGACTCCGCAAAGTCCGGCCCGCCGATACCCTCCAGGCGTCCGCTGATGAAGTTCCGCCGGGGCTCGTCATACGCCTGCCAGCCCAGGATGAACGCGCAGGCCACCAGCGCCCACAGCAGCGTCTCCAGTCGAGCGCGATTGTTGATGATGTGCGTCATCAGCAGGGCGAAGATGGCAACCTTGGTGAACTTCAGGCTGGGATGGTCCACAGTCGTGTAGCGTCCCACGGTGTCAGGCCCCAGCAGCGTGGAGAGCCAAACGATGCCCAGAAACACCAGCAGCAGCTTCTCCTGCCGACAGAGCCAACTGCCGGCCGGCTTGAAGTAGCGCATGTGCACGAAGAAGCCGATGATCGTCACCAGGGCCAGCGTATAGGAGTAGCGGATGCCCCAGTGGGCGATCGGGCGGCTCCACCACTTGTCCTCCGGGCCGGTCAGGTAGTGCGCGACGTAGCCCAGCAGGCTCAGGTGGGGCCAGAGCAGCCCGCCCATCGCGAAGAGGCCGAAGACGGCCAGGAAGAACGCCGTTCGCAAAGGCATCAGACGCCTATCCTTTCCGCCCTCGCCGGGGCGTCCAGGCGTTCGCAGATCGCGTCGACCTTCTGCTCCCACGTCTCGGCGGCCATCGCCTCGTGCAGGCGGCGGCGCTGCTCGGGCGGGGTCGCCAGGGCCCGGTCCAGGGCGGCTTCGAAGGCGTCGGTGCCCTCGGCGACCTCGGCCAGATGCTCGTAGAGCTTCACCTCCGGCAGCGGCGTCGAGACCGTCGGCAGGCCGGCGGCGAGGTACTCGCGGAGCTTGATCGGGTTGACCGCCAGCGTCAGCTCGTTGATGCGGAACGGAATGAGCCCGACGTTCAGGTGGCGGCAGTAGGCGGGCAGCTCGGCGTAGGGCTTTCGGCCCAGGAAGTGCAGGTTCTCGCGCCGGTAGGGGCTCAGGTCGAACGTCGCGTCGCCGATGAGCACGAAGTGCCACTCCGGCCGGCGCCGGGCGATCTCGGCCAGCAGGTCCAGGTCCACCCAGTCGC
Organism: Phycisphaerae bacterium; assembly: GCA_041687295.1. Lineage (GTDB taxonomy): Bacteria > Planctomycetota > Phycisphaerae > SM23-33 > FEN-1343 > JAWLCG01. Next base: position 3,984 of record JAWLCG010000095.1, on the reverse strand, counting down.
GGAGCAGGCCGAAAAAGCCCAGCCGCGGGTGCGGAATGTCCGCCAGGTCGGCAGGCGGGGCCAGCTCCTCGCGGACCGCCCGGGCGAAGTGGGCGTAGTCCACGCCATGGGGCATCAGCAGCGTGTTGGGGTTCCAGGGGGCCTTGGCCTGCTGCAGGGCCAGCGAGGTCGTCACCACCAGGTCGCTGCGGCGGGCGAGGTCCTCCTCGTCGGCCAGCACCTGCTGGCGATCGTAGCCGGTGAAGCTGGCGTGGTCGTCGACACAGTAGTAGACCACCCGCTGCTCGCCGAATCGGCCCAGCAGGTAGGACACGTCGGGCGTGAACGACCAGAGCTGGACGGGGCCCTGGCCCACCTTGCGCAGGGCGCGGCGGATCTGGCGGACCAGCAGCCAGCGGTTGAGCCGACGGGCCCAGGCGGATGCCGGCAGCGGCACCACCAGCGGCGTCAGGACGAAGAGGTTGGGCCGAGGGCTGACCAGGCCGCGGGCGACCTGGGCGAGCTTGCGGGCCATGTAGAGCAGGTCGGAGCTGCTGGCGGTGGGGGCCCGGCTGGCGTGGTAGTTGACCCACAGCACGACGTTCCGCTCGGCCAGCCGATGCATCACGTGATGCTTGCTGGTGGGCGGGGCGTCGTAGCCGCTGGCGAAGCACAGGATGGTGTGGTTCTCGATCATGCCTTTGCGTCGGCGGCCGCGCGGGGCCGTCGCAGGCTCCACAGGCCCAGGCCGGCCAGTACGCCGGCGGTGTTGAACAGCAGGTCCATGACGGTGCCGAATCGGCCCGGGATCACCGTCGCCTGGAGCCACTCCAGGGCTCCGCCGTAGGCCACCGCCGCCAGGGCGGCCAGGGCGATCGACGGCCAGCCCGCCGTCGGGCCCAGGGCCGAGAGCGTCAGGAAGCTCAGGCCCAGGTAGGCCGGCACGTGCAGCAGGTTCTGGAGGGTAGCCGAGATGGGCGGCTCCCAGCCGCCGATGGCCTCGCTGCCGCTGGGCAGCAGCGACCCGGCCGCCAGCAGCAGGGCGTAGGCGCCCAGGGCCGTCCGCACCGTCCAGGTTCGTCTCATGCTTGCACGCGATCCATCGCATCGGCGCCCTGGTTGGCCAGGACGCGGCACAGGGCGACCAGCGGCTCGAGCCGGGCCGACCAGCTGTAGTGGCGTTCCACGCATTGCCGGGCCGCCTGGCCCATCGCTTGCCTGGCCGGCGGGTCGTTGATCAGTTGCACGATCCGCGCCTGCCACTGGGCCGGGGCGTCGGCCGCCAGCACCTCCCGGCCCGTCTGCACGTCGAGGCCCTCGACGGCGGCCGGCGAGGCCACGACGGCCTTGGCCATCGCCATCGCCTCGAGCACCTTGTTCTGGATGCCCCGGGCGATCCGCAGCGGGCAGACCGCCAGGGCCGCCCGCGCCAGGTAGGGCCTGACGTCCGGCACCGCGCCGGTCACCTCGACGCCCGGCTCATTCGCCAGCCGTCGGACGGCCGGGGCGGGGTTGCGCCCCACGACGGCCAGCCGAAGCTCCGGCACCTGCCGCCGCAGGCCCGGCCAGACCTCGCGGACGAACCAGCCGACGCCCTCGACATTGGGCGCGTAGTCCATCGTGCCGGTGAAGACCAGTAGCGGCTCTTCCTGTTTATCGGGCCTTGGGGCAAAAAACTCCAGGTCAACCCCATTGCTGACCGCGCGAACGTGGCCGCCGGCGTCGCCCAGCAGGTCGGCCTCGGCCTGGCTGACCAGCAGCACCGCCTGGCTGCCGGCCAGGGCGCGGGCCTCCAGGTCGGCCACGCCGCGGGCCTCGCGGGCGTACAGCCATCGGCGGGGCCAGGGGCCCTGCTGGGCGTACTGGGCCCACTTGGCGCTGTCGACGTCGATGAGGTCCATCACCCGCCGGCCGGCGGGCACGGCCTGGATGTAGCGGAAGGTGCTCGAGGAGTACCCCATGGCCACGGCGAAGGGGTCGCGATGGTGCTCGGCCTCGATCCACGCCTGCAGCGCCCGCGAGGCGAAGTAGCCCTCCGTCACCGAGCGTCCGGCCAGCAGCGACACGCCCCCGCGGGCCAGTCCCTGCCAGCCCCCGGCCCGGGCCTGGAAGACCCGCTCGCACCACTGGCCCAGGGCCTGCACCGACTCGCCGTCGCGCGGGCCGTGGCAGAGCGTCGCCAGCGTCAGGCGGAACTCGCCGGCCAGGGCGCGGATCTCGTGGAACGCGCGGACGCGCTCGCCCTTGTCCGGCGGGTAGGGCACGCGGTGCGAGACGAACAGCAGTCTGGGTTGGGTGCTCATGCCGCCCTTCCGAAGTCCGGCCGATGGGGGCCCTGCCCGCCCGTTCGGGGCCCGGGTGGGCCCTTGCGGTCTGCCCGGAGCTTCACCAGGCCCCCGCGGCCGGGGACGCATCAGGAGTAGCGGTAGATGTAGTCCGGAATGTGGTACGTGCGGTGCGTCAGCACCAGCCCGGCGATCTTGACGTTGGAGGCGTGGAGCATGCGGATGGCCTTGTCGACCGACTCGCGGTGAGTCTTGTTCATCCGCACGACCATCAGGGCCTCGCCGACGGCCTGGCCCAGCGTGCCGGCGTCGGAGACGGCGTTGATCGGCGGCGTGTCGATCAGGATGTAGTCGTACATCCGTCGCAGATCCTGCATCACATCCTGGACCTGGGGCTGGCCCAGCAGCGTGCCGACCTCGTCGTGGCGGATGTGGCCGGCCGCCATCAGGTCCAGGTTCTTGTGGGCCGTCGCCTGGATGACCGCCCGGGCGTCCAGCTCTCCGCGGAGCAGCTCGGCCAGGCCGGGTTCGCCGGGGGCATCGAGCAGCTTGGCGACCCGGCTGCGGCGCAGGTCGGCGTCGATGATGAGCGTGCGGCGGTCGACACGCTCGGTCAGGGCCATCGCCAGGTTCAGGCAGGTGACGGTTTTGCCCTCGCCGGCCTCGGCGGAGGTGATCATGACGCCGAAGCGCCCCTCGGGCCGATGGGCCAGCAGGCTGTTGCGCAGGGCGCGGTACTCCTCGGCCTGCCCGCTGGCGCGATCGTGGTGGGCGATCAGCAGCTCCGAGTAGCGCGTCCCGTCGGTCTGCCCCGTCAGGACCGGTGCCGCGGCCGGCGCGGTGGCGGTGGCCGTGGACAGGGCCTTCTGGACCGGCGTGTCCGCCCCGTGGGCACCGCCGTTGGGGGCCGGCGCGGGCGGTTCGGCCTGATGCTTGTTCATCGCGTCCCATACTCGAGCCATGGGCAACTCCTCATCGGTCGGCCTCGGTGGGGCCGGTCGGCTCGTCGCTTCGTTCGCCGGGGCGGTTTGGGCCCGGTCTATGCGCTGGGCAGGCGGAGGTCCCAGCAGGTCATGTCCCGCAGGACCTCGGTAATGATGTCGGGGCCCACCCAGTGCGTCTCGCGGGCGTAGGCCACCAGCAGGGCATTGTCGCATACCACGTTGATCATCCGCGGGATGCCGCCGGTGGCCCCGTGGATCAGGGCCTTGGCCTCGGGGGCGAAGGCGACCTCGCAGCCCTCCTCGGCCACCACGGTGATGCGGTGGTCGATGTAGCGGGCGGTGTCGGCCTCGCCCAGGCTCCGCAGGTGGTAGCTCAGGACGATCCGCTGCCGCAGGGGCTCCCAGCGGGGCTCCTGCAGGCGGGTCCGCAGCTCGGGCTGGCCGATCAGGACGATCTGCACCAACCGCTGGCCGGCGTGCTGCCAGTTCCACAGCAGCCGCAGCTCCTCCAGCGAGCCGGTCGGCAGGTCTTGGGCCTCGTCGACGATCAGCGTCACCAGTCGGCCCACGCTGGCTGTGCGGACCAGCGTCTCGCGGAGCTTGTCCAGCAGGTCGGTCTTGTCCCGTCCGGGGGCGAACTCAACGCCCAGGCCCGCCGCCAGCGTCTTGACCAGCTGCTTGGGCGACTGGGGCGGGTTCTCCAGCATGACGGTTCGGCTGCCCGGGCCCAGCCGGCTGGCCAGCACCCCGGCCAGGAAGGTCTTGCCCGCCCCGAC